>CANRHN010000048.1 GCA_947630425.1 uncultured Clostridia bacterium | reverse complement strand
TCGGTTCCGCTATCGGTCGGCTGTTCCTCTCCCCAACAAGTTTCGTTATACTCAACTCGTTGGGGTCCCCGTTTGCGGCATACTCTTACTTGGCTCCTTTGTGTCGAAACTCATCCACCGCTTCGCGTTTGGTCGGCTTATTCTTCAAATTGGCGCAGGGAGGAAAACCACAATTTGAGCAGCTCTTTGCCGTTGGAGGAAAGCAGCTGTTTTCCCTCTTCGTCCAAATCGCGAAAGGCTTTTTTCATGCCGACAATGCAACGAAGCGGATGATGTAGCAGTTCGGGCACTGTTTGCGCGCCGCTACCGTACACCACGGCAAACATTGCGTCTACAAGTTTTTGCGTGGTAGGTTCGTCCAATTCGGCGATCCATTTGGTAAGGGTCACTTCGGTGACGACGGACGTGCGCGCGGTTTTTGGAAGCTTTTTGAAGCGCATCTGCGGCGTTACCTTCCAACTGAACGGGTTATGCTGCATTACGGAAAGACTTGTGCTTGCCACCACCTTGTAGTTTTCGACGGTTTTGAACAACATTCCTATGATGGAATCGTGCGGAACTGTTTTGTTTACAAGCGGCAACACCGCGTTGTAGCTTTCCTGCGGAAAAAAATCTTCCTTGAAGCCCGGTCCGTCGTGGTCGTAAATGGCGACGATTTTGTCGCGAAACTCGTCAAAGCCGAAAACGCCGGCATAAACCACCAAATTTCCGCCCTTGCTGTGTCCGCCGAGAAGAAGCTTGCCGCTGAGTTTGGGCGCAACTTCCTGCAGGTACTCCAAAGCCAATTTTTGTGACGGAATGGTTTTGAGTATCGCCATGTTGAAGTCCTCTTTCCAACCCAACAGCGTGATGTCCGTGCCGCGGTAGGCGATATAGTTCAATTCGGGTGTAAGTTCAAACGTGATTGCTGCAAAGCGCGTTTCCTCTTCGACGCTGTTGCGCTCGCGAAAATACCCCGCTTTGACAGGCGAAAAACGCGGACTTTGCGCAATGGCGTTGAGCAATTTGGCGTTGCTTTTGGGAAGCAACGTGTCCTTGACAAGCTCGTCGGAGTGAAGGCAAAGCTCTTTGAGGCTGACCGTCGGCGCGCCCGCAAGCTCCTTTGTAAAATTGAGATAGGAAAGCTCGCACAACACAAGGCTGTCCACCTCGTTGAAGGGCGATTTGTCAAACGTTTGCTTGTTTTTGATAACGTAGTCGATTATGTTCATGTTTTGCGAGTTCGTTTTTTCCTTTACGTCAGTATAAAAGATTATGACAACAAAGTCAACATTGCAAACGGACGGAAAGGTAAAAATCAAACATTTTTGCCGTTTTGAGCAATTAAAAACCCGCTTGAAGGCGGGCTTTCAACAAACGATTTTACATTTTTGACAGTATGTTCGTGATGTAGTACTCTATGGACTTTTGCACTATCGCTTTGGCGTCGTCGGCGTCGTGTACCTCGCTTACCGAGGTGGGCTTGTTTTCCAGCTCTTTGTACACGCGGAAAAAGTGCTGCATTTCGTCAAATACGTGCTGGGGCAAGTCCTTGATGGATTTGTAACAGTTGTAGTTGGGGTCGGTAAAGGGTATGGCGATTACCTTTTCGTCGCAAGAGCCGTTGTCGTTCATTATGATGACCCCTATAGGGTAGCACCTGACCAAGCTGTGCGCCAAAAGCGGCTCGGAACAAAGCACCAACACGTCCATCGGGTCGCCGTCCTCGGCAAGCGTGCGGGGTATAAACCCGTAGTTTGCGGGGTAGTGAGTGGACGTGTACAAAATTCTATCCAAAACGAGCAAGCCCGTTTCCTTGTCAAGCTCGTACTTCATTTTGCTGCCTTTGGTGATCTCTATCACGGCATAAAAATCGTCGGCATTTATTCTTGAGCGCGCGATGTCGTGCCAAATGTTCATATATTGTTCCTCCTTGGGTTAGTTAAGTTTGTACTGTTTGGCAAATTGTATAAAGTTTTCCGAATCGGAGTAAAGGTTGCCGCTTCGCGACCATATAAGCACAATGTCCTGTATGATTGCCCTGTCGAGGGGTATGCACACAAGATCGTCGTCCATTTCCGCCACCTGTCTGTACAGAAACGCGCCCGCCGAGCCGTAACTCAAAAACTCCTTTATGGTGTACAGTTGCGAAGAATAAAGCAATATCTTCGGCACTATGCCCATGTCGGAAAATGCCTTTTTTATAAAAATGTTTTGGTAGCTGTCCGCCTTGAAGAGTATTATATGCTCGTCGGCAAGCTCGTTGAAGGAAATGTGCTTGCGCCCTGCCAACGGGTGCGACCGACTTACGCAAAACACCAACTCGGTGGAAACAAGGGGCAAAGTGTTGTAGCCGTCGATGACGGCGTTGTCCAAAATGGTGATGCCGAGGTCTACGGAATTGGCGTCTACAAGTTTGCGCGCCTGCAACGAGCCCGTTTCCAACATTTCCAACTCAACGTTGGGGTACAGCTCGGTAAAAGCGTTGAACATCTTCGGGCACAAAAAAGTGCTTATCATGGCGGGGACGGCAATTTTTACGTGATTGTGGTTGTTGCCCATGTCCTTCATTTGCGTGGAAAGGGTGTCTACCGATTGCAGAATGTAGTTGATTTTGTCAAGAAAAAACTGCCCTTCCACCGTCAGTTGAAGTCGGTTGTGCCTGCGGTGAAACAACCTTACTCCGAACTCGTCCTCAAGCTCTTTGAGACAGAAGGAAATGGTAGGCTGACTGACAAACAATTCTTCCGCCGCTTTGGTAATGCTGCCGTAACGACACACCGTCTGAAAATACCTCATTTGCAATAGCTTCATCTTGCACCTACAAATTAGAAAAATCTTGTTCAATTCAAAGTTGAACAAAGTTTTATTTATAATATTATAGCAAAGGTCATTGAATAACGCAAGCCAAATTTACGATAATTTTGTGATTTGTCAAGCAATTTTCAGTAATTTTCTGCATTTTGCCGAAAATTTTTTTTGAGAGCCGTTTTTTAGGCTCTTTTTGCCTGCTCAAAACGCCTTTTTTCAGCAGATTTGCCCTCTCGGCGCCCGTTCGGGTGGGAAAATGGCTTTTTGCCGTACAGGAAAATAGCCCTTGTCTTTCAAAGGGCTTGCTCTCGCTGATTATTTATTTATGCTGCTTTGGGTTTTAAGA
>CANRHN010000047.1 GCA_947630425.1 uncultured Clostridia bacterium | reverse complement strand
GCTTGTGTGTAGATGTTGCAAGTACGCGCCTTGCATGATGTTTTTACATAGTTGTTCAGCCAGATTTCCAGCCATTGATGGTACTTCATTACAAAAAACTCCTTTTTGCTTTTATTGTACCCAACAACGGACTGTTTTACATAAAACTTTAGTTTGTAAGCATCCACTTGGCGTACATGCCGTACCCGCGCGTGGGGTCGTTGATAAACACGTGAACCTGTCAATAAGTTATAAACAAATTAAAAAATATTAAAATGCAACAAAACGACTTATGAGTCGTATCAACGCTAATGCAAAACCGGCCCCATACTATTATATCACAGCAGTAAGGAATTATATTCTCCTTCGAACATAATCACCGGCATAAATATCACATTTTTCAGGGATTTGATAAACACCGAAAGGGACATCTACTCTTGTGGGTACTATTTTGACGTACAAAATAGCGCAATTTACAAAACCTTATCTTTTCGTATCTAATATTTCCTGTACACGCATTTGAATGAATGCCTCAATGGTTTTCAGACGGCAGGCAGGTAAATTATACTTTGGATGCTTCTTAAACTTGAAGTTTATCAGTTTGCGCAACTGTTCCCTCTGCCTGTCGGACAGAAATTCTTTGACAAGTGTGTCATAAGAAACGCCTTCAAAAGCCGGCGTGCGAGTCTGCGCGTACTTGTCTATTTCCTGCAAATCATCTTCCATCGCATAGTTGAACAACGACAAGCCGTTATCAAATATGGGCGCCAATGCCATTGGCTTGTTTGTTGCGTTATCGACTAACAAACCGAAATTTCCGAAGTGCCTGTCGGTATTGCAGATCAGAGCATCGAATATCATCATATCGGCGAAATCATCATAAAAACTTTCGCCAAGAAATTTCAAATACTCCACCGTTTTCGTCAATGTGCAATTCGGTAAAAATCTATGAATTGGAACATACGACGTGTTGATGTCCGTAAACAACTCACAAGTGGAACACAGTTGTCCTTTCCATTTGGAAAGGTTGTAACTGACGTGTTTGATCCCCATTTTTTCGGCAATTTGTGCGGCGTAAAATTCGGAATATGGTTCGTTGCCTGCATTGGCAGCACCCGATGTTCCACCCTTGTAAAGATAGATTTTCTTGTTTAACCTACGCCAGCATTTTCTCAACGTGCCATTAGTGGTATACTCCGGCGATGACGTAAACCCTTTACGAGTATTGCTACCGTAACCTGTATATGCTATCAATGCCAGCGTGCGAGCGAAACTGTTTTCGTAGAGGTTGTAGTCCGCAAATTTGCCATCGAACCCCTCTTCGACGATCCAATAACTGTCGTTAAGCGAAAGCCCTTTGCACAATCTGATAATTCCAAGAGTATCGTTCGCGGAAAGACCGCTCTTCGAGAGAATTTGATCGACAAACTCTCTGTTTTTTGGTATTACACGCGAGGACAACCATTTTGCAAGACCATCCGGGGTGGGCGTTAATCCAATCGGCAACAAATGTTTCAACTCATCGTTTATCCGGTCGATATTGTAAACAATCTCACCCAAACTTGTTCTATCCATATAGAACCTTAATAGATTGGTATCGTATTGTTTGAGTTCAAATATCATTGGATGCCTCCTTGTTAATATGAAACCTTGCAGAAGTATTATAGCATGTATAACAGAAAATTTCAACTGCTTATAAGGCTTGCCAATCGTTTTTCAAAATTTGTTTGCAAGCTTTTTAATTTTTTCGTTTCCGCGCCGTTACCGCCCGTTTGGGACGCAAAAATTAAAGGCTCGCCAATTGACAAGCCTGTTGCATAACAACTTTTTTACATAAAACTTTAGTTTGTAAGCATCCACTTGGCGTACATGCCGTACCCACGCGTGGGGTCGTTGATAAACACGTGGGTAACCGCGCCCACCAGCTTTCCGTTTTGCACTATAGGGCTGCCGCTCATTCCCTGTACGATGCCGCCCGTTTTTTCCAACAGCTTTTTGTCGGTGACGTGCAACACCATTCCCTTGTCGTCGCGTGAAGTTTGCATGGCAGCCTTGACTATCTCCACGTCGTAGGCGCGGCGAACATTGTCGTCCAAGGTGCAGTAAATTTTTGCTTTGCCCGGTTTTACTTCGCTGACGTCGGCAACCGCTATCGTTTCGTCGCAAAACGACGGAACGGAATTGAAGCTTCCGAATGCGCCGAACTTGTTGTTTGCATAGATGTTGCCAATGCGTTTGTCAAAGCAAAATCCGCCCTTCAATTCGCCTGCCGCGCCCTTTTGTCCCTTTTCCACGCCGTCAATCGTGCAGGAAAACACACCGCCGTTTTTGCAGGAAATTATCGTTCCCTTTGGGTCGCAAATGGGGTGTCCGAGACTGCCGAAATTGAGATTTTTTCTGACATACGTCAAAGTGCCTATGCCGCTTGAGGAATCTCTCGTCCACAATCCAAGCCTGTACTGACCTGCCGCCAGATCCTTTTGTGGCACAATGGAAGTTTCCTTCATCACGCCGTTGCGCAAATACTTGACGGAAAGTTTTTCGCCTGCCGATTTGCTTGCAATTTCCGCAAGTTTTGCCGAGCCGTAAATTTTGTGACCGCCCAGCTCCACAATGACGTCGTTTATTTCTATGCCCGACTGCAACGCGGGACAACAAAGTTTGCCGTTTTCGCCGACAAATTCATTCAATCCAATAACCGTTACCCCGTCGCCGTCTATGGTAATTCCGAGCGGGTAGCCGCCCAAGTACACTTCTTCGTTTACCTTGGAGGAATTTTGTTTTGTAAAAAGCTCTCCGACGTCCTCTAAAAACTCCCCGACGTCTCCGTCAACGGTACTTGCGGAAACAACCTGATGTTGCGGCACAAAAACACAGATTGCCTGCAACAACATCACAAATACAAAAAACAGAAAAAGGGATTTTTTCATATACACCTCAATTTGCTAAGCGTAGTTTGTGGAGTTGATTGCGTAATATACGCACCATTTTTGTTACCAAACGAAGGGAAAAACGACAAAAAACGAATAAAAAAATTCCACTCAAACCGAGTGGAAAAGAGAAACAAAACAACCGTCTCTGCGCGCGAAAATTGCTATTTAACGTGGAAGTAGACTCCTATATTATAGGTTCTATAATAAATGTTGGGGTGTGAGTAAAAAAGATAGAGCAAAGACTCTTTTTCAGTGTATAATTGACTTGCG
>CANRHN010000046.1 GCA_947630425.1 uncultured Clostridia bacterium | reverse complement strand
AATTCAATTATACACTGAAAAAGAGTCTTTGCTCTATCTTTTTTTACTCACACCCCAACATTTATTATAGAACCTATAAAAATATGACCGAGCAATCGGTCATTTTTTTTAAGATAACAAGATGAATGTTCAAGCGAAACAGCAATCCCATCGGTCGGCTGCCGCAGACAGCTCCGCCTTTCGAAGGGGAAGCATTATTTGGTTAGACGAAATGAACTTCGTCCCTATCGTCTGCTTGCGCAGCCACTTCCCCTCTCGTGGGGAAGCTGATTTGTGTCGAAACTCATCCACCGCTCGTCACAGCTTTCCCTCGATAGCACCAACCTCGCGCAAGGCTCGGTCGGTTCCGCTAACAGTCGGCTGTTCCTCTCCCCAACAAGTTTCGTTATACTCAACTCGTTGGGGTCCCCTTTGCGCCATATTCGTACTTCGCTCCTTGGTGTCGAAACTCATCCACCGCGTCGCGGTCCCCCTTCTCTTGCGTCCTCAAGAGAAGGCTTTGTGTGGCGAAAATAAAGCCGTTTTGCGCGCAATACACGCGCTCACACCCTTATTTTTAATATATAAACTGCACCCAGAAGCCCTTTTTTCGGGGAATATGCGAGCGGCACAATAATCTGCAACAAACACCTCGCAATAAATTTTTACGAAGAAAAACGCCCCCGACCTTGTTTAACACAGGAGCGAGGGTGTTCGCACGCAAAACAATCTGTAACTCATATTTACGAAGAAGCACACCTCAACCTTGTTCACCACAGCCGCAAGTGTGTTTCCCGAAAAATAATCTGCAACGAACACCTCGCGCAAAGTCTATTTTGTTCCTCGACTAAAGGGCGCGAGGTGTGAGCGAAGCCCTTTTTTCACCGAATGCCCGAGCGACACTTTGGTCGGTTTACAAGTCGCTGTACTTGTCTAACTGTATGCCCGCCTCGTGCAGCACTTCGACGGCAAATTCGTCGGGGTAGCCTTCCTTGTACACCACGCGCTTTATGCCGGCGTTGACAATCAGCTTGGCGCATATCACGCAGGGCTGATGCGTGCAGTACAGCGTTGCGCCGTCCAAACACGTCCCCATACGCGCGGCGTTGACAATGGCGTTTTGCTCGGCATGCACCGAGTAGCAAAGCTCCAGATTGTGTCCGCTGGGTATGCCCAGCTTGATGCGCAAACACTCGCCCTTTTCCTTGCAGCTTTGTACGCCCTCGGGCGCGCCGTTGTAGCCCGTACACAAAATGCGCTTGTCACGCACTATGACTGCGCCTACCTGTCGGTCCTCTTTGAAGCAGCTTGACCACAAAGCCACCTGCTCGGTAAGCTCCATAAATCGTTTGTCCCATTTGTTCATGCGGTTTCCTTTGGACGTGTACGTCCCGTCGCCTTTGCCGCCATTCGGCGGTTCTCTTTTACCTCGGCGACGCTTTTGTTTTGTCGCGTCGCCTTTGCGGGGCAAAATTCAGGTAAAAGACAAGTGATACTTCTGTTTGCGGATCTGTCCGTTGACTTTGTGAATGGTGATTGTTCCTTCTTGCCTTCCAAGAAGGAGAAGTCAACATCAAACAGATATCAATACTTTTGCTTACGGATCTGTCCGTTGACTTTGTGAATTGTAATTGTTCCTTCTTGTTTTCCAAGAAGGAGATGTCAACACCAAACAGTTATCAATACTTTTGCTTACGGATCTGTCCGTTGACTTTGTGAATAGTGATTGTTCCTTCTTGATTCTTTGCCTTTTCCTTGGCAAAAGCAATCGCTTGCGCTTGCGTATCAAACAGCTTTAGCGGTTTTGCGCCCTTGGAAAGCTTTACCTGCCATTTGCCGTCCGCGCGGAGAGAAATGTGGTAATTTTTGGGGCGTTTGCGATCGGCAGCCTCTTTTTCCGCATCCTTTTCTGCCTGAGCGGCTTCTTCTTCGGTGGCGGGTTCTTCGTCCTCGTCGGGTTCTTCGTCCTCTTCTTCCGTGACGGTCACGTCGCCATCTTCTGCGGGTTGCTCATCAACAGGCTGTTCCTCGACAGGTTGAGCAACGGGTTGGGGTTGCTCTGCGGGTTGTTCGGGCTGTTTTTCGACAGCTTCAGCCGCAGTAGCGGGTTGCTCCGCTTGCTTGGCGGGTTGCTCCGCTTGAGGTTGCTCCGCCGCTTGTTCGGTGACGGGCTGCGCCTTTTGGGACGACTTTTTGTGCGCGACCACCGCGATAACAACTACAACTGCAATTACCACCAACACGGCGATCAGAACCAAAAGATGCCACACCAGCACATCAAACGAGCCGAGTGAAAACAATGATTTTTCCAAAAATGACATAACTGTTTTCTCCTTTATTTGGTAAAAATATTATATCATTTTGTAAAAAAAATAACAATAGATTTGTTGACATTTTGTAAAAATTGTGTTGGACGACGCTTTTGGCATAACTTTGCACCGCTTGCGCCCAACTTTCGCCAAAAAAATCAACAATTTGTCCGATAATAATGTTGACTTTTTGCAAAAGTGTAGTATAATATAGTTAGCAGTCGGACGGTTAGACTGCTAAAAATGTGTAAATAATAATTTCAGGAGGCAATAAATGAAACTCAGACCGCTTTTTGACAAGGTTGTGGTAAAGCAACCCAAGGAAAAAGAACAGACGGTGGGCGGTATCTTTCTTCCGTCCGCAGCGCAGGAAAAACAGGAAATTGCCGTTGTCGTCGCAGTAGGCGAGGGCGGCGTGGTAGACGGAAAGGACATCAAAATGGTTGTTTCCGTCGGCGACAAGGTGTTGTACAGCAAGTACGCGGGCAGCACTTTCAAAATTGACGGCGAGGAAGTTACCGTCATCAAACAAAGCGATATTTTGGCAATTGTGGAGGACTAAGCTATGGCAAAACAAATCAAATACGGCGAGGAAGCAAGAAAAGCTCTGGAAAACGGCGTAAATCAGTTGGCGGACACCGTCAAGATTACGCTCGGACCCAAAGGCAGAAACGTAATTTTGGAAAAGAAATACGGCACTCCGCTGGTCATCAACGACGGCGTGACCATTGCCAAGGAAATCGAGCTGAAAGACCCGTTTGAAAACATGGGGGCGCAAATAATCAAAGAAGCCTCCACCAAAACCAACGACGTTGTGGGCGACGGCACTACCACTGCGGCGGTACTTGCGCAGGCGATCATCCGCGAGGGCAACAAAAACGTTGCCGCGGGAGCTAACCCCATAATTTTGCGCAAGGGCATCGACAAGGCTGTTGAGGCGTGCGTGGAAAAGCTCAAACAAATTTCCACTCCCGTAGAGGGCAAACAGGCAATTGCACAGGTTGCAAGCATTTCCGCTGCGGACGAAAACATCGGACAGCTGATAAGCGACGCTATGGAAAAGGTGGGCAACGACGGCGTTATCACCGTTGAGGAAAGCAAAACCATGCGCACCGAGCTGAACGTTGTGGAGGGCATGCAGTTCGACCGCGGTTACGCCAGCCCCTACATGGCAACGGACCTTGACAAAATGATTGCGGAGTTAGACAACCCCTTCATTTTGATTACCGACAAAAAAATCAGTTCCATTCAGGAGCTGCTGCCCCTTTTGGAACAGGTGGTAAAAACGGGAAGCAAACTGCTCATCATTGCCGAGGACGTGGAAGGCGAAGCCCTTACCACTTTGATACTCAACAAGCTGCGCGGCGCATTTGTGTGCGTGGCTGTAAAAGCCCCCGGCTTTGGCGACAGGCGCAAGGAAATGCTGCAGGACATCGCCATACTTACCGGCGGCACTGTCATCACCGAGGAATTGGGCTTGGAGCTTAAGAACGCAACGCTCAACGAGCTGGGCAGAGCGCGTCAGGTAAAGGTAGACAAGGACAACACCATTATCGTTGAGGGCGCGGGAAGCGAATCGGCAATTGCGCAACGTATTTCGCAAATACGCGCTCAAATGGCGGAAACCACCAGCGATTACGACAGAGAAAAGTATCAGGAACGCTTGGCAAAACTTGCGGGCGGAGTTGCGCAAATCAACGTGGGCGCAGCCACCGAAGTGGAAATGAAGGAACGCAAAATGCGCATAGAGGACGCTTTGAACGCAACGCGTGCCGCCGTTGAAGAAGGCATTGTTGCGGGCGGCGGAGTTGCACTGCTTGCGGCTATACCCGAGGTTGACAAGCTTGTAAAGAGCCTTGTCGGCGACGAAAAGACGGGCGCGCAAATTGTAAGAAAGGCACTCGAAGCTCCCATCAAGCAAATTGCGGAAAACGCGGGCGTAAACGGCGGCGTTATCGTGGAAAACGTGCTTGCCCGCCGCAGTCAGAACTACGGCTACGACGCGCTTACGGGCACGTACGGCGACATGATACAAAAGGGCATACTCGACCCGACCAAGGTTACGCGCTCGGCATTGCAAAACGCCGCAAGCGTTGCGGGCACGCTGCTCACGACGGAATCCATTGTGGTAGACATTCCCGAGCCTCCCGCACCTGTTGCGCCTAACCCGGGCGGAGACATGTACTAATTTCCGACCACACGTGCGGCGGTTGATTGCTTGCTACTGCGTAACGCATGCGCAATCAAC
>CANRHN010000045.1 GCA_947630425.1 uncultured Clostridia bacterium | reverse complement strand
CAATCACCACAGTGTGGTGTTGGTAGCAGCCACGCGCTCGCCGCTTCTGACTTACCGCGGCGAGCGGTCCTTGTTGTGTCTGCGAAAGCAGACGATAGGGACGAAGTAAGAGTATGTCGCTACTTGTGCGAGGTTGGTGCTATCAAGGGAAAGCTGCGACGACGACGCAGGGCGGTTTCAATTTGTGGCTGCAAAACAGTTGAAAAATAAAGTATTTTATTGTATAATAAGCGTAATCGAACCTCTTCGCTTTTGCGGGCGGTTCGGGAACGTAAAAATGAGATATCAAAGCAAATCGTCAATTTCATATATGCTTCGCAACTTTTGGAAGCTGATCTACGTGACGTTGCCCGCCGCGCTCGTAATGGCTTTTGCCGCTTTTTTGTACAAGCCGAGCGCAGAAGCGGGGCTGATCGTAGGGCTGTTCCGCAACGAGTTTACCATGTCAAACTACCAATCGCGGCTGCTTAACACCCTTACCGTTTTGCGCTACGGCAAGTATTGGTGGGTGTTTGCGATAGGATTGACGGTGTTGGTGCTTGCGGAATGTGTGGCGGTCGTCAAGATAGACAGGCACATGCGCACGGGACAAATGCCCGCTTTGCCCATGAAGCGCGCGTTTGGCATTTTTCCCATAATGCTTTGCTACGCGTTGTGCTGTTTTGTCGCGTCGGAGCTTGGCTCGCTTGTGGCGGTGGGGCTGTCTGTGCTTATGAAGTTTGTGGGGAACGCAACGGCGATTGTGTCGCTGACGCTCGTCCTTTTGTTGGCGTTGAAAGCCGTCGGCGCGTACGTGTTCTGTTTGCTGCTCATAAGCTTTCCGTTAAAGTACAGCGAAAACTACCGCTTCAACAGGGCAATGTCCTACTCGGCTCGAATGATGTTCCGCAAAAAGCGCGTGTTGTGGGGGACGGCTTTGCTGTACCCGCTGCTGCGCCTTGCCGTGCTTGCTTTGGCGTACCTGCTGGAAAGCTTCAAGCTGGACGTGCTTGTGTACGCCGTGGCGTTTGTGTTTGTGGCAAGCTACGTGCCCTGCTTCAGCTACAAGCAGTACTATGACGATGTGGGCGGAGAACGCCGCGACATCGGTCAAATCATGTTCGGTTGAGGTTGCCCATGTTAAAACCGCTTGTTCTTGCCTCTCACAATTGGAAAGTACTTTTAAAGTCGCTTGTCTATCAGGCGTTGTTGCTTGCGCTGGTTGTGGCTTTGGGGTATTTGATTTTCGGCAATCTCGTGGACGACATGGTAAAGGTGGTGCGCGAAAACAACGTCGGACAATTTTTGACGGAAACTTTCAACTCCGTTGTTGACGGCAAATTCGACAAAGAGCAATTTTCCGCACGTTTGGGAGAGCTTATTTCCGACGTGCGCAAGTCCCTTTCGTCGGTGCGACTGCCATTTGGCGGCGTAGAAATGACGTGCGTGCTGTTTTGCGTGCTGTTTGTGGCTTACCGCGTACTCGTCTCCCTTACGGACGTTGCGGCGGGGTGTCAGCTGGAGGAGTTTATGACCAGCAACGCCGAGCGACCCTTCACTTGGTTTGTGATAAAAAAGCAATCGGCAACCTGGCAATTTGCGCTGTTGCAAACGGCGTTGGCATTGCCCATAGACGTGCTTATTGTTTGCGGCTGTGTATTCCTTTACCTGCTGCTTTTGATAGCGTTCGGTTGGTGGACGATCTTCCCCGTGGCGGCATCGGGATTGTTGCTGTACACCGCGCGTCAAACCTTTTTCGGCTACACGCTTCCTGCGGTGGTGTGCGGCGAAGGCTCTACGCGAAAGGCGTTCAAAGAGGGGCTTGCATGCGCGCCCGTCAGGTTTTGGCATTTGTTCTGGAAAACGCTTGTCGTCATTCTCATCATGGCGACGTTGACCGTTTTGTCCGTGCTGTTCATAGACAATCCCGTCTGGACGTTGGTGGCAAACGTTCCGAGCTTTGTGCTGTTTTTCTACCTGAAGTGCGTCAACATGGTGGAGTACTTCCGTCTGAAGAACAGACCGTTCTTCTACAAACGCGTGGAAATCGAGGGCACAGACCGCTACAATCGACGTCAGGCGCGACGCGCAAAGCGAGCAAACAGCGCAAAGTAACAGAAGGTATCACACAAACTTGTTCATGGGCGACGTGGGACTTGTTCCTTGTCGCTTTTTGCGCAAAAAAAGACTTTTTTTGCCCGTTTGGGGCAACACTTAAGGTCGAAAAAATAAAATACGTATGCGGGCAAACCCCGCGTTTAACAGAGGTAACTTATGAAAAAACAAAACAATGCGCCCTCCAAAGCTAAGGGCGACAACACTTCCCGCAAGACGGGCAAAGCGTTTTCGGAAAAGAAAACAGCAACCGCTCCCCGCGCCCCGCAAAACAAAGGCGGCGCAACGCCTCCGCGTTCCGCAAAGGAACACGGCAAGCCGCGCGGCAAACTCAAAATTGTTTTTTTGGGCGGCGTTGGCGAAATAGGCAAAAATATGACGGCGTTTGAGTACGGCGACAGCATCGTCGTCGTGGACGCGGGAATGTCCTTCCCGGGGAGCGACATGCCGGGCGTGGACGTGGTGATACCCGACGTCTCCTATCTGCAGGAAAACCGCAACAAAATCAAGGGTATTTTGCTTACGCACGGACACGAGGATCACATCGGGGCGATGCCCTTCATTCTGGAAAAATTGGGACGTCGTGTGGATGTTTTCGGCACAAGGCTGACGCTGGCGTTGGTGGAAAACAAGCTCAACGAACACAACGCGACCAACCTTGTCAATCTTGTGCCCGTTTCCGACCGCAGCGTGGTAAGTTTGGGCAATTTTACGGCGGAATTCATACACGTTTCCCACTCGGTGGCGGGCAGCGTGGCAATTTGTCTGCGCACACCCGTTGGTACGGTGCTGCACACGGGCGACTTCAAGGTGGACTACACGCCGCTGGGCAACGAAATTATGAACCTCAACCGCATTGCGGAAATAGGCAAACAGGGCGTTTTGCTGTTGATGAGCGAATCCACCAACGTGGAAAAGCCCGGCTACACCATGAGCGAATCGGTTGTGCAGGAAACGCTCAACCAAATTTTCCGCGAGGCGCGCGGGCGCAGACTTATCATTGCCACATTTGCCTCCAACGTTGACAGGCTGGGAATGATCATCGAGCTTGCCAAAACCTACCGCCGCAAAATTGCCCTTTCCGGCAAATCGATGAACAAGTACATCGAAACGGCGGTGCGAGTGGGCATTTTGAACATAGACGAGGACATGTTTGTAGACATAGACAAGGTAAGCTCCGTTGAGGACGGCAAGCTGGTAATACTGTCTACGGGCAGTCAGGGCGAGCCGATGTCCGCGTTGACGCGCATGGCAAGCGGCGAGTTCCACAAGGTGCAAATCGGCTCCAACGACACGATCGTAATTTCCGCCAACCCCATCCCCGGCAACGAACGGGACGTGTACAGCGTTGTCAACAATTTGTACAGACAGGGCGCAAACGTGGTGTATTCCGCGTTGAGCGCGGTGCATGTTTCCGGACACGCCTGCCAAGAGGAGCTGAAGCTGATTTACACCCTTGTCAAGCCCAAGTACTTCATTCCCATTCACGGAGAGTACCGCCACTTAAAGCAGCACGCAATGCTGGTGGAAAACCTCAAGCACAAAAAATCCAACATCATCATTCCCGAATTGGGGGACGTTGTGGAGCTGGACCAAAACACCTTCCGCGTTGCGGGCTCGGTGGTCAGCGGCAGCGTGATGGTGGACGGCTTGGGCGTGGGCGACGTGGGCAATGTCGTGCTTAAGGACCGCCTGTCCCTTTCGGAAAACGGCATTTTGGTGTGTGCCTTGGGCGTGAGCAAAAAAACGGGCAAACCCGTCACTTCGCCGCAAGTGATTTCCCGCGGCTGCTTCTTCGAGGAGGACGGCGCGCCAAGCTCCATTCTCGAGGAGCTGACGGAGCAAATCAACAAGGAACTTGCTTCCCTCAAGCAGAGCGACGTTGCGGCTATCAAAAGCGCGCTGCAAAAAACCGTTCGGCACTATTTCCGCGTCAAACTTCAGCGCAACCCCATTGTGCTGCCGATAGTATTGGAACTTTGATTTCCGACCAAACGCGAGGCGGTCGGATGGACTTGGCGCGTTTCAAAACTTCGATGAATTTCACTTGAAAGCCATTCTACAAAAAAGAGGCAAACAACTCTGTGCTTGGCGCCTGCGCCATCGTGACCCTACGGGCGCATTGCGCCGCCTCGGTCGGTCGTCGTAGCACTCGCTTGGTAGCACCAACTGTAGGTCTACAGTCGGTACTGCTACCGCTCGGCTACTCCTCTCCCACCCAAGTTTCATTCTTCAACTTGTGTGGGTTCTCATTTGGAAGCCACTGCACGTGCCTTCTTTTCGAGTTCCCACGCAATGCAAGTGCCGCGCAGGTCGTCGTCACAACACTCGCTTGACGTTACCATTCGTGCGAGCACGAACAGTACCAACGTCGCTCGGTTGCTCCTCTCCCACCCAAGTTTCATTCTTCAACTTGTGTGGGGTCCCTGTGTGCAGTGCGGAATTTTCGCTTTCTCCGCTACTACGGACGAAACGTCCGTCTCCGCGCGCGAAAATACCGAGTTGTTTTTGACAG
>CANRHN010000044.1 GCA_947630425.1 uncultured Clostridia bacterium | reverse complement strand
GCCGCAGAAAGAGGGATCAAGCCGATTCAATTATATGTTGGGAAAATACCCACACCCCAACATTTGACATAGAGCCATTATATGTTGGAGAAATTACCTACACCCCAACATTTGACATAGAGCCATATTATATTTTGTTTACTTACGCACAAGAACCATTGAATTTACTTGCGGTTTGCTTTGTAGCGTTCCGACCAATCGAGCAGTTCCTTGGCATTGACAATGGCATGTTCGCCTACGCTGCCCATCAATCTGGAAACTTCCGCCGCGCGCTGCTCCGAGCTTTGCAAAACTTCTACGTCCGTGTAGGTTTTGCCGTCCCGTTCGTATTTTTTTATGTACAAATTGACATCTGCCATTGCGGCGATTTGGGGCAGGTGGGTAATTACGATACATTGATAGCCGTCGCCACCAAAGGAAACATTTGCCAATTTGTTTGCCACCATTTGCGCCATATTTCCGGAAATACCTGCGTCGATTTCGTCAAAAATCATCGTAGGAATTTTTTCCGCAACAGCCGTGATGTTTTTTACGGCAAGCATAAAGCGCGACATTTCGCCGCCGGAAATGACCTTTGAAAGAGGCTTCAACGGCTCTCCCACGTTTGCCGACATCAAAAATTCCACCTTGTCAAATCCGTCCGGATAGGGAGAGTTGCTATACTGCTCCAAGTCGGGCTGTTCGTTGAAGGCAACCTCAAAACTTGTTCCGCGCATTCCGAGGTCGCTCAACTCCCGCATAATTTGCTTTGCAAGAGCTGCCGCCGTAGACTTGCGTTCGGCGGATTTTTGCAAGGCGCAATTGTACATTTCGGCTAAAATTTTGCTCTTTTGCTCGTTTAGCTGCTGTATGCGCTCCGTTGCATTTGCCAAATTGTCGTACTTTTGACGAGCTTCGGACAAAAACTTGAGCGCGTCTGCAACGCTGCCGCCGTATTTGCGCTTGATTTGACGGATTTTTTCCAGCCTTTCTTCGATTTTTTCCACTTCGTTGGGGCTGATTTCCATCGAAGCAAGCACTTCCCTAAGCTGTGAGGCAACGTCGTCCGCCTCGATACGCGCCGAAACAAGTCGCTCCTCGCCTGACAAAACGCTCTCTTCCAAATTTGAGATACCGCGCAACAACGAAGCCGCCTGCGAAAGGCTGTTGATTGCGCCGCTTTCGCCGTCGAGGCACTCGAGAGCTTGTCCTATTGCAGAGGAAATCCTTTCGGCGTTTACCATACGTTTGTGGGCAATCAAAAGCTCTTGTTCTTCGCCTTCGCTCAAATTTGTGGAGGAGATTTCCTCTATCTGATAACTGAGTATGTCGAGAAGTCGCTCACGCTCCGACTCGTCTCCGCCAAACCCCTTTAGTTCCTTGTTGACGGCACAAAGCCTCGGGTAAAGCTCCTCGCGCAATTTGTCGGCATACTTGCCGTGTTTGCAAAACGTATCCAACACTGAAAGCTGATTTTTCTCGTTGAGCAAAGCCAAATGCTGTCCCTGTCCGAAAATATCCACCAACTCCGCGCATACTTCTTTCAAAATGGCAAGCGTTGCCGTTTTCCCTTGAATACGAATTTCGTTTTTGCCCGCCACGGACATTTTGCGGAAAAGCAAAATTTCGCAATCGTCGCCATAGCCGAACTCTGCAAGTTTTGCCAAAACGGGCGAACCCTGCGTCACTTCGAACAGCGCGGTAACCTGAGCCGCGTCACGACCGTATTTGATGAGTGTTTTGTCCGCCCTGTCACCCAACACAAATGCCAACGAATCGATGATAATGGATTTGCCGCTACCCGTTTCGCCGCTTAAAACCGTCAACCCTTCGCGAAAGTCGATTTCGAGGTGATCAATCAATGCTATGTTGTCTATAACCAAATTTTTCAGCATATTTTTCCCTGCAAAGGCTACAACAGCCCGTTTATCTTTTGTTGAACCGACGCGGCGTCGCGAGCGTTTGAACACACGATCAGTACGGTGCTTTTGTCGGCAAGTATTCCGAGCGCTTCGCTCATAGACAACTGTTCGATTGCTCCCGAAACAACGCTTGCGCTGTCGCTGATTGTTTTGACTACCACGAGATTTTCCGCCGTAACAACGGAAATGACCGTTTCGCGAACGACGTTTTGAAGTTTGACCGAAAGCTTGACGTCCAAGGTTTGCTTGGTAACGTACTTGTACTTGTTGTCGGAAGTAAGAGTTTTTATCAGTCCCAATTCCTTGATGTCTCTCGAAATTGTTGCTTGAGTGATGTCGTAACCTTCCTGCCGCAATGCGGCGACAAGCTCATCCTGCGTTTCAATGTCTCGGGCGGCTATAATACCCAATATTGTCGATTGCCTTGTTTTGCGTGACATGCCCCACCTCGGTACCGAATTACTTGATTTTTTGCGATTTTTTAGAATACTATGTTACGCATAGTATACCTATTTGCTATTTATTCGGTTCAAAAAGCCGATTTTATAGACAAAATGTTCTATTTGCTTTACTGTATTATACAACACCGCAAAATAATTTTCAACACTATTGCAACAGATTTTTTACCTGTTCCGTCAAGCTGTCAACGTCAAAGCCGAATTGTTGCAGTTGTTCTTCTACCGTCGCATGCTTGACGTAAACATCGTCTACACCCAAATTTACAACGCGCGCGGCAAAACCCTTTTTGACAAAGTAACTCGTAACGCTTTGTCCGAACCCGCCTGCAAGCACGTTTTCTTCCATTGTTATCACCGCGGCATTACACGCGACAATTTCGTTCAACAAATCTTCGTCCAAAGGCTTTACCGAGGTGACCTCCACCGCCGCGGCATTGTCGAATTTTGTCGCAACCTCGCAAGCCAACCGTGAGAGCCTTGCTCCCACTGCAAGAAGGTAAACCTTGGGCTGCGCAACGGTCGTCCTGTTCCACTTGCCGTCGAAACCGCGCTTGTCATGAAGCAAATGCTTTGAGTACCTTATCGCAATCGGACGGTCTTGCCCTACCGACCATTCAATCATTTGCGACAACTGCATATAGGTGGCGGGCGTATAAACAGTCAAGTTTGGTATTTGCGACAAGTAGGACAAGTCGAAAAGTCCCTGATGCGTTTTGCCGTCCTCGCCGACAAAGCCCGCCCTGTCCAGCAAAAAGGTCACGGGCAGGTTCTGAATTGCCACATCGTGCAAAATCTGATCGTAGCTTCGTTGAAGAAATGAGGAGTAAATCGCCACAAAGGGATGAACGCCGCCCTTGGCGAGTCCTGCGGCAAAGGTTACCGCATGCTCCTCCGCAATGCCGACGTCGAAAAAGCAATCGGGGTAAACATTCTGCACAGCGGCAAGTCCCGTGGCTTTTGCCATTGCCGCGCAAACTGCCGCAACGTTTTTTCCTTCCTCCAACAGACGAACCAAAGCGTCTCCCACTACCGCCGAGCTTTCCAACAAATCGGCAGACGCTCCCGCTTTGTTTACAGAGTGGTAACTCTCCGGATCTTGCTCGGCAGGCGTGTAGCCCTTGCCCTTTTTGGTGACGACTTGCATCAAAGTCGGTTTGGAAACGTTGTTTTTGATTTTTGTAAAGTAGTACACAAGATCCTTTACTTCATTGCCGTCAATTATTCCGACATATTTCAAATCGAAGTTGTCAAAGTAGCTGTTGCGAACATAACCGAGCTTTGCACGGCGCTTGCACCACCTGAGAAATTTGTATGTAGGCTTGCCGAGAAGGGGAACTTTAAGCAAAAATTTTTTAAGCCGTTCCTTGTTGCGGTCGTATTTGCCCACGCGCAGCTTTGACATATTCAGCGTTGCCGAACCGACGTTTTGACCTATAGACATGTTGTTGTCGTTCAAAACTATCAATAGCTTGGTATCTTTGACGTTGTTCAACGCTTCGTAGGTCATGCCGCAAGTCATCGAACCGTCCCCTACAACGGCAATAACGTTGTAGTTTTCGCCGCGCAAATCGCGCGCTTTGGCAAGCCCGAGCGCAGCGGAAATTGCCGTGCCCGCGTGTCCCGTGTTGAAGGCGTCGCTGTCGCTTTCCTCCGTGTCGGGAAAACCGCTGATACCGTTTTTACTGCGGAGCGACAAAAAATTCTCACCCCGTAAGGTAAGAATTTTGTGAACATAGCATTGATGACCCACGTCCCACACAATTTTGTCGCACTCGTCAAAAACGTAATGCAACGCCACCGTAAGCTCCACAACGCCCAAATTGCTTGCCAAGTGTCCGCCGCTTTGACTGACGTCGGCAATCAATTTTTCTCGGATCTCCGCACAAAGTTGGGGCAGATCTTTGACGCTTAGATTTTTTAGGTCTTGAATTGATTTTATTTGTTCCAGCACGTTATCCTTCTTTGCGGAAAATACTCAAAAGTTTGGCAACGCCCAAAATGATTTTGTTGGCATTTTTTACGGCAAGATTTTTTCCGATAGCCTTAAAGGTGATTGTCAACGTCGATATAGCCGAGTAAATCAACACCTTGATTACCACGTTCCAAACAGTGGAAAAATCAAATCCGCTAATAGCTTCGCTTGCCAAAGCCGCACCGCACACACCCGAAACAATACCGCAGATGTCGCCTACAATGTCGCAACAAACGGAAGAAACGATGTCTCTTTTCATCGCCAAAGATACAGCCGTTTTACCGCCGCGTATCTTTCGGCTTGCCATGGCGTGGAATGGTCCTATATCGCAGGCTGTTGCCGCCGTACCTATAATATCAAATATGACGCCCAACAGCAAAATGACGACGGTCAGTATCGTTGCAAGCCACCACTGCGAATCCGTCAGGACCAACTCCGAACCGGTGTTGACGGCAAGGGCAAGTAAAAAGGTTATAAAAAACGCTTTTATGGGCCACAGATTGCGTTTTTTTCGTTTTTTGTCCGACTTTACCTTTTCTTTTTTCTTTTTTGCCTGCGAATGTTCTTCCGAAAAATCGGGTTGATCGTTTGTCGGTTCTTCAAAGCTACTTCGCGGCACAGAATCGTTGTTTTTCATGTTTCTCCGATTTAGATTTTTATAATAAAAAAAGGTGGTGACCAATCGGATAAACCTTACGGCATAGGTTCAGTAGGATTTCCCAAGCAAAAACTTCCCGTCGCCGAAGAAGCAGTTTCCTCTTA
>CANRHN010000043.1 GCA_947630425.1 uncultured Clostridia bacterium | reverse complement strand
ACAAAGTGCCCACAGGGCACATTTGCTTAACGCGCCGCGCCCACATCTCCCCCGGGGTGGATTGCAAGTGCCGCGCAGGTCGTCGTCACAACACTCGCTTGACGTTACCATTCGTGCAAGCACGAACAGTACCAACGTCGCTCGGTTGTTCCTCTCCCACCCAAGTTTCATTCTTCAACTTGGGCGGGGTCCCTGTGTGCAGACGGAATTTTCGCTTTTTCCGCTACTACGGACGAAACGCCCGTCTCCGCGCGCGAAAATACCGAGTTTGTTTTGACAGCTTGTTTCTCGACACATTCTGCAACTGCACACAAAGCCTTCTCTTGAGGACGCAAGAGAAGGGGGACCGCCGAACGGCGGTGGATGAGTTTCGACACAAAGGGACGGAGTAAGAGTATGTCGCAAAGGAGACCCCAACGAGTTGAGTATAACGAAACTTGTTGGGGAGAGGAACAGCTGACCGATAGCGGAACCGACCGAGCATTGTGCGAGGTTGGTGCTATCAAGGGAAAGTTGTGACGAGGTGGATGAGTTTCGACATTCAGATTTGCGCAAGGAAAAAACAAGGTCGGGGTGTTTTTATTTACAGCAATGTTGCGTTTTCCATTTTTGCGGAAAGCGCATTTTTTTTGTTGAAGAATGGCGGAAATGGGCGGTTTGTGGAATACTATGCGAGACATAGTATTGAAAATATGCTACAAAAATGTCGATTTTTGACGGATTTTGGGAATTTTTTGGTTTGTTTGTCTAAGGTTGTCACTTTGCGCCAAGAGCGTTCATAGGATAATCATTGAGGTGGCGCGGTGTATTTTGTCAAGACGGGCAGCGGCAAGCCGATAGTGTTTTTGCACGGGTGGGGCTGTGACGGCAGCGTGTTTTTGCCTGTTGCCAAACGCCTGCCTGACTTTACATGCTACCTTGTGGACCTTGACGGCTTCGGCAAAAGTCAAGAGCTTGCGGCAAGCAAAACTGTCGCCGACTACGCGGCGGACGTGTACGCATTTTTGTGCGAGCAGGATCTCGAGCGCGTCACGATCGTGGGGCACAGCTTCGGCTGCCGAGTGGGCATTGTGCTTGCGGCAACTCATTCCGAGCGCGTGGAGCGCATGCTGTTTTTTGCCCCCGCAGGGCTAAGAAGATTTTCCCTCAAGCGGTGGTTGCGCGTGCGCATGTACAAGCTGAAAAAACGCTTCGGCATTGTGGACGAATCTCACGCGTCCGCCGATTGGCTGAACAGCAGCGGAACGCTAAGGGAAACCTTTGTAAAGGTGGTGGGCGAGGACCTTTCTCACTATGCGCGTCGCGTTAGTTGTCCGGTGCTTATCGTCAACGGACGCAAGGACGAGGCAACTCCCCCGTGGCACGCAAAAAAACTTCACCGTCTTGTAAAGGGCAGCAGCCTTGTTTTTGTGGACGGGGATCACTTTGCGCTTTTCCGTTCGCCCAAAGCCTTTGCCGAAACAATCTCTTTATTTGCGGAGTAGGGTGTGCGTGTTGTAGCGGACGTTTTGTGCGCAATATTTTTGACGGCGAGTTCCGCCGAATGTTTCAGAACGTTGCAATCGGCAAGTTACCGACCGCAACGGGGCTACTTCAAGCTGTGTTTTTCTTGGTACTTTGCCGCGCTTGTTCTCGTGCAGGGGGCGGCGGTGGCGTTGGACTTTTGGCGTTTCGGTTGCTACGTAAACGCCGTGCTGTTCGGAGCGTTGGCTGTAGGTTGTTTGCTTGTTCGGCGCAAATGTCCGCTAAAGCTCACCAAGCGAATATGGCGGCAGTTGGCGGTTCAGGCGATTTTGCTTTTGTCCCTTTGCGTTTTTGTCAACAGCAGTTGGTGGGTGTGGCTGTTGCCTGTTGTGACGCTCGTCTCCTGGGCGATCTGTCTGCCGACGGAGCTTGTCGTAAACCGCCACTATCTGCGCAAAGCGTGCGCAAAGCTTGCAAAAAGCAACGTCACGGTCATCGCGGTTACGGGCAGTTACGGCAAAACATCCGTAAAGGACATGCTTTCTTCACTTCTAAAGGACTGCGTTTCACCGATGGGCAGCTGCAACACGCCGTTGGGCATTGCCGCTTACGTCAACAAAACGGACATTTGTTCCGCGCGATACCTTGTGCTGGAGTTCGGCGCGAGAAAACGCGGCGACATTGCACAGCTTTGCAAGCTCTTTCGCCCGAGCGTTGGCATTGTTACGGGGGTGTGCGAGCAGCACCTTTCCACCTTCAAAACGTTTCGGAACATTGTCGCGACCAAGCGCGAATTGGTGGAGCATTTGCCAAAAAAGGGGTTTTGCGTGCTTAACGCGCGGGACGAAACAGCCCGTTCCTTTGCCGACGCGGGCGTGTGCGCCAAGCATTTGTCAAACGACGGGTTGAAAACGGTGTGCAAGCAGGTAAATTTTGAGGGTACAACGCTGACGGTGGAAAGCGGCGGCGAAAAAAGGGAAGTTACCCTGCCGCACATAGCCGACTACGTTGCCGACGTGTTTGCCATCTGCGCTCAAACGGCGTTGCGGTTGGGGCAAAGCTTGGAGCAAACGGTGAAAAACGCTTGCCGTGTGAGACCTACGCCTCACCGTTTGGAATTGAAACGCGCAAATGGCTTTTACATTCTCGACGACAGCTACAACGGCAGCATTGCGGGGGTGACAAGCTGCGCCAAGACCCTTGACAAATTTTGTTGCTCCAAGGTGGTCGTCACGCAGGGGCTGGCAGAGTGCGGCAGGCTTCGCCGTCAATTGAACGTGGAGTGCGGCAGAATTTTGGGCGCAGCCTGCGACGTGGCGGTGGTACTCGGCAAAAACAAAGGCTTTTTGAGAGAGGGCTTGGAGCAGTCGGGCTGCAAAACGATTTGCGCCGACAGCCTGAACCAAGCGGTGCGGCTTGCCCTGCCTTTTGTGCAGGGCGGAGTGCTGCTTTTTCAAAACGATCTGCCCGACGTGGCAGGCTTGTAACGCGTCAAAAAAACCAAAAAACACAACATGGGGTAAGAAAAAATGAAAGTTCGAGCTGCACACAAACAGGAACGCACCGTTGCCGTCATCTACGGCGGCAAAAGCTGCGAGCACGACGTTTCCATCATCACGGCGTGTTTAGCCAAGGGCTACTTTAAGGGAAAACTTGTCAGCGTGTACATTGACAAGCAAAACAGGGCGTTTTTGGCGGGCAACGAATGGACGCCGCGCGACCACCTTGTCAAAACGCCTTCCGTTCGCGTTGTGTTTTTGACGGGGGAAGGCGCGTTGGGCATTGTAAGAGGAAAACGCCTCTCCAAGCTGCACGTGGACGTTGCCGTCAATTGCTGTCACGGGTTGAACGGCGAGGACGGTTGCGTTGCCGCGCTGTGCCAACTTGCCGGTATTCCCCTTGTCGGTTCGGACGTCGCCTCGAGCGCGGTGGCTATGAACAAGTCGCTTTGCAAACAGGTGCTTGCGCAGTGCGGATTTCCCGTTGTAAAGGGCGTGGAACTGAAAACGCCCGCCGAAGGGGCAAAAGCCGTCGGTTTGGGCTTTCCGCTCATTGTCAAGCCCTCGCTACTCGGCTCCAGCATCGGCGTAAACGTTGCGCATTGCAAGGAGGAATTGACTAACGCGCTTGACGTTGCCTTTCGTTACTGCGGCAGCGTGCTTGCGGAAGTGGCTCTGACGGATTTTTCCGAGTTCAACTGCGCGGCAATGCGCGTTGACGGCAAGGTGCAAACAAGCAACGTGGAAAGCCCAGTCACGTTGAACGAATTGCTGACATTTGAGGACAAATATATTGAAAACAACGCCGAAAAAAAGTCTCCCGCAACGCTGACGGAAGAGCTGAAGGGGGAAGTAAAACGCCTCACGGCGGAAATTTACGAAAAACTCGGTTTTGCGGGGGTGATAAGGGTGGACTATCTTTTCGACAACGCAACGGGCAAGCTGTACGTCAACGAAATCAACACAACGCCCGGCTCGCTCGCCTTTGGACTGTGGCAAGGGCAGTACTCGCGCACGCGCTACGGCGAAGCGTTGGTGGACGAGGCGATTGCCGACTACCGACAGCTGCAAGGCTACCTTTACACGTTTGATTCCGGCGTGCTTGACGGTGCGGGCGGGGTAAAAAAGAAGTAGAGCAAACGCCTGCCGCACGGGCAAGGCAAAAACATGGCGAGAGCCTACCGTTGTTTCAACGCCATAAGGCTGTTTATGGCGCGTTGGAACTGCGCAAGACTAAGCTCCTCTTGCGATACGGTTGCCTTTGTCTGCGCGATCGGCGCGGTCAGTTTTCTGAAAATCTCACTCAAATCGAATTCGTCCGAACAATCGTATTTCACTGTCGATCTCCTTTTTCAATTGTTTTCTGACACTATTTTATCACAGTAAATCGGACATTATGCTGTCAGTGTTGTTAAAATTTTTTTACAATTTTTCGTCAAAACTTGACAAAATTCTGTCAGTGTTTTACAATTGATATTGTTCTCAAATTTGCGCAAAGCGACAAAAAGCGAGGCAAACCGACGGAACGCGACGGAAACAAAAAGGAGCTACTTCAAATCGACGTAAAACAACAAAAATCGTCGCAAACCGACAAAAAGCGACAAAAAGCGACATCAAGCGGCGCAAATTACCGCAAAAACACACATCAAATTACCGCAAAAACACACATCAAAACACCACAAAAACACACATCAAAACACCGCAAAAACACACATTTCGACAAAAAAAATCAAAGCACAAGGAGAAAAAAACTATGCAAATTCCCGTTTTGGTGGGCATGCTCTCCACTCTTCTTGCCACGGACGACCTTGTTCGCGCCGAGGATCTGGCAAAAAAATACGAAATTTCCACGCGCTCCGTCTACCGCTACATGGCAATGCTGTCGGAGGGCGGCGTGCCGATAGAAAGCTGCTTGGGGCGGGGCGGCGGTTGGCGCATAGTGGAAAACTACAAGCTCAAAGCCACCTACTTCACCCCCGACGAGTACGAGCGGCTGATTTTCAGTCTGCAAAGCAACGCCCTGCAGGACGACGTTACGCGGCAGGCGATTTCCAAGCTGACGGGGCTGAACCGTTCGCACAAGAGCGCGACCATTTTGAAAAGCGACCAATTCATTGTGGACGGCGGCGATTCCGTTCCCGGGGAGCTGGTCAACACCCTTTCCGACTGCATTGCGCAAAAAAGGCTGTGCCACATCGAGTACCACTCCAAGGACGGCGTGGACAGCGTGCGCGTCATCGAGCCATACTGCCTCATTTTGAAGGACGGCGGTTGGTACGTTTACAGCTTTTGCAGGCTCAGGCGGGATTTTCGCTATTTCAAGGTGACGCGTATCGTCAAGCTGGACGTGGGGGAAAAATTCAGCGGGCGCAGCTACGACGGCG
>CANRHN010000042.1 GCA_947630425.1 uncultured Clostridia bacterium | reverse complement strand
ACTTCTATATTAACTCGGTATTTTCGCGCGCGGAGACGGACGTTTCGTCCGTAGTAGCGGAAAAAGCGAAAATTCCGTTTGCAAGTGGCGACATGCGCGGCACTTGCAATCCACCCCGGGGGAGATGTGGGCGCGGCGCGTTAAGCAAATGTGCCCTGTGGGCACTTTGTAGCAGCCGCGTGAGCGTGCGCAAGTGTGATTGTGGGCGCACGCGAGTTCCTTGTGACAAGGGAGACCCCCAGCGAAACTTCGGCGCAACACGGCTTTGGTTAGCACCAACTACACTGTCGTGCAGTCGGTTCCGCTAACAGTCGGTTGCGCCTCTTCCCACGCAATGACACTCGCATTGCGTGGGAACCCGAAAAGAAGCCGCGTGTAGCGGCTTCCTTAGTAGCTCGCCTTCGTCGGCGCAACGCGCCCGTAGGGTCACGATGGCGCAGACGCCAAGCACAGAGGTGTCTGCCTCTTTTTATTAAAATTTTTTATAAAGAGTTTTTATTTCTTTTTTTGAGGAGTGGCAAGTCCATCCGACCGCCTCGCGTTTGGTCGGCTCACAATTTTTTGATCATGGTATATGCGTCGCGCGTGGGGAAACGCTTGGAACGCCTGTAAAAGTTGGGGCGAGTGCCGGCTATTTCGTAGCCGCACTTTTTGTACAACTCCACCGTGGGAAGGTTTGCCGTGTTCACTTCGAGTTCGCAACGTTCGCACCCCTGCTCTTTGGCAAGCTCCGCAATGCTGTTGAGCAAGCCCGTGGCAATTCCGCGGCGGCGAAACTCCGGCAGTACGGCAACGTTGCATATCTGCGCTTCTTCGTACATCACGCGCACGCACGCGTAGCCCACAATTTCCCCGTCTACCCTTTCGCCGAACAAGTGGGAAAATTCGTTGTTAAACTCCGCCACAAGATTGTTTACCGTCCAAGCCTCCTTGCCGAAACAAGTTTTTTCAATTTTGTTCAGCTGAAACACCGTTTGCATAGAAAATGTAAGCTTTTCCGTCATCTGTTTTCCTCCGCCTGAGACCGCCTGATATACAGCGGCTGAAATCTGTCGTCGAAGTTGCCCTCGGCAAAACGCTTGCGCACAATGGCAATTGCCCCGTCGAGGTAATCCACCGCACTGCCGCTTGCCGCGCTTTGCGCCCGAACGTCGTCGTAGGGTATCAAGCAGGGCGCAACGCCGCCGTCAAAATCGGCAAAGTAGTAACCGTTGCCCGCGTCCACCGTCGCGCTTCCCTTTGAACCGAGCTTTTCCGAAAGGGCAATCGCCTCAAGGCAATTTACCGCAATCAGCGGGTGCGGCAGGGCGGTTGCGTACCCCTTCAAGGTGGAAACGCCTATTCTTATGCCCGTAAAGCTGCCCGGACCAATCGCGCATGCGTAAGCGTCCAGCTCGTCGAACCCCGTTTGAGCCTTCTCCAACGCTTCGGCAACCTTGTTGCACAAAATTTCGCTGTGACGGCGTTGTGCGTCGCGGCACAAAACGGTTGTAACTCGGTTTTCCTCTATCACCGCCACCACAAGGTCGGCTGTGGTCGTATCTGCAAAAAGAACCTTCATTGCTTCACCGTAATAATGCGAGAGTTGTCGCCCGTTTTGGTAATTTGTACCGAAATGCAGTTTGCGGGCAGCAGATCGGCAACGTTTTCGCTCCACTCTATGGCTGCAACGGCGTCACGGTCGAAAAACATTTCGTCCAGCCCCAACAGCTCCACCTCTTCGCTGTTTTCTACGCGGTAAAAATCAAAGTGATTGAGTGTGAGCGCGCCGTGATATTCGTTGTGCAGCGCAAAAGTCGGGCTGGTAACAACGTCGTCAATGCCCAAGCCGCGCGCAAGCCCCTTTACAAAATGCGTTTTGCCCGCGCCCAGCTCGCCCTTCAAAAGCAGCACCTCTCCGCCGCGCAGACGAGAGGCGAATTCCTCGGCAAAGCGTTCCGTTTGCTCCGCCGAGTTCGTTGTGATTTGTGCAATAGTTTTCATCTATAACAAATTGTACTACTTCGGCGGAAAAAATTCAAGCGGAAACGCACATAAAAAAACTCACCGCCTCAAAGTTACGAGAACCAAGGCAGCTTGCCGAAGCAAGCGGTGAGTCTAAAGTAATTTTACGTCAATTTTGTTTTGCTGTCAAGTAAAATTTACAACTTGCTTTCACGCCGTGGCGTAGTCGGACATTTTGGTTTCGCGCACAAGCCTCACGTTGGGCACGCGCACAAAATCCATCGGTTTGATTACCTTTGTGTCAAAAAAGCCCTTCTCCACCAATTTGAAAGCGGACAAAACGTAAGCCACAAATTCCGAGCAGTAAAAACGTCTGGGTTTGGCGTACCGCCTGTTGAAGGTCGCCCACAGCAAACCCTTGTAGTTATACTTGTAGTCCTTCCTGTGAGCGTACATTTCTTCCACGCCCGAGCGAATTTCGTCGTACTTTTCGTCGGAAACTTCCAACTCGTACAGCGCAATTCTGGTGTTTTTGTACCGCTTGAAAGTGCCGTAGTTCGGCGACTCCATCACAAAACCGCCCGGCGCAACAAAGCGCGGGTGAAGTCTGCCGAAGGAGTACAACGTTTTCAATTCGGGATCG
Organism: uncultured Clostridia bacterium; assembly: GCA_947630425.1. Classification (GTDB taxonomy): domain Bacteria; phylum Bacillota; class Clostridia; order Christensenellales; family CAG-314; genus Fimimonas. The sequence goes on along the minus strand of CANRHN010000042.1, from coordinate 4,636 downwards.
AAGGAAATGGACGCATGATTGTACTTGTCATGCGTAAACCTTTTGATTATTTTGGAAAGCGTTGTTCCCGTTTGAGATAGTACAATGTAAATTTTGCTCATTTTCTCCAAAAAGCCCGTCCAAGCGGCTTTGTTCAATTATAATTCATTGTCGTGCAAAAAGCAACTTATTTAACAAATGTTTACTGTTTTTTCGTATATTCGCCTCACGACGCCTGCAAAACCGCATAAAAAAGGCTTCCCTGCTCGGAGAAGCCCTTGCGACGAATACCCAATGCACCACTTCGTCCCTATTCCCCTGTCGGGGACAACAAGGACCGCTCGCCGCGGTAAGTCAGAAGCGGCGAGCGCGTGGCTGCTACCAACACCACACTGTGGTGATTGGCTTTACGCGCCACGCCCACTCTCTCGGGGAAGCTCCTGTGGGTCGAAACTCATCCGGTGCTTTCGCACCACCTTCTCTTGCGTCCTCAAGAGAAGGCTTTGTATGCAGTTGCAGAATGTATTAAGAAACAAGCTGTCCTGATTAAAGTTCCGACCTTTTTTACCCTTGTGCAACAAAGCAAGCCATATCCGTGGCACAAACACAGAGCGAGTGTGTTCACCGAAAAATAATCTGCAGAGGTGCATTTACGCATATATTCCTTTTTTGGGGATAAGTGGGAGCAAGTGTGTTGCGCTACAAAACAATCTGCAACTAACTAAACCTTATTCAACAAGGCACGAGGGTGTTCGGTGAAAAATAATCTGCAACGAGTACCTCACAATAAAAAACACACCAACCTTGTTTAACACAGGAGCGCGGGTGTTCGCACGCAAAACAATCTGCAACGAGGGCGTAGCCCGAAGCGAAGCCCGTTTTGCGGCGAATACCCAAGCGACACGCGAAGCCCTTTTTTCGGGGAATATGCGAGCGGCACTTTGGTCGGATTACTTTCCGTCATTAAAATACAAAATTCCTATGGTGTTGGCGCCGCAGTGCGTTGTTACAGTGCAGCCCGCGGTCGTTTCCAGCACCTCGTCGAAAATGCCCCAACTTTTTACTGTTGCAATCACTTCCTCGGCAATGCCCTCGTCCATTTTGGTGTGAGTCACAAACACGCGCGTGGGGTCGGGATTTGTAATTTTGCGTCGAATGTTTTCGCAGTACTTGGTCACACATCGGCGATAGCGTCCCATCGGTTTGGATTCCACGCCTATCACGCCGTCCTTTACTTCCAAACAGGGCTTGATGGAAAGCAGGTTTGCGCCCAAGTACGCCAATGCGGAACATCTGCCGCCCTTGTACAAAAACTCCAACGTGTCCACGATAAAGGAAGATTTGGAGGCGTCTCTGCGCTCCATTGCACGGTCGTAAATCTGTTGCGCGGAAAAACCCTTTGCTGCGGCGTCGCATGCGTCCAAAACAAGCAAGCCTATACCCGTGCTTAGCTGACGACTGTCAACAACGTAGACGTTGGCAAGCTCCTTTGCGGCAATTTCGGCGTTTTGGAAGGACGCGGACATCTCTGCGGAAATGCAAAAATGCACAATTGCGTCGTTGCCCTCTTCGAGCAAACCGCCAAAGAACTCCGAATATTCCTCCACGCTGCACGCGCCCGACTTGGGCAATTTTTTGTTTTGCGCATAGTAATCGTAAATGTCCTGAGGGCAAATTGTCACGCCGTCAAGGTAGTCCGTTTCGCCCAAGCTTACGTGCAGGGGCATTGTTGCCACATTGTACTTTTCAAGCAGCTCCGGCGACAAATCGGCGGTGCTGTCCGCGCTTATTTTTACTTTCATTTTGCTTCTCCTTTCAAAACAACAACATGCATTTTTTTCAGCCGACGTTGCCGTCGTCCGCAGCTCCTACGGGACAGCCCTCGGGGTTGGCTGCGTCACAGCACTCCTCAAAATTGGGGCAATCCTCGCAGCTCGGAGCCTGCTGCTGACGGCGAGCGTTTACAATACGTCCCACGCCCACAACGGTGCAGTCGTCGGGGACGTCCTTCAAAACCACCGAGTTTGCGCCGATTTTGACGTTGTTGCCTATGGTGATGTTGCCAAGCACCTTTGCGCCCGCGCCCACCACCACGTTGTCCTTAAGCGTTGGGTGACGCTTGTTGTGCTCCTTGCCCGTGCCGCCCAGCGTTGCGCCCTGATATATCGTGCAGTTGTCGCCCACTATTGCCGTTTCGCCTATCACAACGCCCATACCGTGGTCGATAAACAAATTTTTACCTATTTTGGCGGCGGGGTGAATTTCTATGCCCGTCCAAAAGCGCGCCCACTTCATTATGAGCCGTGCCACAAACTTAAATTTTATGCGATAAAAAAAGCGCGAGACTCTGTACCAGATGAGGGCGTGAACCCCCGGGTAGAGAAAAAATATCTCAAACGAGTTGCGCGCGGCGGGGTCGCGCTGTTTTATCGAGGCAAAAAAGCCGAGTTTTTTTTCTTTTTTCTTTTTCTTTGTCATGCTGCAAACGCCTTTTGGGACTACAAAACTCTTTTGAGCAGTTGCGCCATGATCCGAACGTGAGGCGCGGCGTCGTCATAGCCGAGGGCGACGTGCTTGTATGCCAAAAACGATACGGAAATTATTTTGGGATTTTTGAGATACAGCGCGTTTACAAGGTACTCGGAGGCGGCGTTGTACTCGGCAAACGCGTCGGGCGAGGGCTTTTCTGCCGCCACTATTTTGCGTATTTCCTCCGCTTCGTTGAGTATCTGCGTCATTGCCGCGGTGTCGATGTAGATGTTTTCCGCGCGGAAAAACCGTTGCGCCTGCTCCACATAGCTGTTGTCGACGCCCTCGGGGTCGATACTGCTAAGCAGTGTTACGCCCGCCTGCTTAAAGGGCTTCAGCACCTCTTCCGCAAAGCGTTGGTAACTGCCGTCGTTGTCGCCGGCGTTGTAGTACTCCTTGAGAAAGTCCAGAATGTTGCGCTTGCCCGCGTCCACTTCCGTAAGCAGACACACAACAAAGGCAAACAGCCTGTTGCGGTCTACGGGCAGCTTCAGACTGCACTCCACCGTGCCGTCCGAACGAGTCCAAGTGACGCGCGCGCGGGAAAATTCCGTGGCGTAGGACATGTTTTTGACCGTTTCGGCAAGCGTGCGGCACAGCGTGGGCGAAGTGGCAACGCATTTCAGCACCTGTGCAATGTGCTTGTCTATCAGTATCAGCTTGCCCTCGATGAGGGTGTTGACGCTATCGGTAAAGTTGGCAATTTCGTTTGTACTCATGTTGACTCGCTTTTTGGCAGGACGTTCCCGAAAAATTTGCTGTGATGTTGTTTTAGAATAGTATTTTACCACAGTTGAGTTCTTTTTGGAAGTATTTTTGTGTAAAAACGCTGAAAACTCTTGTAGAAATTCAACTTTTAGTGTATACTTAGTTGGTTAGCAAAGAGAGGTAACTATGCAAGCAGGTATCACGCAAGACAGCACGCTGAACAAATTGATACTTTTGTTCGTGTTTGACAAAATGGAAACGGCATTGACCGAAGCCACCATTTTGGATCTTTGCAGCTACAAAAACAATTGGATAGACTACGCCAACTGCAAGCAGACCCTCTACGACGTCGTTCAAAACGGCTTTGTGTACAAAAGCGTGCCCATGGGCGGCGGCGACGAGCTGTACGACCTTACTTCCGAGGGCAGATGGTGTTTGAAAAACTTCTACACCCGCATTCCCAGCAGCGTTCGTCAGCTTATAGCGGACGACATCAAGCACAAACGCATCGAGTACCGCCGCAAGCAAGACTACGTTGCCACTTACCAAAAGTGCCCCGACGGCAGCTATGACGTGATATTGAAGATCGTCGAGCCCACCAAAACCACGCTGGAAGTAAAGCTGAACGTGATGACGCGCAACATTGCCAAATATATCGAACGCACTTGGGCGGAAAAAGCCCCCGCCGTGTACAGCAAGATTTCCGACAGCCTCATCGATTAAGCACCGCCCCAAGCGGTGTTTTTTGTACTCGCGGAAAAGTATATTTGATTTTTTGCGAAAAACAATTGACAAATTGCCGCCGATAAATTATCATATTAGAGCAATGCGGGATTGGCGGAACCGGCAGACGCGTGCGTTTAAGGGGCGTATGGGAGACCGTGTGAGTTCAAGTCTCACATCCCGCACCAAGTGGGCGAGCTTCACTTGAAGTCGCAAAAGAAAAAGTGTGCACAAGGCGCACTTTTTTCTTTTGTTCCTATTTGCTTGCTCGCCCATCTATGCCGAATGTGAGATGCCGAAATAACGTAGCGCTCCGCAACGCTTACACCTTTTACCTCTTTGTTGCAATTGAATGTTTGCTGCTTTCTACCCCACCCCCTGCGGCTGTGCTCATAAAGCAAAGCCGAGCACACCCTTGGGCATTCGGCTATCAACTGTGCACTGCACAGATTGACTTCACGCCGAATGTTGCTTACCCTGCGCTGCGCTTGGGACAAGTCTCACATCCCGCACCACTTGTGAATAGCTTGAACTTCTTTTTTCGTAAAAAGAACGTTCAGGCTATTTTTGTTTTATGCTTGGAATACTCAAAATGGAGCAATTTTTCCAAGGTTATCGATCGCGCGATGCTTGCATGTAAAAACAGTGGTTTTGAACCTTCCGATCAATTTGCCGAGGTCGGCAAATTGATAGAACA
>CANRHN010000041.1 GCA_947630425.1 uncultured Clostridia bacterium | reverse complement strand
CTATTTATCATACCACAGCCCACAATGAGTGTCAACTGTTTTGAACAAGATTTTACAAGTTTTTTTGCGCTTTTTGCAGAAAAATTTTTCTGTGTTTCGGTACGCTTTACAGTTGCCGTTTGCAATGCCGAATATGATTTTTTCTTTCCGTTCGGACGTTTTGTTTTGACAAAAAAACGCTCTACCGAGCGGAAATTATTCATATTATACTACAGGTTTTCCGAAAATGTCAAACAAATCGTCAACTGCAAAAAAGAATTTTTCCGCAACGCCGAATTTGTCGCAAATCGCCTTGGGACAAAGCTGTCGCGTGGAAAAAGTCAACGCCTCCGCCGCCGCCACCTTGCGCCTTGCGGAATTGGGACTCGGTACGGGCGCAATCGTAAAGGTGGTTCGCGTTGCGCCATTGGGAGACCCGATGGAAATTTCCCTTCGCGGCTACCGGCTTTGTCTCCGCAAAGAAACCGCCGCGCATATCGACGTCAGCAAAACTCCTTAAATAATGTTATGAATAACTCTAATATATATATTAACAATAAGAAGCACCTAAATGTTGCGTTGGTCGGCAATCCCAACAGCGGCAAAACGACGCTGTTCAACGCCTTGACGGGGAGCAATCAACGGGTAGGCAATTGGCCCGGCGTGACCGTCGAACGCAAAACGGGAATTTGCACTTTGGACCCGTCCGTCACGATAGTAGACACCCCCGGCTGTTACTCGCTTACGCCTTTTACGCCGGAAGAACAAGTAACCGCAAGCTATCTTACGGAAGGCAAGCCGGACGTGATACTGAACGTGACCGATTCCACTTGTCTTGAACGAAGCTTGTTGCTTACCGTTCAGTTGCTGTCCCTCGGTATTCCCACCGTGGTTGCGCTCAACATGCAGGACGAAGCGCAGGCAAAGGGCATAAGTGTAAGCGAAAAGGAGTTGAGCGAGTTTTTCAAATGCCCGTTTGTGAGCATTTCGGCAATGAAGAACAGGGGAATTGCCGAGCTTGTCGAGCAATGCCGCAAAACGGCAACGTCGCCCAACACGCAAAAGGCTAGCAAAAAGCCCACAGCCGACGACTGCTACGCGCAAATAGAAACGGCTTTGCAACGCGCCGTGAGCGTTTCTCCGCAAAAGGACAAGCAAGCGTTGACGGAAAAAATCGACCGCGTTTTGCTCAACAGATGGCTGGCGTTTCCCATACTCATTCTCCTTTTGAGCGCGGTATTTTTTGTTTCGGTAGGCGGTTTGGGCGGTTGGCTGACAGACCTGATAGAAAGCAAAGTTACCCCGTGGATGCAACGCTCTGCGTCAAAACTGCTCGCATCCGCGCCAAAATTGCTCAATTCTCTCGTTTGCGACGGCGTGATAGGCGGAGTTATGAGTGTTGTGGGGTTCGTGCCGCAGATAACGTTGCTTTTCGGCTGTATCGCGTTGTTGGAAGCATGCGGTTATATGGCACGCATTGCTTTCATTACCGACAGAGCGTTGTGCGGATTAGGGCTTGGCGGAAGAAGTTTTGTGTGTATGCTGTTGGGTTGCGGATGCAGCGTTCCCGCAATAATGTCTACTCGCACAATAAAAAACGCCGAAGAACGTCAAACGACAGTTACTTTGGCGCCATTTGTCCCCTGCTCCGCAAAGTTGGCTGTAATCGCCTACTTTACAAGCTACGTTTTTGACGGCAACACTCTTTTTGCCGTAAGTTTTTACCTGACAAGCGTTGTCGCTGTGATTGTGGGCGGGTTGGCTCTTAAACTGCTGAAAAGAAAGCCCGACTTCGACAACGTGTTTTTGCTGGAGCTGCCTCCCTACCGTCTGCCCAAGGCAAGAAACGTTCTTTACCAAATGTGGGACAGGGCAAAAGCGTTCCTCGTCAAGGCGGGCACGATCATTTTTGCCGCCTCCGTTTTGCTGTGGGTGATGACCAATTTCGGCTTTGACTTCCGACAAGCGGAAACGGAAGCAAGCATGCTTGCAGCTTTGGGGAAATTTATCGCGCCGCTGTTTACTCCGCTCGGCTTCAACGATCGCGGTTGCGGTTGGCAGCTTGCGGTAGCCACCGTGTCGGGACTTGCCGCCAAGGAGACCGTAATTACCACGCTGCAAATACTGCTACCCGACGGAATAGCAAACGCCGTGTCGCCGCTGGGCGCATACAGCTTTGTGATGTACAATTTGCTTACAGTTCCCTGCATTGCGGCAATTTCGGCAAGTTTTGCCGAACAGGGCAATTGGAAAAACGGTTTGAAAACCATTATCTTTCAAATTGCAACGGCTTACCTTATGTCGCTGACGGTGTACCAAACGGGAAATTTGGCATTGAAACACCCATCCGCATTTGCCGCCGTGCTGACAATTTTACTGCTTGCAACAGCCCTGTTTGCCGCAGTACGCCATGCGGTTCGACGCCGTTCATCTCCTTGCCGCGGCTGCTACGCTTGCGACAAAACCACGCGACATTGTTAAAAAAACGCACCCCATATCGCTTTTTTGCAATATGGGATGCGAATATTAAACAAATTGAGATCAATTCATAAAATCGTCCGCGAGGACGTTGCGATCCACCAGAGACATACGCTCCGCTTGAGCAAACTCCAATGCGGTACGATCGAAGTACATGTTGGTCAACGCCATACAGTTGTTTACGCCGTAAAAAGCCCTGCCGTCGCGAACGCACACAATGTCCTCCTTGCACAACACACGGTTTGTGAGCAAGCAACCGACGGCTATTATAACGCCCATTTTTTCCACCAACAAGTCTATGTCGTGATTGTCTATGACGGGCGTCAGCTTTACTTGATAACCTTTGCGGCTGAACAAACGCGCAATGTAAATAACAAATTGCGTTTTGTCCATTTTGGCAATCTGCGCAAACTTTTCGTCAAGCGTTTGGTACGTTCCCACCGTCACAATGTTTGCCGCTTCCGTTGCGGGAATGTAGGTGACGCCGCCCGAACCCGCGTCCGCCGCAGCTTGAGCCTGCTTGAGACGTTCTTGCCTTGCTCTTTCCTCTCGCTTGTCTGCGCGGCGGTACACTGCAATACAAATAAGCACGCCTATAATGCCTATCGCCGCAAGAGCCAAGCCTCCGTACAAACAAACTTTACCCCAAGGGTCGTTGTTTTTGATGTACGGCAAAACCGCATACAAAACCGCAAGCGTCACCCCGACAATCAATGCCAAAACGGAAAGAAATGCCGAAACGGATTTTTTGCTTATCTTTTCATGTTCTTTTTTCTTGCTCATAATCTTCCAACAATACTACTGCGTTTTTATATTATATCACGTTTTTGCCATGCTGTAAACAGCAATATTTTATTTGCCGAAGCGTTCGGAAAAGTCTTTTACGAACTTTTCTACCTGACGGCGTGTTTTCAGCACCACCTTTTGCCCCGAAGTGGCGTTTAACCCTTCGTAGAGCGTTTGCTTACGCGACTTTTTGCGCCCCTCCCAAAACACCCAACGACGAAAGGATTTGTCAAATTTTTCCGGACAGCCCAAATCGGGACGAGAGACGTCGCGGTATTTGCGATAGCGTTTGTATGCCGCTCGGAAGCACGTCCAGCGGTTAAGCATCAGCAAAATGGTGATATCCGTCATTTGGTAACGCTCGGGAGCAATCTTGCGCCAATTGCCGTCCAACACCCAACTTTCGTGCGTGGCAAGGAATTGTCGCACTATTGCCGTTTGCTCCTCGTCGGTGCGCTCCTGCCAATTGCCGTAGAAGTGCGTACTGTCCAAATGCAACACATCAATACCCGCAATCTCGCCAAGTCTTGTTGCCAAAGTTGATTTGCCGCTACCTGAGTAGCCAATAATTTGAATTTTCATGTTTACCGTTTTTGCAATAGAAAATTTTTCCCACCCCATGTGCTGTTTTAGCTCTGTTCGGCGGTCAACATTCCTTTGACGCTCAACTTGCGCACACGAAGCGCGGCAAAGCCGAAAAACGCAAGCGCAGCAAGCAACACCGCCACAAAAGCCAATGCCAACAGCAGCACAAGCGTCAGGGTGGAAACCGTCATGCTCATACCCGTACCAATCGCCATCAGTTCCACAATGACGGCATAGCCGACCAATGCGCCCACCAAGGCAACGGGCAATGCCAACAAAAACAACAATAATATTTGAGCAAGCAACAGTCGGTACATGTTGCGCGGATCTAATCCGCAACTGAGCAAAATGCCGCAAATTCGCGAAAACACGGTTACGAATTTGTCGATTGTCAGCATCACGGTTAGCAACAGTCCCACCGTCAACATAGAACCCACAACGTAAAATACGTTGACTACCACCGTTTTTATGTTGTCTAAAAAGGCGCGCTGATTGTAACTGCTCAATCCGCAATAGACAAGATCGCCTTCGCTGCAAATATCGCTCAATTCTCCTGCCGACAGGTTTTGCCACTCCGTAAACTCGTAAACGTACAACACGTCTATTTTGGTGAGCAAGGACAAATTTCTCTGCGCCAACACAACGGTAGGCACAATTTGCGTTTTGCTTTTACGGTGTCCCGACAGCTCGTAAAACTGTTTGACGATTACTCCCGTGACAGTTATATGCTGATCGATCGGGGTCACGTTTTCGCCCAAAATGATACTCAACTGCTTTCCCATAACGTCGTCGGCTTTCAAACCGTATTTTTCCAACAACGCCTCGGAAACCAACGCTTCGTTTGTGCCGTCCTTGGGTAAGCTGCCAATATAGGGACTGTCGATCCCAAAGCGAGTACGCAATTCCCTAACGTCCGAACTGTTGAACGTAAAGCCTCGGAACATCCAAAGCATTTCGGGCGTTTCTTTGGAGCTGTACCTGTACAGCACCTTGTTGAGCTGCAAAGTAATAAAGTTTGTGGTGACGGTGGGCACGTCGGCGTTTACGTGTTCCTTCATCAAATCGTTAAGGTTGTAGCGTTGTACCGTGTATTCGTTGAAGTGCGTCAAGCCGTTTTCCTTTAGCAGCTCCTTTCTGTCGGAGGCGGAATACATATAGTTTGACGAGGTGTTTTGATCGTAAATTTCCTGCCGTCGGCTCTCCACGGACAACGTAAATGCCGCAAACAGGCAAATCAGCACGGACAAACACACAAACACCGCGCACAAACGCAAATTTATACCCTTGTGTGCCTTAAAGTTGCCCATTGCCAACTTAAATAGCGGTTGAGACGCACGTTTGTTACTCATAGCGCACCTCCTCCGCTATCGGCACGCGCGACACTTTGCGCTGCAACAAAGCAAAATTCACAACAGCGAGAAGCACAAACGCTCCCAGCAACGAAAAGGGCAACCAAACGCGATAGTGATACGTGTAAGTTCCTCTGAAAAGCTTGCCGCACAAATCGAGAATAAATTTGCTTATCAGTACCGAAAACGCCGAAGCCACCGCTATTGAGGCGACTATCAACACAAGCGCAATGACAAGATATATGCCCGCCACGGTAATGTCGGTAGCCCCCAACAGTTTGAAACGGCATATTTGTGTTTTGCGCGAACGGAAAAACAGCGAAAACAACACATACAGCAAAAACAAATTGAGCGCACCCAACAAAATTGCCAAATAGCCGTAGTAAGTTTGCACCAGCGCAATGTTTTCATGCGACTCTTCAAATATTTTGCTTATCGTAAACACGTTTGGAGCTTTTTTCCAAACGGCGAATGTGGTCTCGGCGGAGGGATACGTCAAATACAGCTCGTCGAAACGTACGCCTGCCGAGTCGTCCACAACATAGTACCATGCCGCGGGGACAACCGAATCCGTTTCGGTGTAGTCATGCGCCACCTTGCTTTTGTTGAAAACGGCAAGAACAGTCCATTCCCGACCGTTCAGTTCCACGTTTTGCCCCGCCTTAACTTTGAGTTCCTTTGCCGCTTCGTTACACAGCAAAATGCCCTTTTCCCCTTCGAACGGAGCAAAATATTTTAGCTGACGGGCGTACTTTGCGGGAACAAAGTAACCGTGTCTTTCAACGCGGTACTCCAACTTATACTCGCCGCTTCCGAGTTTGGTAACTATGTCCGACTCGAAAACGTTGTCGTTAAAACTCAAAACGGCGTTTTGCGTTGTGCCTTCGATTGTGCCGTAACAAAGGGCGGCGTCGTAACGTTCGGCGAAATCCGCCGTTTTATCGGGCGCGGAAAGTGCCAACGATTCTCCGCCATACAGCTCGAAGTAGTGCTTTTTGCCGGCGTCGATACCGTCGATTATGCCCTTCGGCGTGTCAAAAATGACGGACAGTATGGCTAAAAAAGCCGAACTGAACGCCGTCAAAATGACGAATATAACTATCAACGTCCTTTTGAGAAAAGACGTTTCAAGCCAGATGAGTTTGAACAGTTTTTTCATCGCTGACGATTTTTCCGTCTGACATGGTAACGATACGCTCTGCGCGGGCGGCGTCCTCTGCGTCGTGCGTGACCATTACTATCGTTTTGCCGCTTCGATGCAAATCGGCAAGTATTTCCATAACCTTGTTGCTGTTGGTTGTGTCGAGATTGCCGCAAGGCTCGTCCGCAAGAATATAGCTCGGATCGTTGACGATTGCCCGCGCAATTGCCACGCGCTGTTGTTCTCCGCCGGAAAGGGTGCGCGCCTTTTCGCTTGATTTGTTGAGCAGCCCCACCGCTTGCAGCGCGGCATTGACCTTGCCGCTGTTGTCTCCCACTTTGCCTGCAAGTATCAACGGCAGTTCTACGTTGTCGTAAACGGTGTAGCTCGGTTCGAGATAGAAAGCCTGAAACACAAAACCCACCGTTTTGTTTCGGTATTGGGCAATTTGCCGATGCGCAAGATTTGCCAAATTTGCGCCGTCCACCGTTACGCTGCCGCTCGTGGGAGAATCCAAAGTGCCGAGAATGTTCAAAAGCGTGGACTTGCCGCTACCGGATTTTCCCGTGACGGCAACAAATTCACCGTCGGCTATTTGCAGCGAAACGTTGCTTAGAGCAAAAAAATCCGTTTTGCCCGTTACGTATTTTTTTGTCAGATCATCAATGGAAATCACAACTAACTCCTTTTGTACAAATACGCTTGTCGGATTTATATTTTACCGAATTTATGTAAACAAGCGGTCAACTTTCGACGTCTCGGCAAAATTTTTTTCATATTTGTTAATTGTAACATATTTATTTATAAAAATCAATCGAATACCGCAGTGCCGCTTTTTAACGTGGCGACGGCGTGATTGTTGAACTCAAATTCACCGCTTCAACATTGAAAAACTTGCAAAAATCCCCACCCCATAGCCGCATTTTGCGCAAAACGCCGCCCCAAAGGACGGCGTATCGGTTGTATACAAAAATCATTTGTCTTGCGTGTTTTCCGTTTGATCGTTTTCCTCGTTGTCGGGAGGCACGTCCTGCGTTTTGTTGCCGAGCTGCTTTACCATTTGGTGCGTGCCGGTGGACGTCAATCCGCTTGCGCCGCCTATCACCAAAGCCACAACCACGTTGCGCGCGGGCATAATTTCCGGCAAGGCGTAGTAACACACCACTCCGCAAACCGCACCCAACAACGCGGAAAGCAGCGGCACAAAGCGGTCGAATTTGCTGTTGTTGACGGCATACTTCACCACGCCCATGACCGCAAACACCAACGTCGCAATTGCCGGCACGCTGATTAGCTCCAAGTAGCCATTCATGTTGCACATTCCTCCTTGAATACATTTAGGCAAACGCTTGCGCAAATGCCTATGTATCAAAGAGCGCGACCCTTTACTTTATTTTTATGCCTCAAAACGTAATTGTGAGACAGCTTGCCCCGCTTTTTACGCTTTTCCCACCACCGCGCCTTCCCTCGTCTCGTATCAGTCTCCGCGCCGCGGACAAAGCAGAAAGGTAGCAATGGAAAAGGAACGCCAAAACTACAGGGCTCGTCTCCGCGTTAGCGGAGTAAGCACATTCGGCGTGAAGGCAAGCTGCACGGTGTGCAGTTGGTAGCCGAATGCCCAAGAGTGAGCTCCGCTCTGCT
>CANRHN010000040.1 GCA_947630425.1 uncultured Clostridia bacterium | reverse complement strand
AGTACAAAGTGGAAGGCAGCTTTGCTCTTGACGTAAACAAGAACATACATGTTACTGCAGCGGTGCGTGACGGAGACATAGCAATTGTAAACGCCGACGTAACAGTTGCGGGCAGCACGGTATATCTTACCATCAACGACATCAAGGCGGCGTTCAAGCTTGACAAACAAAACAACGTTGACATAGCCTCTGTCATAGACAAGCTTACAAACAACGAACAGGTAAGCGCATTGCTGAGCAAGCACAGCGAGCTTTCGGAGCTTGTACAGCAGCTCAAGTCCGTAATTGGTGCGTTTACTCAATTGGACGTTACGGAGCTGAACTTTGCGCAACTGCTCGAGAGCCTGAGCTATAACGGCGAAACAAAGACATTGTCTCTCGGCATTGACGCAACAGACCTTGAATTGGGCAAATTTACTCTTGCCTTAGGTGCAAGCGACGACTTGAGCGTAACTCTCAAAGACTTTGCGCTTGCCAACGTACACATTTCAAGCGTCTTTGCACAGGTACGCGCAGAAGCGGACGAAGTGTCTGTACCTTCTACCAACGACTACATACTCAACCTGCATGCGGAAGGCTTCGGTCTGGAAGCGGACATCAGCGCGAATTTGTACGACATGGATGTTTGGGCAAAGCTCAAGTACACCAACAATAACATCGGCGTCATAAACGTTGAAGAAACGGTACTTGTACGCTTTGTGGACAAAACGCTGTACCTGCAAGCGGGCAACATCAACCTTAAGTTCGATGTGGCAGGCTTGGGAGACGCCGTAAATCGTATCGTTGCGTTGTTTGCGGAACAAACAAGCACCAAAGTAGACATCAACGACATTTTGTCGAAGCTCACCTTCGACCTTGCGGGCAATCACATCATCGAATTTGCAACGGAAGCGTTGTGTTTGGTTGTCAGATTTACGGAAACGGAAAACAGGCTGTACTTTGACAACATAACCTTGAGCCTTGCCAACGACAAGTTGACACTTACAAAGAACGGCGACAAGGCGCAACAGCTCGACGTTACCGACAGCGAGCAGTTCGAAAACGGTAACGACTTGCTCAACACGCTTGCAGGCGTACTGCAAATTGTCAACGTCAAAGGCATAGTTGAGGGCACGTCCGGCGTCGAGACGTCCGCCGATCTTACCCTCAAATTGGACGGCAACGACTACTCGCTGCACGCCGACATTGCCTACAACAAGGGCTTGAACGTGGCGTTTACGCTTAAGGACGGCGTGAAAAAGCTGCTTGCAACGGGCAGCGTCAGCCTTGTAAAAGGCGTGCTTTATATCGACGTAAACGGCATTCGTCAGGCAATCAAGTTGGAAGAAAAGACCGGCGACGGCGAGTTTAAGTGGAACGATCTTACAACTGCGCTGGAGCAGTACCGCGGTATTCACGATGTGCTGGACGCGGTGATAGACCTTGTTAAAGGCTTGCCGCAAAACCTTGACGATCTGACAACCGTTTCGGAGCTTGTAGCTTCGCTCAAATCCGACAAAAACGGAATCGAGCTTACGGTTGCAGGCGTCAAGCTCGGTTTGGCGGAGGACGTCACGTTAAAATTGGGTACGTCGAGTAACCGCGTGACCTTCCAAATCGGCGGCATTGCGCTCGGCAACAAGCAAAAACAAACCCTTGCCACAACGATAAGCGGCACGGCAAACGCCCACGGCGCGGTGGTAGAAGCTCCCGACGATCCCGAAAATTACGTTGCCGAACTCAAACTGCGGCTTACTTTAAGCGAAGAAACGCAAGACGCGCCTTTGATGGTGGCTGCCGCTTCGACGGCTGCGCAAGGCAAAATATATTTCGACGTAGGCGTCAAGTTGGATCTGTTCAACAATCGTATTCTCGGTTGGGTGAACTTCGGCGACAAAAAGCTGGCAAACTTCCGTTTCAGCACCGACACGGGCAACGTGTTCATCGAAATGGGCACGGGCACAAAGATGGTGTTCAATGTCAAAAACGACTTGGACGAAGTGCTGGCGATGGCGCAGGACCTTGTCGGAGCGTTGCAAAACGTCAACATCAAGCTACCCGAGTTCGGCAAGACGGGAAGCACCGTCCAAACGATAAAGACGTTGCTAAACAGCCTTACCTTTACGCGAAACGCCGACGACAGCTACGATCTTGGCGTAAGCTTGGAGGGCATAGAGATTGGCGCGTCCTTCAAGGTGACAGAGGACTCCGTGTCGCTCAACAACCTCAGCGTGGACGGCGGCAGCTTTGCTGTCAGCGCGGAACAAGAAGCGCTTGGCGGTTCGTTCGTCGATATGCCCGACGCGGACAGCAATGTTCACCGGTACGTCGCTTTGAAGGAAGTGTTGAGCGATCTGATACCCGCGGCAACCGCGCTTATAGGCGCGCAAGGCTATGCTGTCGGCGTAAACGGCACTGTCAAACTCGGCGAAAACACCTACGGACTCAAAGCCGACTTGCTTGTCAAATTCAACAAGGAACAGGGCAACCTGCCTTTGGAATTGAAAGTGACATTCAGCCTTACGTACAACGGCTACACTCTTGTTGACGGCGGTCAGTTGTGGCTTACAAACAACGCAATCTACGCGGAAGTGGGCGGTATCAAGTTCAAACTGCCCGTTAGCGGCGCGGCACAGCCCGAAGCTCAAAGCTCCGACGAAAGCGCGACGAACTTTGACAAGCTGAAGGGCTACAACAAGTACCTCGACCAAGTGGCGGAGTTGCTCAACAAATTTGCCTCTACAAATTGGCTCAACCTCGACTACGCAAGCCTGTTCGGTATCGAAAGAGAAAACGGTGCTGTCAAACTTACGGTAAACGGCAAAGAGGCTTGGGGAGTGGAAACTTTCACCGCAACCCTTGCGCCTTATGTTCAAAACGACAAGACCGTGGGTCTGCTGCTTTGCGTAAACAACTTCAAGTTTGGCGACATCACGCTCAACCTTAACGGCGTCGAGCCCGAAGTGCCCGCAGGCGTTTCCGTTGCGGCGTACAGCGGCGACATAGACAAGCCCGAAGGGGACGATTGGGCAACGGACATCGACATCAAGGTAAACGACGACAGCGGCATCACCAACACGATACACGTGCGTCTGGACTTTGAAAACATGATGGTCTACGCAATGGTGGAGTCCGTTGACAGCAAAAACACGTCCTACCTGTACATAAAATATGATATAGGCGCAAACAAGCTGTGGATTTCCAACCACGGCGAGGCAAGCGCGTCCATCGACATAGGCGACATTGGCAAACTTGTCAACGAGGTGCAAAACATTGTCAACAAGGTTTCCAAGGACACCAACCTCAAGTTGCCCAACCTGTTCGAGAGCGACACAAACCCGAGCGACATACTCAAAACGCTTACATTCATTCACGACCCCAACAGCTCACGCGTGGGTATACAGTTGAAGGTGATGGGCTTTACGATAGACGCTTCCGTGGGCGACAACACGTTGAAAGCGGACATAGACATACGCAGTATCTTTGACAACACAACTCTTTCCGTGGTGGAAGGTCAAGCCGACGCCCACAAAACGTTTGCCGAAGAAATTGCCGCTCGCACGGCAAACTCCCAAACGCCTTACGTATCGTTGGACGGAGTTCTCAAGGACCTGTTCTACGGCGAAAACGGCAACCTCGACAACAATGCGGAAAAGAACGGCGTCATCTACGACCTTGTAAACACCAACGCTTGGCGTTTCGACTTCAACGGTAATGCCGATATCACCATCGGCGGCGTTGACGAAAACGGCAAACCGCTGTCCGAAGGCTACCGTATAGCTCAAGGTTCATATATTGCCTTCTACTTCAACAAGGCGGACACTTCCTTCTCGATGATGCAGCTCATAGAAGCATTCAAGGGCAACAAAAACAAAGGCTACGAAATGCTTATAACGTTGCTCAACACAATGCAGTTGCGCGCCAACCTTACGTTGCAAAAATTGGACGTCGCCACGCAAAACTACACCGAAATGATGTATCTCGACATTGCCGTGTTGCGTGAGTCCGGCGGAAACGGAGCGGACACCGCCAAATCGCGCCTGTACGTCAAGTACGACACAAGCAAGGCAACAAACCGCAGCGGAGAGCTTCACGCAACGCTTAGCGTCGACGCGCTGAACGACGTAATTCGCCTTAAGGACGCGCTCGACAAGGTGTTGGGCGGAGCAATCACCAACCTTGTCAACAGCGTAAAACAAATGATTGCGGACGCGCAAAACAGCATGCCCAAGCTTCAGCTCGGCAGACTTGCCCGCCTGTTCAACAAGATAAGCTACGGCGGTTATGGCAACAGCTTTGAGATGAATGTCAACGGCAAGGCGCTTTCCGACAAGCTTTCGGAGCAAATCATTCTGAAGGTAAAGCCGAGCTTCGGCAACAAGGATGGCACAGACCACAGCAAGCACGTGGGCAACGGTCTCACTGTGGAGGATCTGGAATTCGGTTACGGCAACTTCAGCATAAAATTGACGGGTGTGGACGTCACGGCTTCGCCCTTCTACGGCGATTTCTCCGAGGAATCCACTGCGGACACCCGCACCTACGACTACCTCGACCACACAATCAACAGCTATCTTACCGAATACGACAAGAGCAGCTTTATGAACTTTGACAGTATCTACGAGCTTGCCGCGTCCGTCATTATCACCGCGGGCAACTACGAGGACTACACGCCTCTCGAAGGCGAAACGCGCACGCCCACCGAACCGGGACGACGGTCGTTCAAGATAGACGGACTGCTTAATATAAGTATAGTTGTCGGTAGCAAATATTTGGGTAACGCCGATCTTAACATACGTATCACCATGTATGCGGACATTGACGAATTCGGCGACAGTTACTTTGCCGTGAAAATTCATCGCGACCAAACACAGTTGGAAATTCTTTCTGTCGGTCATCACGATGCTTACAAAGACCACGGAGGCGACACCTATCTTACATTCAGCACCGGAACGGGCATGTTCAACATTATCAGAGACTCGGCGACCGCAGTCAGCGGAAGATATCGCTGCCCGTATTGCGGCTCCGAAAATCTTCAATCTTACAAATCGGGTTTGTTCCAAACTACTCATTACAGGTGTTTGGATTGCAAAGCAGAAGATATTTCAAGAAGTTCTGATTTCTTGGAAAGTGAGCAAGGTAAAGAACCGGGTTATCAAGCACTCAACATAAAACCCGCGCAATTTGTGGATAACTTGCTCTCGGGAGAAGAGTACCTGTTCAAGATGTTGAACCTCGGCACAATAAAAGTGCTTGGATTTATCGACGTCGATTTGGAAAACATCATCAGACAGCAAATCAACAATCCCGACGCCAAAAAGTTCGGTGTGGACTACGGTATTGAAGAAATTCTCGACACGGGCGAGTCTTACAACTACGGCGACGCTACCGACAACAACGGTAGTGCGGTAGCAGATCACAAACAGTTCGAAATCAAGGCAAATCTCAGTGCGATTTCCAGCGCACTCGGAACGCTTGACGTCAAGATCCACCACAGCGGTTCGTTCGACAACTTGATGACGTGGAATGAACAAGCGGGCAAATGGGAGTACGATCAAGGAAAGTTGGCAAGGATCAAATTGGACAGATTGTGCGGCGGCTTGAAAATTGCAAACAGCATCGTGTCAATCACCTTCGACCTCAACCACACAACGCCGGGCTACGGCACAGCATGGTACTTTACCCAAAAGGGACAGTTGTCACGGTTGTGGACGGAAAGCGCCGTTTGGACCAACGGTTACACCATGCCGTAAAAAGCGGTGCAAAAACAGTGCAAAAAACAACTCTCGGAAAACTCTCCGAGAGTTGTTTGTATATGTGGCGATATGCGCATATAAGCAAGCGTGGCGGGCGTTTTGCGACACCGACCGCCTCGCGTTTGGTCGGAACTATTGTTTCAGTGGCAAACTCACAACGGGCATCAATTCCGCAAGAGTGTACACCTGCCATTCGTCGTAGCTTCGCCCGAGAACGATTTCAAAATCGGCAGGGCAAAATTCTACCATCACTTGTCTGCACACTCCGCAGGGCGGACAAACGTCGCCGTCGCCGACAGCGGTGTGGACGTCGTTTCCCACAATGGCAATGGCGGCAAAGTCCCGCTCGCCCGCGCTTACGGCTTTGAAAAAGGCAACGCGTTCGGCGCACACCGACGGCGTAAAGGTGTTGTTTTCTATGTTGCAGCCAAGGTAAATTTTGCCGCTCTTTGTAAGCAGAGCCGCGCCCACCGCCCAATGAGAGTAGGGGCAGTATGCGCGCTTTTGCGCTTCGTATGCTTGGCGAACCAATTCCTTGTAGTCTGTCATTTTGTTTGTCTCCTTGCGACGCTTAAAGATGGAGTTATATTTTAATATATAAATAGATAATTGTCAATACCAAAATGCAAAACTTGTTTAGACAAAACCATTTTGTGTGGCGACGTTTTGTTTTTTTGCGCGGTTTTCCCCGCAAATTCGTTGACAAATCGTTTTGTATATGTTATTATACTCTTGCACTTCTGTAGGGGGTGTAATTTTTTGCGTGCGCAATTTCGTTTTTGCGACACAAACAGGAGAAAATTATGGCAGCGAAGAAAGGTAACAGAGTCAAGGTTGTGCTTGCATGCACCGAGTGCAAACAACGCAACTACGACACTTTCAAAAACGGCAAAACAACCACCGACAGACTCGAGCGCCACAAGTATTGCAGATTTTGCAGAAAGCATACTTTGCACAGAGAGTCCAAGTAAGGAGATAGTGACATGGCTGCACAACAAAAAGCAAAAAGACCAAACATGTTCAAGCGTCTCGGCTCTTTCTTTTCCAAGAGTTGGTCGGAGCTGAAAAAGGTTACATGGCCCACTTTCAAAACCGTACTCAAAAATTTGGCAGTGGTTTTGCTTGTGGTGTTGGCTTTTTCGGTAATCATTTTGATTGCGGATATGGTTTTAGCAAACCTGCTTATAAGTATGCCCGGCGGCAACGGTTGGGTATGGCCGTGGAGCAAAGGTTAAGGTCTGAGTAGCAAATGGCAAACGAAGCAAAGTGGTACATTCTGCACACCTATTCGGGCTACGAGAGCTTGGTAAAAAAGTCCATTGAGCAAATGGTGGAAAACGGCAATTTGCAGGAAGTGATCCTCGACACCAAAATTCCCACCGAAACGCTCATCGAGGACCGCAACGGCAAGCTCAAGGCATACGAAGCCAAAATTATGCCCGGCTACGTGTTCATAAAATTGGTCTATTCTTCACAGCTTTGGTTTATGCTTACCAACACTCGCGGCGTAACGGGCTTTGTCGGACCCAACGGCAAGGCGTGGCCCCTGACGGAGGACGAAGTAAAGCGTCTGCGTTTGGAAGACCCCGTTGTGGATTTCACCATGGCAGTGGGCGACAACGTGACCGTTGTGGATGGTCCGTTCGAGGGCTTGGTAGGCGTCATCAAGAGCATCGACTCCGCTCGTCAAAAGGCGCAAGTGTCGCTGAACATGTTCGGACGCGAGACGGCAGTGGACATGGACTTTGTTCAATTGGAAAAAATCAACAATCCCACAACCACCACGGTAGAAGAGGATTAGTTTTTTTCGCGCGCACGGCGTAACTGTGCAAATTTGGGAGAGACGGCAAAAACTCAACGGTCGTCTCGTTGAACCACGAACAGGAGGAAATCACAATGGCAAAGAAAGTAACGGCAGTCGTAAAACTGCAGCTTCCTGCCGGAAAAGCCACACCGGCACCACCGGTAGGCTCTGCGCTCGGTCCTCACGGCATAAACATTCCCGGTTTTACCAAGGACTTCAACGCCAGAACGGCAGACAAAGCGGGACTTATCATTCCCGTAATCGTAACGATTTATCAGGATCACAGCTTCACTTTTGTGTTAAAGACCCCTCCCGCACCCGTGCTTATCAAAAAGGCATGCGGAATTGAAAGCGGCAGTGCAGTCCCCAACAAAACAAAGGTGGCAAAGATCACAAAGGCTCAGATCGAAGAAATTGCAAAGCTCAAGATGGTTGACCTCAATGCAGCAACTCTCGAAGCCGCTTGCTCTATGATCGCAGGAACAGCCCGTTCTATGGGCGTGACCGTCGTTGACTAAGGAGGTGCGCTATGGGAAAGAAGTATGTTGACGCATTGAAACAAATTGACAAAACAAAGCAGTACGATCTTGCCGAGGCAATCGACCTTGCAGTCAAGGTTGCTCCCGCCAAATTCGACGAAACTCTCGAGCTGCACGTCAAGCTGGGCGTAGACCCGCGCCATGCCGACCAACAGGTTCGCGGCGTGGTGGTGCTTCCCAACGGAACAGGCAAAACCGTTCGCGTGTTGGTAATTGCCAAGGGCGCAAAAGCGGACGAAGCCACGGCGGCAGGTGCGGATTTTGTCGGTGCCGAAGAGTATATCGAAAAGATCCAAAAGGAAAATTGGTTTGGATTTGACGTGATGATCACAACTCCCGACATGATGGGACTTGTGGGACGTATGGGTAGAGTACTCGGTCCCAAGGGATTGATGCCCAACCCCAAGAGCGGCACGGTAACAATGGACGTAGCCAAGGCTATTTCCGACGTCAAAGCAGGTAAGGTAGAGTACCGTGTTGACAAACAGGCAATTTGCCACGTCATATTCGGCAAAAAGTCCTTCGGCACGGAAAAGCTTGTGGAAAACGCTTCCACGGTTATGGACGCCATCATCAAGGCAAAGCCGGCGGCAGCCAAGGGAACATATCTCAAATCCGTTGCCATTGCAACGACAATGGGTCCCGGCATCAAAGTGAGCTACAAGTAAGCTTACGCAAACAATCAAATACAACCCCACCGTTCCAAAGACAGCAAGTAACAGTAAATCTTGCCGAGGTACACGAAAAAGGTTTTTAGTCGCAAACGACTCTCCTACCCTTGTACCTTGCGGTGCAAGGGTTTTGTGTTAGCCCATCACAAGTCGATATGGGTAAAAACAAAATTTTTAAGGAGGAAAACAATGGATCACGAACGTCACCACGGACATCTCAGCCCCTCGCAGCAGGTCAAGCACGAAAAAGTGGAAGAAATCAAACAAATCATTCAAAACAGCCACTCCTTCGTTATCATCGACTACAAGGGATTGACAGTTGCCCAAGACACGGAATTTCGTTCCGAGTTCCGCAAAAACGGCGTTGAGTACAGGGTTCTCAAAAACACCCTTGTGCGCAAGGCGTTGAACGAGCTTGGCTACACGGAATTTGACGAGGCTCTGAACGGTCCAAGCGCATTTGCATTTGGCAAAGAAGACGCGGTAGCTCCCGCAAAGGTCGCTTCCGAAGGCGTCAAAAAGTACAACAAAATGCAAGTCAAGTGCGGCATGTTCGACAAAAAATTTGCCGACGCAGCCACCTGCGAAGCCATGTCAAAAGTTCCCGACAGACAAACGTTGCTTGCAATGTTGGTATCTGTTCTGTCCGCACCCATGCGTGGACTTGCGGTTGCGTTGAACGCAGTTGCAGAAAAGAAGGCGTAATGCCTTTTACGGTACGCCTTCACCTGAGCAGGGCAAAAAATCAATCTAAAATTTTCAAGGAGAAAAAACAATGGATACAAAGAAATTTATCGAGGAGATCAGCAACCTCTCCGTATTGGAACTCAATGAACTTGTTCATGCCATCGAAGAAGCATTCGGCGTAAGCGCAGCAGCTCCCGTGGCAGTGGCAGGCGGCGCAGTAGGCGGCGCAGCAGCTCCCGCAGCTGAAGAAAAGACGGAATTCGACGTTGTGTTGAAGAGCATCGGCTCTGCCAACAAGATCGCCGTCATCAAGATCGTCCGCGAAGTTACCGGTTTGGGACTTGTCGAAGCCAAGAACGCTGTCGAAGGCGCACCCACAACCTTGAAGGAAGCTCAACCCAAGGACGCTGCCGAAGCTCTTGTAAAACAACTTACCGAAATCGGAGCAGAAGCAGAACTGAAGTAAGCTTGACCGACAACCCTGCAAAGGGAGCAGTCGCGTAAAGTTTTACGCCAAACGACATCAAAAGGCTCTATGTCAAATGTTGGGGTGTAGGTAATTTCTCCAACATATAATTGAGTTAGCTACTCCCTCTTCCTGCGGCA
>CANRHN010000039.1 GCA_947630425.1 uncultured Clostridia bacterium | reverse complement strand
CTACCGTAGAGTCCACATTAGACACCGACACCTTCACCGTAAAGGTCAAGGGTCCGGACGGTCGCGACTACACTCAAACGACCACCTACGACCACAACCACCCGCACGTTTACGAATTTGTCGGATGGCGTTGGACGGGCGACGATGAAAGCGGCTACACGGCTACGGCGGTGTTCGATTGCTCAAAATGCCACAAAGTACCTCAAGAAGTAAAGGCTGAAATCACGTCCGAGCAAGTAGACTCCACTTGTACGCAAGCTGGTCACATCACCTATACGGCAAATGCCGAATACGAAGGTGTAAAAGCTCCCGCGGCTACAAAGACTGTCGAACTTGAGCTTGCCGAACATAAATTGGGCACCGAGTTGGAATATGACGAAGAGAACCCCGAGAAGGGTCACGGATACCGTTGCGAGAACTGCCATCAGATTGTTGAGTACTCCAATCACTCCTTCACCCAAAAGCACGACGATCACGAACATTGGAACCAATGTGAATGCGGTTATACAGAGGGTCGCGATGCGCACAGTTTCATATACACTCACAAAGGCACGGCTTCCAGCAAGCAGCACACTGTCACGTGCGAAAATTGCGAATACTCCAAGGATGAGGCATGCACGCTTGACGAAGACAACTACTGCGACAAGTGCAAGACCACCTACGACGACGGCAAGGAAGATGTCACAATTCACTTCCACCTGCCCGATGGTTGGAGCAAGGCGTACTTGTGGGCATGGAGTACTCCCGGCGGAGACATATTCTCAAGTGTTTCGGACTCCAAGCGTGAAATGACTACAGACCCGCAAAACAGCGGATGGGTGATGATTACTGTCAGATACCCGATCGGCGTAGAACGCGGAATCCAATTTGCAAGTGCGTTGGATTGGACGCATGATAGTACATCTCCCACGCACATTGACGGAAGCGTTACGGAAGTTTGGTGCGCCAACAATGGTAAAGCGTATAAAACTTACGAAGAAGCCATTGCCGGTGAAGGCATCAAAGGTCCTACCAAAACCGATTGGTTTGTCACAGGCACGCACAACGGTTGGGGAGTAACCACAGATGTTTGGGACTGCGCGTTCGGCAAAATGAACGGAGAAGACCACTACACTGTGGAAATTGAGTTCCACAAAGGTGATACCTTCAAAATCAAAGAAAACTATAATGAAAACGGTGACGCACATTGGAACACCGCAATTTGCTACAACAGCGAAGGAAAGTGGAGCGTGGTGTGCGGTTCCGGTGTAAAAGGCATTGCCAAAAACATCTTTTCAACGGACAGTGACAACAACTTTGTTGTTCAAGCAGACTGCACGTTGAGCTTTACCTTTAATCCCTCGTCTAAGACAGTTGCTATCACGATTGTTTCCGGCACAATTCCTTCCGAAACAATCCCCGACGGTTGCGATCCCATTCGCGTACACTTTGGCAACAATGTTGTAACGATATACCTTGTGGATAACACCGGTAAGGCTGTGGGAAGCGCGCGCTTCGGCAACTTCTCCTTGTACACCTTCCAAAATGGCAATCCCGTCGGTTTTGGTGATTGGAATGCTTCTAAGAGCAAAGGTACATTAAAAGCGGATATGTATGCCACAAGCTGCACGTATGTACCGGATGGTTGGATATTCAGATGGAACAGTAATGATAGTCAAACGGCAGATATCAACAAAGTGTTTGAGGCAGGCAAGTCCTATCTGGTAAAACTTCCGTCTACCACAGGGAAACCAGCGACAGTTATTGAAATCGAAAGTAAAGCTCATGTCCATGCTTATGTGTTAGACACGGCGAAAGGAACAAACGGTTGGACTTGGACTGACTATACGGCAGCTACGGCGCACTTCAAGTGTACTGCAAGCGGCTGCACCGAGCCGAACGTCACCAAGACGGCAACAGGCGAGGCAATCAAGGAGAACATCACCCTTGACGCAACCTGCACAACCGCAGGTAGCAAAACCTACACGGCAACCGTCACGGGACCGGACGGCAAAACGACCTACACCGACACAACCGATGCTATCGAAATTCCCGCAACGGGTCACACCTACGTTGTGGGCGACGACGCGTGGACTTGGCAGCTCGACGGCGAAACCTACACGGCAACCGTCACGCTTACCTGCTCGAAATGTGCGGAAGGTG
This sequence comes from uncultured Clostridia bacterium, assembly GCA_947630425.1. Classification (GTDB taxonomy): domain Bacteria; phylum Bacillota; class Clostridia; order Christensenellales; family CAG-314; genus Fimimonas. The sequence goes on along the minus strand of CANRHN010000039.1, from coordinate 9,724 downwards.
TAGAAGGACACACCACAGTAATCGAGGATGTGAAAGTGAGCGGACCCGTAGAAGTAGGCGCAACCTGCACAACCGACGGCAGCAAAACCTACACGGCAACGGCAACCGTTCCCACGAACGACGGCAACACCTACCCCGAAGGACCTCTCACGGCAACCAAGCAGGATGTTATCCCCGCAAAACAACACTCTTACGTAGTTGACACAACCAAGGGCGACGATGGCAATGGGCTTGTCTGGAAAGACGACCACACATCTGCCACGCTGTACCTCGTTTGCGAGAATGACGAAACGCACAAGCTGACGTACACTTTCGATTCGAGCACAACCAACGGCGGCGACTGCACAAGCGCAAGCACCACAACCTACACGGTAACGGTAACGCAAGAGGCAGTGCAAGCCAAGGTAACGGCAGAACCCGAGGGCGGCAGTGTCAAATTGGAAGAAACTCTTACCCTTACCTTCACAGACACGACTGCGGACATTTCCGGTCACAATTGGACGCTGCAAAGTGTCGAATGGGGTAGGGAAAGCAATCCCACACAATTTACCGTTGTTATCAAGTGCAGCAACAAAATTCACGACGGAATTGATTGCAACTCGACCCTTACGCTTACGTTTGAGGGAGAAACCGAATTCCACGAGCCCACCTGCACAGAGGCAGGCTACACGCTGTACACTCTCCAAGAGAAAGCGGAAGATGTAAGGAAAGCGGCAGAAGAGGTTGCCAAAACTCAGGGAGTTACCCTTTGCAGCGAGGACACATACCCCGCAGTCAACAAGGTTGAAAGAGTTGACGGCGAAGCCGCCAAGGGTCACAGCTACCAAGCTGTGGTAACATGGACTGAAGGCACAATTGACAGCACGGCGCAGCCCACTTTGACGGTTGTTATCACCTGCAAAAATTGTAAAGAGATCAATGTGACCGAAGCCGACCCCGAAGTCACGGTCACAGTCACTCGCGTAGCGGAAGCGTTGGGCGACAAGGATCCCGAGTGCGAGGCAACAGGCTTGTACACTTTCTCCGCTTCGGTGGAGTATAAAGAAAATACTTTCAAACCCGCCCCCGAAACCAAGCAGTACACCGTCAACGTCCTCGGACACGACTTCGATGGCGGCACAGAGTATCACAACAACGAAAACGGCACGCACAGCGTAATTTGTTCGCGTTGCGATGCTTGGAATGTCGATGAGCCAATTGATTGTGTCTATGGCAATTCGTACACGTATGACGGTGAAGATAAGGAAACTCACAGCGCAACCTGTACAGTTTGCGGTTACAACTTGAAAAACGAGACATGCAGCATCGTAAACGACGTTTGCACCAAGTGTAAACAAAAGTTTGAAGTAACCGTAACCGTTTACTTCCATCCCTCAAATTATGGTTGGACCAAAGAAAACCTGAACATACACGCTTTTGATGACGACGGCAATCTTACAGGTGATTGGCCCGGAAAAGCAATGAACGATGCTGACGGTGACGGATGGTATACTGCCGACTTCTCGGTAGGCAGAAGTCGCATCGGCAAAGACCTTGCCGTAATCGTCAATGACGCAAAAAAGGTAGGCTCGACAGTCACCGGTCACTATCAAACCAAGAATATCTCTGTTTACAGCACAGAAGTGTATATTTCCGGTTACGTGTATACTGCTCTCAATCAAGAAACAACGGGTATGGGACATCACTATTTCAGCAAGCAGGAAGTGCTTGATGTGGAAAGCGAAAAAGTAAACACCGATGGCTGCTGGATGATTACAGGCTCGTTTACCGCTTGGTTGCCAAAATCAACAGTTGGCGAGTATTCCTTCACTGCAGCCAACAACTATACGATTTTCCTCAACCTTAATGTGAATGCTGTATTCAAATTCAAAAAGAACGAAGACAAGTGGGGTGACGAATACGCGTTTGGCAATCAAAATGTTAAGATAGACTCATCGGCTACGAATTACATTGTGCCAGATCCAGATGGTACTAACTTTAAGTTACAAACCAAAGATTGCCGTATAAAAATTGTTATGATTGGTAGCAAGGCAACAATCTATGTTGTCGCTGTAGACTCTGTCAAAGATACCACTCATACCAAGAGTGTAAAAGAAGCAGACCACCATGTGCAAACGGATGCGACCTGCACAACCCCCGGCAACATCGAGTATTGGGAGTGCGCAGACCATTGCGGAGCAAGGTTGGACGAAAACGGCAAAGTGATATACAATGTTATCATTCCCGTCAACTCCGAGGCGCACAAGTATCAGTATGTACCTGCTCAAGCAGCTACATGCAGCAAGACTGGTATAAAAGAGCATTGGGTGTGCAAGCTTTGTGGTAAGTGGTTTGAAGGAACTGTCGATAGACACGACACGCAACCCTTTGAACTCAATGCAGAAAACTTCATTGAGCAAAAAGACCCGACAAATCACCCCCAAAAAAGCGTTGGCACGGTGGTGGAAGAAAAGAGTGCTACTTGCACAGCCGCGGGCACACGCGCTCACTATGAATGTTCCGATTGCGGCAAGTGGCTCGAGGTGGCAGGTGACACTTACAACCCCGAACCCAAGGACCCGTCCGAATTTGTAATTGACGCCAAAGGTCACACCTATCAACTCGACACAACAGAAGACCACGCCAAGGGTTACACGTTCAGCGGCGGCAAGGATGGAACGTTAAACGTTGTAATCTATCTTGTTTGCAATGTAGAAACTTGCGCTAACAAAACGACAATCGAAACCACGATAGACTTTACCGATCACAGTGCTGCCGATTGCGAAAAAGATGAGACCTACACTTACATCAAGACACTGACCGACGCCGAATTGAAAGACAAGCTCGGCAGCGACCACCTTGCGGAGAATTTCTCCGTTGAAGTAAACGAAACCGTAACAGGCGAACTCGCCACCGGTCACACCTACATCATCGACACAGAGAAAGGCTCTACGGGTGACGACCAAGCCCAAAACGGTATCGAGTGGGTAAACAACTACAGTTCTGCAAAAGTTTACCTCAAGTGTTCGGTACCGGGTTGCGATCAAACGTTGGCAATCGAAATCGACGTTCAGAACAATCCAAGTAGCGGAGATTGCGCAACCCCCGGTTCGACAACATATACGGCTACCGTAAACAAAGACAAAATTCAACAAGAAGTTGACAAAAAAGCGGAAGAAACTCCCGAATTGCGCGGTAGTGTTGATATAAAAGAGGACGTACAGCGTACACACACGTCCTACGGCACGGTAAGCGGTCACGAATGGGTAGTGGATACGGAAAAAGGAACGGACGGCTACAAATGGGAACGTTCAACAGACGACTTGCACTACACATTGACAGTATATCTGAAGTGTACGCACGGCAACTGCACTCTAAAAGAAATTACAGTTGAGTTCAAGAATGTTGAGGGCGAGCGCGCCGAACTGACATGTGAACAAGACGAAGTTACCGACTTTGCTTGTCAAAAGGACGCGCAAGCTGTAAAAGGCGCTGTAGAGGAACAATATGCAGAGCAAGAGGACGTTGTTACCGAAGGCACTGACAAGTATCCTTCAATCGACGCAACCTACCAAGTTGAGGGAACAAAAGCAACCGGTCACAATTATTCCGTACAAGAATGGCATTGGGCAGAAGAGTACACCGACAACACAGGTACATCGAAGCCCACGGTCACTGTTACAATTCAATGCAGCAATGATTATTGTGCAGAGGCTACCAAGACCGTTGTGGTCGGCACAGAAAATGGCGTTACAGTAGAGGACGGCACCGAGTTTGAAGCAGCGACCTGTACAGTTGAGGGAGCTATCACCTTCAAGGCAACAGTCAGCTACAAGGCCTTGACCGGTGAAAATCTCGAATCGACGCAAACCTATACAATCGCGACGATTGACCATGACTACAATGGCGAAATCGGCTACGACGGTGCAAATGGTCACGGCAACAAGTGTACGATGTGCGGAGAAGTTGACAAAGGCAATCTGACCCCACACAGCTACACCTACACTCACGAGGCTGACGAAACGGTCAAGACGCACACAAGACTTTGCGAAGAATGTGGCTATACAGACACCGAGGCATGCACCAACACAACAGGCACATGTTCAACTTGCAAATTTAATTACACGGTTTACTATTTGGTTGGAACGATAAATGGTGCAAACTGTTGGGAAGATGCTTTGGGTATGAAAATGGTGTACGATATCGCCAGCAACACTTGGAAAACCAAAGCGTTCACATTCACGAGAGGCGACGGCTTCAAAATTAAAGCTCCGGGAGGATGGGATTCTCAATGGGGATACAATAACATTAGTTCAACCTACACGAAGGAGTCGGGAGTAACAATTCCCAGCAAAATGTTTATGCGCGCTCCCGCAGATACCACATCTTCAGCCGGTGGTGGAGATATAAGAGTCAATCACAACTGTACTGTAGTTGTTTCTCTCGATCCTACTGCGAGCAACGAGGCTATCACAGTCCACTTTAATTCTGCAACGCAAACAGAGAAGTACGTATATACATTCTATTTGTATGATAATTGGAATTGGGGTACTATTTATATTTGGCTCTGGAAATGTGATCAAGCAGGAACATGGGCGGCATTAACGAACGAAAGTAACGGTTGGATGAAAACGAATATGACGTCGGTTAAAAATAAGACAGGTTGGTTTGTATATGATACTAGTTTGCTTGAAACATCAAAGTGCTATGATGGTATGGAACAGTGTTGTATAATGCATAAGAATAATTACGACAGGTTGACATTTCAAAATCCAAGTGAACACAATGATTATACAAAATATATTACGTTGGATAGCGCACCGATGTATTTCAATAATAAAGAAGCAAGCTCTACTGTTGCTCCAAATCAATATAAATCAGCAAGCGATGCAGGTGTATCTACATCACCAATTGCGACCTTCATTCAACAGCCTGTTGCAACTCTGCCCCCGCAACAAGGTGGCAAGGAGAGTTACGCAGCGTAACAATCTATTGTAACAATCATCAACCCCAAGGAGCGGCGAATTTCGTCGCTCCTTTTCCTTGTTTTTTGGTTGATTTTTTTGTATTTGTGTGGTAAAATGTTCGCACAACGGAGGACGACTTGCCATAAAGTCGTGGACGGGGTCGAACCACTCGACCTACAGGCTACGTGCCATCTCTCCCGTGACAGCAAAAGTCACCGCCCCAAGCGCTGGCTTTTTTATAATTTTTCAAAATGCTGTTGTATTTTTCGTAAAATTGTGCTACAATAATTACAGCAAGTAAAAAAGGAGTTTAACATGAGCATAAAACCTATTTCCGATTTGCGCAATTACAACAGGGTATTGAACGATTGCACGGCAGACTCGCCGGTGTTTTTGACAAAAAACGGTCGTGGCAGATATGTTCTTATGGACGTAGAGCAATATGACTCCATTATGGCAGAGTTGAAATTGATTGGCAAGATAGTGTCTGCCGAGCAACGCGTTGCATCGGGCGAGGAATATCTTTCCCTCGCCGAATTACGTTCCAAATTAGGAGTGTAAAGCAACATGCAACTAAAGATTAACCCTCAAGTTTATGAGGACTTGTTAGAAATAAAAAACTATATTGCCGAGGACAGTGAAGAACAGTCAACAAAGGTTGTGCGTTCCATATTGGAAGCAATGGAGAGATTGTTGATTTTTCCGCAAAGTGGCAACAAATTAAGTAACAAACTGCATTTTGCTGTTAAATATCGTTATGTGATTGTGTTTAGCTATGGCATAATTTACTATGTAGAGCGCGACAGTGTAATTGTGACTAACGTGTTACATTTAGCCCGCGATTTTTCGGCAATAAACTTTTTTGAATAAGAGTATCATTATGACCAAAATTTCAGAGATTGTATACCTGTCTGACAATCAATTAGATGAGCTTTCCAATCGCATAATCAGCGAAAATCTCGTTGCGTACAAGGGTTTGGCAAAGTAGTTTCAAACCGATTAGGAGGAAAAACAAAATGAGCGTATTCGAAGAAATAAAAATCGGTCTGCAACAGGCGATTGACTACGAAAAAGGCGATTTGCAAGTCAAAATTTCTCAAATTGTCTACACCCGCCCGAACAAGGACGAGGTTTTGTCGCAGCTCAACCAATTCAAACGCCGTTTTGAGGCGGCAAGGTCCGTTGACGAGTTCTACAACGTCCACGAGGAGTACAAGGCTTTTTCCGAGCGGTTTTCCACCAACGTGCGATTGGCGTTTATTCGCTTTACGCAAAACACGCAGGACCCTTTTTACGTTGCCGAGCAGGACTACTTGGACGAGATAGGTCCGCAAATTCAAGCCGCCAACGCCGAGGTGGTGCGCTGTTACCTTTCTACCCCTTTGCGCAAACAGCTTGAACAGCGTTTTCCCAAGGTGATGTTCGTAAATTTGCAAATGCAGGTTGAAGCGTCCGATCCGCGCCTCATTCCCTATCAGATAGAGGAAAACAAGCTCACCACGCAGTACTCAAAGCTGTTGAGCGGCATTGTTATCGATTTTGAGGGCGAAAAATTGCCCATGAGCGGCATTTCCAAGTACTTTACTGTAAGCGATCGCGACCTGCGCAAACGCGCTTATATCGCTTGGGGACAAGCCATCGAGGACAACAAGGCTGCGCTGGACGAAATTTACGACAAGCTGGTAAAGGTGCGCACCGCAATGGGGCGCGAGCTTGGCTACGACGGCTATTCGCCGCTCGGCTACAAACGTATGCAGCGCAATTGCTACACGCGCGAGGACATAGCCCGTTTCCGCGCCAATGTTTTGAAGTACCTTGTGCCCCTTGCAAGCAAAATTCGCTCCGAAGTGGGCAAGGACTTGGGACTTGGGCAGCAGTTCCTTTACGACAACAGCGTTTACACGGCGGAAGAACCCAAGCCTATCGGCACTCCGAGCGAGATGTTTTCCGCCGCTTCCGCCATGTACAATCAAATGTCGCCCGAGACGGGCAGGCTGTTTGACGAAATGGTGGCAAGCGAGTGCTTCGACGTGATGTCTCGCGCGGGCAAAGAGGGCGGCGGCTACTGTGAGGGCTTGCCTGCCTACAAGCTTCCCTTCATTTTTGCCAATTGGAACGGCTCTGCCGGAGACGTGGATGTGCTGACTCACGAGTTTGGGCACGCGTTGGAGTTTTACAAGAGCTTTTTTATCGACAGCGAGTTTCTCAGCAGCGTATCTATGGAGACGGCAGAGGTACACAGCATGTCTATGGAGTTTTTGGCGTACCCGTGGCTGCATTTGTTTTTCGGCAAGCACACCGAGGAGTACAAGCTTGTACACATCGGCGGCGCGGTGACTTTTATACCCTACGGTACGATAGTGGACTGTTTTCAGCAAACCTGCTACGACAACCCCGACATGACTCCTGCCGAGCGCAACGAACTGTACAACAGGTTGGAACATGAGTTTTTACCCCACATGAGTACGGAGGGCTTGCCCGCATTTCAGGACGGACGGCGTTGGCAGCGGCAGGCGCATATTTATCAAAGTCCGTTCTACTACATCGACTACTGTTTTGCACAGTTCACGGCGTTGCAATTTTTGGCTCTTTCCCAACAAGACTACAAAGCCACCTTTGAAAAGTACATAAAGCTTTTGAATTACGGCGGCACGCTGCCTTTTACCGAGTTGCTCAAAGAGTGCGATTTGCTTTCGCCCTTCGAGGAAGAAAGCTTCAAATTGGTGGTTGCCTCGGTGGAAAAAATTTTGGGACTGTAATTTTTTTGGGTCGGTTTGCGTACCTTTTAGCGTCCTATTGTGATTTGCGGAATGTCTATTTTGCGTATTGGTCTGAAGCGGGAAAGACGTTCTACAAGCTCTTTTATCGCCTGTTCTCTCTGTTCGTCGCCAAGCTTGGCAAGCTCCTCGATTTCCTTCATCACCTTGGGGTTGCGCGTAACAAACACGCGGTCCACTTGGCACTCCGACTTTATTTGTTCGGTCAGCTCCCCCACAAATTGTTCGTACTTGCTTTTTGTTGCAAATTGCTTTGTTTTCAGCGCGACAACGGCAGTACGTTCCCACACAATGCACTTTGCGCTCTCCACACCGTCGAAAGAACATGCTATTTTGCAGATTTGTTTTTCACAGTCCGTCTCGGCAAACGCGACGGGCGCAATTGTAAGCGCAAGCGTCAACGCGGCAAGCAAACCTAAAACTATTTTTTTCATAGTGCCTCCTCGGTTTTGTTTTGAGGGTAGTATCTGCTTTTTTTGCTTTTTTATTACACACCCGTTGCTTTTTCGTCAGCGCAATTTGCTACAATGGTGTTGTGAGGTGCAGATGAAAGTTGCTTTGCCCATTGTAATAGTTTGTTCCGTCGGCATTGTTGCCTGTTTGAGCTATATCGTTTTGGTATGCGTGCAAGCGTTGCGCCGTCGTCCGCCGCGTAAGCGTAGCTTCGACATCGAGGACGACGTTCTCACCGTCAAATTGGGCAAACGCCGCAAAAAGTAACCGTGTTTTGCGCCTGTTTGCGTTTTTCCTCTTGTATTGATTGCGGCAATATGGTATAATTACAAATAGAGCGTCTTTTGTTGAATGTTTCTGAAGGCGCAACAAAGCAACGCGTAATTTTTGGGTTAAGCCCGCGCCGTTGCAAAAAATTTCGGAGGAAAAAACATGACAAAAAAAGAAATTGCAAAAATCATCGACCACACTCTTTTGAAGCCCGCAACGACTTCCCAAATCGTCACGCTGTGCGCAGAGGCAAAGCAGTACGGGTTTGCGTCCGTTTGCGTAAATCCTTGCCACGTCAAGCTTGCCGCCAAGGAGCTTGAAGGCTCGCAAATTAAGGTTTGCACGGTTATCGGCTTCCCTTTGGGCGAAAATACCACCAAGGTAAAGGTGTTTGAAACAAAGGACGCCATCAAAAACGGCGCTACCGAGATAGACATGGTTATCAATCAATCGCTTGCAAAAGCCAACGCTTGGAAAAAGGTGGAAAAGGAAGTTGCCGCCGTCAAAAAGGCTTGCGGAGACGTTCTTTTGAAGGTTATTTTGGAAACCTGCAACCTTTCTCAAAAACAGATTGTTGCTGCCTGCAAAGCCTGCGTTGCCGCAGGAGCGCAGTATGTAAAAACGAGCACTGGCTTCGGCAAAGGCGGAGCAACCGTCGAGGCGGTGAGCCTGATGGCGGATCTTGTGCATCCCGAGGGACTCAAGGTCAAAGCGAGCGGCGGAATACACAATTACGACGAGGCAAGCGAAATGGTTCGCAATGGTGCAGACCGGATCGGAGCAAGCTGCGGCGTCGAAATCTGCAAGTAAGCGTTCCGACCAAACGCGAGGCGGTCGGATGGACTTGACACTCCTCAAAACAAGGAGATAAAAACTCTTTATAAAATTTTTAATAAAAAGGGGCAGACACCTCTGTGCTTGGTGTCTACGCCATCATGACCCTACGGGCGCGTTGCGCCGCCTCGGTCGGACTACTAAGGAAGCCGCTACACGCGGCTTCTTTTAATTTGACTTAGCTGGGGGTCTTGCCCCAGCACCCCCAAGTTTGGCTGCAATCTCGGTACACGCCCGTGATTGCAGACGGAATTTTCGCTTTCTCCGCTACTACGGACGAAACGTCCGTCTCCGCGCGCGAAAATACCGAGTTATCATAGAAGTCGGCTTTTATATTCTGTTTAATCACACACATCAACATTAAGAAAAAAAAGGGCACGCAAAGTGCCCGATTTGCATTGCAACTCAAGAACGCAGTTGCCGAATGGTCTACCTGTCGGGACT
>CANRHN010000038.1 GCA_947630425.1 uncultured Clostridia bacterium | reverse complement strand
CGCGCGATGCTTGCATGTAAAAACAGTGGTTTTGAACCTTCCGATCAATTTGCCGAGGTCGGCAAATTGATAGAACACGCCAAAGGCGATAGGCGGTGATTTTCCCGCGTTTTTCTTGAAATGCGCCCAAATGTGTGGTACAATATCCTAAAAAACGGGCAACGGCTTTGGCACGCTTGGGCAAAACGCATTTTTGCGCTCACCAAAACTCCGCCGCCCGCACAAAAGGTAACGCTATGTACAACAAAGTTATATTGCCCAATCCCCGCTACAACCGCCTGCGCATGGCATCCGTGTTGCTTATACTGTTTGCGGCAATTTTGGCTGTGATGATGATTTTGTGTGCGCGCATAAAATCCCTCAATCTCAACGGCAAGGTGGACGAGGTTACGGGCGAGGTTACTTCCGTAAAGCGCACGGACGGGTACTTGCTGATAGAATTGGACGGCAAAACGACCTACACCGCCACCCCCATCGAGGACAGCCTGCCCAACCCGAACGAGCTAAAAGGCAAAACCGTCACGCTGGTGTTGCCGCAACGGCAAATGAGCAGTGAATACCGTTGGATAATCGGCATAACGGAAGGGAATACGGTAATTGTTGACTACGAGAAAACGCTTTACGACAAGCTCGAAGACAACAAAACGTCGCTGATCGCGCTGGGAGTGCCCATGGGCGTGCTGGTGCTTGCAAGCGGATTGGTCTACGTGTGGCAAAAGCGCACTCCCTCAACGGTGGAAAAGGACCTTGGCGAGGCGTACTGCCAATTTACCCGTATGCGCATGCCCTCCTGCTTGGCGTACCGCCTTGGCAAGCCCTACGTAACGCTCGTCGGAGCTCTGCTTGTCGCGGCGTACGGCTTTGGCGCCGTTGCTACGGACTTGTACGTTTCCGACGCGGCAGCACGTATTGCGTTGTTTGTTTGTATGCTGACGTTGTTTGTCGCCACCGCCGTTGTGTGGGGCTTGCTTGTTTGGCTGTGGATGCCCAAAAAGGAACGGGAATTTTACGCCGAAAACTTTCCCTTTGACTTTTTCGACCTGAGCCAAGTGCTTATGCGCAAAAAAACAAAACAGCAGTTGCAAGCGGAGCTGCGCGCGGAAAGAGAAGCCTTCCCTCACCGTTACGAGGATGGCGGCAACATGCTTGTTGCGGATTTTACCGAAAAGGGCGTAAGCCTTTCGGAAGAGGACGGGGAGCAAGACTCCGCACCGTCGGCGCAGGACGTGTTCGGCGAGGGCGGTGACGCGCCTGTTACCAACCGACATCTTTGCGACTTGAGCTACGACGAGCTGAATTTTGAGGCAGTGCCCCACTTTTACAAGGGAGAAAAGCCCTTTTCCGTGGTGATAAAAAGCCGCCTGAACAAAACGGATGACAGAGTGCACGGCGTGGAAATGGCAAACGACTTGTACTTTTTGCTGGATAGCAATTTGCTTGCGACGTTGCGACTGTTTGGCGTCAAGGTGGAAAACCTCGACGACATACTTGCCCGCAAAGCGGAACTGATAGAGCAACACTGCCGATACTTTACCAAACCAACAAAAAACAAGTAGAAAAATATGTCGAAAGCAGATTAAAAGGCGGCGTTTCGCCGTCTTTTTTTGCGCTCTTTTTGTGTAAATAGCAAGCTGTTTGGCAACAATTTTGCAGAGGTGTAAAATGATAGCTAACTACTTGTACAAAAACTTGCTTTGGACGTTCAACAAAAAGCCTTTTGCAGGGCTGTTAGCCCCCTCCGTCACGGAAAAAGACTTTTTTGAAATGCTGGAACGGTTGGCTCGCAAGAGCTTTCCTCTCGAGCGACGTATTGACTTGACGGAAACGGAATTTTGCCTGAACAGCGTGTCGCTCGGCAAGCCGCAAAACGAAGCGCAAAGACGAGCGCAGGATTTTTTCTGGGAATTTTGGGCGCAATTTGTGCGGCTGAAAACGCTTTTCGGCAAAAAATATTTGCGCTTTCCGTCGGACGGCACGTCAACGCGCATAGAGCAAATTGCCGAGCTTTTGTGCAAGTGTACGCAATTTGCCGTAGAGGAAAACGTCCTTTGCGATTTGCTTGACAAAACGCGCTGCATTCTGTCGCTGACCGAGCGGGAAAACCGTTACCTTGACGATGTCGTCCGCCTGTACAAAACACGCTACTACTGCGCGGCAACGGCGGCTTTGACAAGCGGCAACCGCAATGCGGAAAAACATCTTGCGCGTTTTTTGCACCCCATGTTGCTAAAATCGGAATTTTGCGCCAACCGCACCTACCGTCAGGCGGCGTATGCGGCAAGCCAAATTGCAACCGTCGTCAACTGTATGGGAAGCTCCGCGGCGCGTTTAGGCAACAAGCCCGCAAATGCCGACGTAAGGCTGTTTGTGTACGCCAACGGGCGAAACGTGTTCGACACCTTTGTGCAAAGCCGCTTTGGGCAGCGTCAGGCGGAGTTTCTGTCCGAGGCAAAAACCGTGCGCGTAAAAATGCGCTACTTTGCCTTTGACAGCAGAGAGGTTCGCAACTGCACCATCACCAACAAAGGCAAGCGGGCGCGCAAATTTTCCGTCGAAGTACCCCTTGAAAACAACCGCGACGACAAAACCGAGTACTTCAAAATGGGCAACGCGCTTTGTGTTGCTTCCAATGCGTTTGTTGCGCTTGCCGTTGTGCGCAATTCCGCAACAATTGCCTGCTACGGCGACAAGGCACGCATATTCGACGTTGTGTTGGGCAGCGGCGAAAGCTGTTCCTTTGACGTTGTGACCCTCTATGCCGATTCCTCCGCGCTTCTTGCGGAACAGCTGGCAGATCTCGAACGCTTCGGCGCAACGCGGTGTCCCTTTTTGTGGGACGGCGCATGCACCCGACTTGGCGGTAACGGCGCAACCCTTACGCTTTCGCCCCACGGCTACGGCACGCTGCAACCTAAACGCGTAATGTCGGAAACGCCCCATTTCAGCTATCGTCTGGGGGACGACAACGTGGCGACTTTTCTCGACGGCAAGGGCTGCTCGACGACGCTACTGAACGGCTTTGCTTTCGGCGTGCGCGGAGAAAGCGTTTACTCCGTGCAAAACGGCTTGGCGCGCAAGCTAAACAGCGACGAATTTGCTTTGGAAGGGGACAAGCTTGTTTACGCCAAAAAACAGGGCAAGCTGACGATTTTCCACAACGGGAGCAAGGTGTGGCACGCAAACTACGCAAAGCCTTCGCGCACGCTGTTTTACTTTCCTTTGGAGCGTCCCTCGCGCGTTGAGTTCGACAGGAAAAACAACCGCTTTGTCGTAAGCGACTGCGTGCGCAGCTACACGTTGCACTGCTCCGCCGCAGTGGAAAGCTACACCGACAGCGCATTGGAGTGCAGCGAGGAAAAACTGCGCTACAAATTGAGCGACACATTGAACGCGGGGAACTGCCTTGCCATTTGCTGTGCGCCCGCAACGGAGCATACGCTTACGCTGACTTCCAAAGCGGAAACGCCGCCGCCCGCGCCCTTGGTAAAGGAAAGTTTGGTTTCCACCTACCTCAACTACGTAAATGACAAAAGCGTGTTTTGCCTCAACAACAAGCTGAAACGCCCCGATTGCCTGACGCTTGCCGCCATTTGCTACACCAATCCGCAATTTGTGCGCAACTACCTGACGCGCGCGCTCGACAAAGGCGCGGAGGATTTTTACTACGACGCAAAGGGGCAAATCCACTCGTTTTGCGACAAATTGGCTGTTCCGCTCGCCACCGTCTACTACCTGAATTTGGTTGGAGATTTGCCCGCAGAAGTAGTAAAATCGGCAAATGGGGTGCTGTTTTTTGAAAGTTTTCAGGGAAAAGAGCTTTGCGTGCGCGCACTTGCGCTGCTAAAGGCGGCAAGACTCGAGGCGTTTGACAGGGTAAAGTGCCTTGTGGAGTACAGCAGGCTGAAAAAAGTGATATGCGCCGACAGCACGCTGTTTGCCTACGCCCAAGCGATCGGCGCAGTGCCCCTTTCCAACCCCTCCAAGGAGCGGCTCAAGGATCTGTGCAACAAGTACGACATACCCAAAAGCTGGTACTACGTGTCTCAGCTTGAAAACCTCTACGGGCTGAGCCTTTCGGCGGGCAAGCTGCAAATTGCGCCCACCGCCAAAACAAACGTGCTTGAACAATTTGCCCTGAACATCGCCGGCAAGCGCATCGACACCACCTTTACCAAAGCCTCCGTGCAATGCATGACGCTCAACGGGCAACAGTGCTTTGCGCCCTTCTACGCGCCCTCCCTCAAAAAAGAGGTGAACGAGCTGGTGGTAAGCTACTGAGACCGACCAAACGTGTCACATCGGGTATTCGGTGAAAAAAGGGCTTCGCGTGTCGCTTGGGTATTCGCCGCAAAACGGGCTTCGCTTCGGGCTACGCCCTCGTTGCAGATTGTTTTGCGTGCGAACACCCTCACTCCCTGTTTGTGCCACGGATATAACTGCTTTGTTGCGCAATGGTAAAAAAGGTTGAACTTTGATTGGAACTGTTTGTTTTGAAACAAAATTTGTCACAGAGGCATAGCTTCCCCACGAGTGGGGAAGTCCCCGAAGGGGAAAAGGGACGAAATATTTATTTTGTGTCGAAACTCATCCACCGCTTCGCGGTCCCCCTTCTCTTGCGTCCTCAAGAGAAGGCTTTGTAGTTGTACCTCGTCAGGGTTCAGTCACGGCTTCGCCCGAGCTAAACCCGTTTGAGGGCGCAGAAGCGAGCAAGACGAGGCGAACAAGCACCCCGAAGGGGAGCGTACTAAGCGTACGTGACCCGCACGGGGTGCGAAGTTCAACAAAGTATTGCGATGCTTATGCGCCCTCAAACAATGTGCTTAAGAGAGGGCTTCATTAAATGCGGCACATAGTCCAACAGTTCGCGCACCACCTCAAGCTGCGCCTTCAGTTGAGCATAGTCGCCGTCCTCTGCATACGCCTGACCCTCGGCAAAGCGCAAATTTATTTCGTAAACGTCTATGTGCGGCAACAGCAGCTCGCTCTGTTCGCGCAGCTCCACCCACTTGTCCCGAAAGGCGTTGTACTCCTTGACGGTCAGCGTTTCCTCGTTGCACTTGGCAATTATGTCCTCGCAGCAAGCCGCCATACGCTCGTAGCTGCGAGAAAGCAGCACCACTTCCAGCACGCCGCAGGTCACCACAAGCACCAACGCGACAAACCCCGCCCAGATATTTTTTGTCATTTGCGCGTCACCTCCACGTCCTTAAAACAGATAGGCGCATTGCGCCGTTGCAACGTCATTCGATTGTTTTCGTCAATTGCCAAAAGCACAACGTTTTTCACCTTGACGTGTTCCGTCACGAGCAGGCGTTGCAGCTCGTCCTTGTCAAATCCGTTGCCATTGATGTTTTCCTCGTTCCACTTGCCCTCCAAAATGACGGGCACGGGCAACGTTTGCTGTTTGTCCTCCATGTTTTTGTTGCAAACAACGGTCAATTGCCCGTTGGTTTCCATTATGCCGTAAATTATTTCCTCCAACGAAAAGTACTCCGCCGCACGCATTGCCTGCAGCAGGTCGTTGACGTGCATGTTGAGGGTTTTTAACGCTTGAACGTCGATGCTTCCGCCGTTTATCACCATGACGGGCTTGCCGTTTATCAGCCCTTGCAGCTTGTCGCTGTGGGACAAAATCAAAATGAATTGATGAATGACAAACATCGTCAGGATTGCCACAATGCCGAATGTGATGGGAATGGACCTGTCCGCCATGGGTATGCACGCAAGCTCGGAAATTACCAGCGTGATGACAAGCTCAAACGGTTCCATTTCCCCTATCTGCCGCTTGCCCATCAGCCGAAAAACGAACAGCAGCACAGCAAAAAGAATTATCGCCCTGATAAAAATTATGATCATACCCGTAGTTTGAACCAAACGCGCGGTTCTATGCGCAAACCCGTTGAGGAAAACAAAAAAGACTGTCGCGAAATGCGGCAGCCCGTAATTTTAGAAAAATATGATTTTTGCACGGGGGTGTTCGGTAAAAAACAAGGTTAGACCAAACAAACTTCGTCTCTGTCGGCTGCTTTGTGTCGAACTCATCCACCTCGTCACAGCTTTCCCTTGATAGCACCAACCTCGCACAATGCTCGGTCGGTTCCGCTATCGGTCAGCTGTTCCTCTCCCCAACAAGTTTCGTTATACTCAACTCGTTGGGGTCCCCGTTATAGCCCCCTTCTCTTGCGTCCTCAAGAGAAGGCTTAGCAGTTTCACACTTTTTACCTGCGGACACAAACTCCCTATGATTGCGCATGCTTTACGCAGTAGCAAGCAATCAACCGCCGCACGAACGTTTGGTCGGAAGCGAAAGCTCTTTCATGGTGCGCTGCATGTCGCGCTCGGCGTCCTTGCGTTGCAAGGTTTCCTTTTTGTCGTAGTCGCGTTTGCCCTTGGCAAGAGCCACTTCCACCTTTACAAGGCTGTCCTTGAAGTACAGCTTGGTGGGCACAATGGCGTAGCCCTTTTCCTTCACCTTGCCGAGCATACGCATAATTTCCCGCTTGTGCGCAAGCAATCTGCGGTCGCGGCGAGATTCCACATTGCTGTAGCTGCCCTTGTCGTAGTTTTTGATGTGGCAATTGACAAGCACCAAATTACCGTCCGCAATGCGGCAGTAGGAATCGGCAAGGTTTACCTCTCCCTTGCGCAGGGACTTGACCTCGCAGCCTATCAAATTTATGCCGCACTCCAAAAACTCCACCATTGTGTAGTTGTGGAAGGCTTTTTTGTTGGTAGCTATCAGCTTCATCTTTTACTTGCCTTTAGAGATTTCCTCTGTTTCTACTTGTTGTTGAGCATGTCGTTCTTCCCACACGCGCTGCGCTTCGGCAACGGACTCGTCTCCGTTGGGGTCGGGACGTCCCGCTTGTTCGGCAATGCGGCGTTGCCTTTTTTTGCGGCGGGCAATTTTGATGTCCCCCATGGTGACAATGGCGTCCAAAATGACGTACACCCAAAACAGCGCAATCCACACGAGAGAAGCCAACGGGGGCCAATTGTTGTTTTCCAGAACGGCGGGCAAAATGAGGTCGGTGATGACATAACCTACAACGGCTATCGAAAGCAACACCAACCCCACAATGTTGGTTTTGGTTTTGTCGCGCCGCTTTATCGTCGAAATGACGTCGCAGAAAATCAGTATCAACCCGACGCAGGCAAATATACCGCCTATCCATGGGAGTATTTTTTTTAACATTTGTACCGCCTCAAGGGCATAACAGCCCAATTGTTCAGCATATATAATATACCCCAAAAGTAAACTTTATGTCAACGGGCGTTACAAGTAAAAAATTTTGCTCAATTTTTTGCAATTGGGTCAACAAGCTGGAAATCCACCTTGCAAGCCTGCTTGTTGACGGAGACAATGCGAACCGTCACCTTGTCGCCAAGCGCAAAACGCTTTACGTCGTTGTACAGACAAAACCGTTCGGGATCGTACTTAAACCCCCAACCGAGCTGCTCCGCCGAAACAAAGCCCTCCACCGTGTTGGCAAGTTCGGCGTAAATGCCCCTTTCGGTAACTCCCGAAACAAGCGCGTCAAACTCTTGCCCCACCAAACGCGCGGCATAAGCGCACTTTTTTACGTCGTCGGCACGCCTTTCGGCTTCGTCGGCAAGCTTTTCGCGTATGGTGGACTGACGCGCGCCCTCGTGACAGCTCCGTTCGCAATCGTCAAGCGTCTTGGCCGTAAGCTCGCCGCGCAGCGCAGCCTTTACCACGCGGTGTACAAGCAAATCGGGGTAACGGCGAATGGGCGACGTGAAATGGCAGTAGCATCTCGACGCCAAACCGAAGTGTCCGATGTTTACGTCGCTGTACTTTGCCTTTTGCATGGTGCGCAGCATCACGTCGTTTACAAGGTTGAAGAAAGGCGTTTGCTTGGCTTTCAGCAGTGCGTCCTGCAGCACGGAATTGTGAATTTCCTGCGTGCGCCTGACGTTAAACCCCAGCCCGCGCAACAGCGCAAACAGCACGTTCAGCTTGTCTTCGTCGGGCTTGGCATGCACACGGTACACAAAGGGGTAGCCGCACCCTTGGGCGTACTCGGCGACGGTTTCGTTGGCGACGATCATAAACTCCTCTATCAGCTGATGAGCAAAGTCGCTTTCCGCAAGCCGAATGTCTACCACTTCGCCCTGCTCGTTGTGTACAAACGTAACTTCCTTGGAGTCAAATTCGATGTTGCCGCGGCGGTTGCGCTTGTCCTGCAAAATGCGCGCCAAGCTCTGCATTTCAAGCAGGTCGTCCACTATGTCGGCGTACTCGTTGCGCAGCGCGCTGTCCCCGTCCAAAATTGCCTGCACAGCCGTGTAGGTCATGCGGTGACGGCTTTTTATCACCGAGGGGAAAATGTCGTAGTCCAGAACCTTGCCCTTGCCGTCAATTGTCATTTGGCAGCTGAGCGTAAGCCGGTCAACGCCCTCGTAAAGGGAACAAATGCCGTTGCTGAGTTCGCGCGGAAGCATGGGAAAGACAGTTTGAGGCAAATAAACGCTTGTACCGCGGCAAAACGCCTCTTTGTCGAGTGGAGAATCGGGCAACACGTAATGGCTGACGTCGGCAATGTGAACGCCCAACACAAAGTTGCCGTCGTCGTTGCGACTGACGCTTACCGCGTCGTCAAGGTCCTTGGCGTCCTCGCCGTCGATGGTAAATATGCGCTCCGCGCGCAAATCCCGCCTGCCGACAATTTCCGCGGGGGACACATTTTGCCGCACGGAAGAGGCAACGCGCCGAACGTCTTCGGGAAAGCTTTGGCTAAGCCCGAAACTTGCCGCAACGGACATCACGTCCACGTTCTTTTCGTTGGGAAAGCCCAAAATTTCCGCAATTTCCCCTTCGGGGTTGAGGCGGTTGTCGTCGGGAAAGCGCGTGACGCGTACCACCACTTTTTGTCCGTTTTTTGCCCCCATATTCTTTTTTGGGGGCACGTACACATCGGAAACGAACCGTCTTTCGTCGGGCAACACAAATCCGACGCGATCGTGCAGCTCGTAAGTGCCCACCACGTTGACCATTCCCCGCTCCAGCACTTTTACCACTTCCGCCTCGTCCCTAACGCCGTTCAATTTGCGAAAAAGCACCCTGTCTCGGTGAAAAGCTCCGTGAGTGCGGCTTGCGGCGACAAACAGATCTTCGCCCTCATCGCGCACGAGAAAACCGAACCCGCGCGCGTTTGCAACAAATTCCGCAACGCCGAATTCCCCCTCCGCCGCCCTGCGATACCTGTTGTTGCGCTTGTCGTAGACAACGCGGCAATCGCACTCCAGCTCTTTTAGCGCGTCTACGACGGCTCTGCGCTCGGCGGTGGACTTGGTTTGCAAAATGCCGTAGAGCTGTTTTGCGGTAAAGTACCGCGCGCCGAATTTGTCAATTATCGAAAACAATTTTTCTTTGAAATTTTCCATTTACGTTTGTTCCAATGTCAAAAAAAGGGACGACAACAAGTCGCCCCGAAAATACTTTGCAATTTACTTTAAAACGGCAGAAATGATGATGAGCGCAATGCAGCAAGCGGCAAGTACGCCCGCGCAGATGTACGTCCACAGCTTGAGACGCGCTTCGAGGCGCGAACCCGCGTTTTTGCCGTAGTAGGACTCGGTGTCATCGCTTTTGGAACTGCCCGTAAAAGCCTCGGTACCGTCGGAGTTGCCCGATTGCTTCATGACGACAAATATAATGAACCCCGTGCAAATCAACGCAATTGCCGCAATAGCAATACGTATGCCCGCAACTATATCCGAAGTGGCTACTGCAAGTAAAAAATCCAACACTGTTGTGACCTCCGTCAAACAGGGCATAATTTGCCCCTGATGTTCTGTATGCCTGTATATTGTAGCACATACAAATGCGTTTGGCAACTGTTTGACGCAAAAAATGCAATTTGCGCGCCGCTACACCGCTTCCAACATGATGAAATTGTCCTGTTCGTCCTGCAAGTACAACGTGGCAAAGTAATTTCTGAATTTGTAATTTTTGCCGTTGAGTTTCATATACACGATCTCGTCGTCCTTGTTGGTTCTGTCAAAGTCCACAATTTCCGCCTCGATGGGTGCGCCGTTGCCTATCGTGACGGTTATGGCGTGTTCGGTAACCACCACAACGTACTTTGTGCCCACGTCGTCCGTGCCCTCGTAAGTTCCAACGTAGTCGGACAAATCGAAGGTCATCCCTTCGCGCGAAACAGTAACCGACATGGCGTTGTTGTACAAGCGCAATCTGTTAAAGGAAGCGTCGTCCTGCTTTAAGGTGTAGTCCGTTCCGTTGACGGTGAGCAGGAAGTAGTAAATTTGCTCTCTGTAGTCAAAGTTGAAAAACACGTTTTCCGCGGTGTAAGTTTCCGTGCCGATAGCGACGGTTATGCTGTCCTGCTCTATCGTCACCGTGTACACGACGTTGGCGTACGTTCCCGTAAACGTGCCCGTATACATTTCCCAACTCATCGAAAAATCGCGGTCGATCACTTCGGTATTTACGCTTTCGTCAACATTCCACAAAAACAGCCAACCGAGCTTGAAGGTTTCCGGACTTTGCATAAAGTACTTGGTGTTGTTTGCCCAAAAGCTTATCTGAACGTACTTTCTCAGAGTTACGCCCGTGTCGTTAAACAACACGGCTATATCCACGTTTGTTGCAGGGTAGTTTTGCACATTGCCGTTGTCGTCCTTTACGGAAAGGGTGATGTCGTGTTCGGAGACGTTCACGGTATAGTTGCCCGTTTCGTCCTGATAGCTGCCGGCAAATTCGCTCAAATCGGGCGTGTAGCTTTCGGTGCGGAACAGCAGATCAAGCTTGTTGCCGTCGTCAAAGAAGTTGAGCAGGTCGTACCCTTCGCCCACTTGCATAACAAAGTACGAAGTGGCAAGGTCGTCGTCCAAGAGGAAGTTGAAGTAGTAAACCTCGTACCTGTCCGAATACAAAAATTCCATGTACCGAACCTCGTGCGCTCTGCCTGCCAACGTAAGGGTCAATCCGTCGGCGTTTACTTCCAGCGTGCAAAGCTCGCCGTTGTTGTTTAAGGCGCTGTACTGCCCAAAGAACATTTCCCAGGCGCAAATTTGCTTGCGGTAGGTGTGTTGGTTGCCGCCGTAGGTAACAACAAGGTGTTCGCCGTCAAGCAAAAGCGTGTAGGTGACGTTTTCCGCCTTTACTGTGTAGCCGTCCGTCGCGTTGCCGCCCACAAAGGTTGCCACAACGTCGTTGACGGTGACTGCTTCAAGGTTGATTTCCAGCTTTTCGGACGTTTCCACATCCAGCCAGGTTCCCACGTAGGACACGTCAAACTTGCCCTGTTCAATTTGAGAAACGTCAATTTCCTGCGGCAACGCCGTGGCGTTGTAGCCTTCAAACACCATTTCCGCGTGAGTGAGTTGTGCGGACATAAAGTCAAACTCCACCTTGTACAACGCGCCGTTTTTAAGGGTCAAGGAAAGGTTTTGCGCACCGCTGAAGTAGTCTTGAAAGCTTTGTCCCAAGGCAAATGCGTCGGCAAAAATTCCGCCGAAGGTGTACGAGAAGTTGTAAGTTTGCGTTGCGTCGAAATCGCGCAGCTTCCAAACGCCGTCGCCCGCGTTTTCAAAAACGGAAAGCGACGCGTTTTGGGGCAGGAAGTACGCAAGCACGTCCTGCAACGTGTAGCCGTCAAGCGGTTCGACATTTGCCAACACGCCCTCTTCGCGCGCAAACACCCACAAATTTCCGTCCGAACGCATGTAGTAGCCTAAGCCTTCGCCGTCGCCCAAGTCCTCCCACAAAACGTCGTCTGCGTAGTAAAAGGTTGACGTGCTTTCGGCAATTGTGACCGTCGCCTTGTAGCTTGTTGCTGCCTTAGCCGAGTCAATTGCCTGTTGAAGGGCGGCATGCTCCTCCGTAAGGGAGTAGTCGCTGTACATTTCGGACGGAATTGTCGCCGTGCCGCGGTCGCTTACGGTAAGGGTGTAGCTGCGCTGAACGCGCATTTCTATGACGCCTACTATGATATCCTGAAGAACCGTCATTTCGTCCGTCTGAATCTCAACGCTTACCACTTGGTCGTTTTCTACGCGAATACGGAAGGAAATTATGTCGTCATGGTAGTTTGTCAATGCAAAAGCCGCCGCGTTTGCCTTGTCGAGGTCGAGCTGCCAAACGCTGTTGCCCACGTAGGTAAAGTCGTTTACAGAGAGCCTTTCAAAGGGGTTGAAGTAGTCGGCAAAGGGCACGCTCTGCTCCATACCGTAGTCGTCGGTGGGCTTTTGGCGAGAAACCGTGCCGTCCGGCATGCGCGAAAGCCGAACAACCTTGTCGTCGGCATCGCCGCAGTAAATGTTGTCGGCAATCGTTTCCTCTTCGAAGCCTTCCGTGTGGCGGACAACCTTGGCGTCAAAGTCGAAAAGGGTGCTTAAGGACGCAAAGTCCTGTTCGTCCGTGTCAAGGTTTGTAGAGACAATTTCTCCCGAAAACCTTATAGAGCCGCGAACGCTTTCCAACATTTGTTGCGAAAGGGGTCGGTCGGTAACAACGTCCACCGTCACGTCGTCGGTAACAACAAAGGCGTAACCGTCCGCGCTTGTGGCTTGGCTTGTGACGTCCTCGCCGTCAACCGCAACGGAAACAAGCTCGAAGTTTTCCTTTACCTGCACAAACAAGGTTACTTGCGTGTTTGGGTCGTAAAGGTTGTCGGCTTGCTTGGGGCTTAGCTCTACCGTTGCGCCGTCGGGATCGTAGTTGAGCTCTACGGCAAAAACTTTGCGCACAGTTACAAGGATTTCCGCGTCCTCTTCCACGCGGAAGGTTGTTTTTAGCTGCGTGTTAAGAGACAACGGCTGACCGTTTTTTGTTGCGCTTACAAATTGGTAGTGCGGGGCAAGCTCCACCGTGACGGAGACGAACTCGCCCTTTTTGTACTTGTTGTCCGCGCGGGAGGGACTGACAGTTACCTCGCCGCCCTCGGCAGGAGTTATGGTTGCCGTGACGGTCAGGTTTGCGCCGTCCACATGCGTGGAATTTTCGCCGAAGGAGACGGTTACGGTTGTGTCTTGGGTGATGACAAAGCTGTAAACGCCCTGCTCGTTCAACGCCGCGTCGGGCTGATTGCTCACTTCAAACACCACCACCTCGTAGTTGCTTGCGGGGCTGACCGTTACAGTGACCAATTCCTTTTCGCCGTACAGCTTGCCGCCGTACAACGGCTTGCTTGCCGTGACAGTGCCGCCTTCGGAATTGTAGTTCAGCGTAAGCTCAAAGCCTTGCTGCGCGTCGCACGACGTAACGACCAACAGCGTTGAAAGCGCGAGCGCAAAGCACAGCAACGTCAAAAGCAGTTTTCGAAAACGCGTCATAGCAAATACCTCCTCGGTGTTATTTTCGGTAAAATTTTAGATAATATTGCAAACATTGTAGCATAATATGGCGAATAAGTAAACTATTTCGTCCCTATCGGCGCGTTGCGCCACGCCCACTCTCTCGGGGAAGCTATTTTTTTTTGTGCCAAAAGTCTGAAAAATAGAAAAAAGACTATAAAACAAATGTTCAAACGTGAAAGTAAACAAGTATGGAAGCCGACTTCTATATTAACTCGGTATTTTCGCGCGCGGAGACGGACGTTTCGTCCGTAGTAGCGGAAAAAGCGAAA
>CANRHN010000037.1 GCA_947630425.1 uncultured Clostridia bacterium | reverse complement strand
TCGCAAGTCAATTATACACTGAAAAAGAGTCTTTGCTCTATCTTTTTTACTCACACCCCAACATTTATTATAGAACCCATCAAAAACGGCTTGAAAATCAAAATTTCAAGTCGTTTTTTTGCGCTTCCCACTTGCGGGGAGCTGTTTTTATGGTAAAAATCAGAAAAGTAAAAAAAAAAGACTATAAAATAAATATTCAAACGTGAAAGTAAACAAATATGGAAGCCGACTTCTATGCTAAAAAGGTATTTTCGCGCGCGGAGACGGACGTTTCGTCCGTAGTAGCGGAGAAAGCGAAAATTCCGTCTGCAATCGCGGGCGTGTACCGAGATTGCAGCCAAACTTGGGGGTGCTGGGGCAAGACCCCCAGCTAAGTCTAAAAAATGAAGCCGCGTGCAGCGGCTTCCTTAGTAGCCCGACCGAGGCGGCGCAACGCGCCCGTAGGGTCACGATGGCGCAGACGCCAAGCACAGAGGGGTCTGCCTCTTTTTATTAAATATTTTCTAAAGAGTTTTTATCTCATTTTTTGAGGAGTGTCAAGTCCATCCGACCGCCTCGCGTTTGGTCGGAGGATTTAGAATGCTATTATTTTTCGTATCGAGCTTTCGCTTGCATCGGGAAAGACGTTTTGCAGGTGTCGCACAATGCGTTCAAAACTTTCCTGCGGATCGCGCTTGTATGCGGCGGTAACGGCGTCGTAGCCGAAGCGGTATTCGGGAGTGGAGTACTCGGCGACGCCCCAACCGTAGGCTTTGCCCGTTTTGTCCGTCATGTACACAAAGTCGCTGGTGTCAATGTAGGTTTGCATTTGCAACCGCGTCAGCACCGTTTCAAAGCCGACGTTTCCGCCTTTGCGGTAGTTGCACACTTCCTTGAGCTTTTTGGAAAGCAGCTTTCCCTGTTTGACGACGGCGGTGTAGACGTCGCAATCCTTTTTGGGCGCAATGCCCTCGTCCATACGGCTGTCAAAGTCGTACCCGTCGCGGCGGTAGTTGGCAAAGTCGGCAAACCATTCTTGGCTGACGTAGCCCGCCTTGTTGCGAAAAAACTTGCCGTAAAGACACCCGCTGCGAATGACAGGACCTTTCCATTCCCACGGTCCGTCCAAAACGTCGGAAAACCACAGCTCGGAGGGGCAATGCTCCTCTACGGAAAAACCCGTTATTTCGTTGGCAAAAAATGGCAAAAAGCCAAGTTCGTTGACCAGCCTTGCGACAGCCTCCGCGCTGTCGAGCTTGTAAAATTTCATGTTTTGTTTGCGGCGTCATTGTTCGGCTTGGCGCGCAGAGCCGATTGCAACGTTAGCGGTGTTTGTCGTTTGCAAAAGCGGTCTTAGCTGTCGGAGCGGATTGTCTCCGTCACCTCGCCCACGTACATTGTGTGCGGCGCTTCGCCTTGGTAGTAGCGTTCCACGGCGTCTTGCGGAATGGCGTTCAAGTCAAGATCCTGTCGATAGATTTTTTTGCACACAAGAGTGGCGTATGCTTCGCAAAAAGTCACCCCATGTTGCAAAAATTTCGGCGTCAGACCGCTCAACGCCACCTTGTCGCAGTCTCTGCCCGAGCGTGTTCCCAACACCCCGAGTGCCTTTTTGTGCTTTTCGTCGAAAAAGCTCACGGTAAAGTAGTCGTTGCTTTCCAAAAAATCGTGGGTGTAGCGGCAGGGCTTGACGTACACCGTGGCAACGGGCTTGCTCCACAAAGTGCCGAGTCCGCCCCAACCTATCGTCATGGTATTGAAGCTTTTTTCGTTGCCCGCCGTTACCAACGCCCAATCCTTGTTAAAAATTTGCAAAATGCTTTCGTCCAATTTCATAGCGTGTTGTATCACCTCTCGGAACTATTATATATCACAAAACCGACTCCGTCAACGGAAGTAGGTTTTTTTTCGTGGAATATGCGAGCGACACTTAGTCCATAAAAGTAGAAAAAAGGCAACAAAACAAATGTTCAAACGTGAAAGTAAACAAATATAGAAGCCGACTTCTATATTAACTCGGAATTTTCGCGCGCGGAGACGGACGTTTCGTCCGTAGTAGCGGAGAAAGCGAAAATTCCGTCTGCAATCGCGGACCTGCGCCGAGATTGCAGCCAAACTTGGGGGTGCTGGGGCAAGACCCCCAGCTAAGTCTAAAAAATGAAGCCGCGTGTAGCGGCTTCCTTAGTAGTCCGACCGAGGCGGCGCAACGCGCCCGTAGGGTCACGATGGCGCAGACGCCAAGCACAGAGGTGTCCGCCTCTTCTTATTAGGTAATTTTATAAAGAGTTTTTTATCTCTTTTTGAGGAGTGTCAAGTCCATCCGACCGCCTCGCGTTTGGTCGGAACACGTTTGGTCGGAGCTTATATTAATCCTAACACTGCTCCCACGCCCCAACCGAGCAGTGTGCCTATGGCAAGCCCAAGCGTGCCGCAAATGATGCCCGGAGCTATCAGGTCGCGGTCTCCGTAGGAGTTGGCAACGGGCGCAATGAAGGGCGGACCGTACACACCCGCCGTGCTTGTGATGAGCGCAGTACCGGCGTCTATTTTGCACAGCTTGCACAACAGCAAATGCAGCAGTATCACGGCAACCTGCGAGCAGGCAAAAAAGCACAGCGTGGGCAGTATGTCTTTGGCAAGCTTTGTGATGTCGATGCTCATGGAAAGTCCCAACGAGAAAATCAAAATCAGGTACTGTCCTATTTGATACGACCCTTTGACGCGGCGAACGGGTTTTACAAAGCTGAACACAATGCCGAGTATCGACACGGTAAGAATGATGTACAAGCTGCCGTCGATGTTGCCGTTGATGAGAAATTCCAACCCGACGCCCACGCCGAGGCAGCCAATTGCAAGCGCAATCACGCCTGCCAATTTGCCTATGGACTTGCCGTCGCGCGGAATGGATTTGTAGTTGTATTCCTCTGCGGCGTCTCCCGTATTCAGACCTTCGGAATTCACCTCGATTGTGCCGTCGGCAACTTTTTCCGACCCCATTTCCTGTTTTTGCGGTGTTTCGGTGTTTCCCACCTCGCCTTGTACGGGCGCAATTTTGGGTTTGTCCGTCCCGAGAAACTTTTTGTAAATGGGTTTGATGACCGTCAATATCAGCAAAAAGTACACGCCGCCCACAAAGAAGTCGGAAATTTGCGCCGACATTATCACCGCGCCGCTGTTTTCCTTGAGGAGAGCCTTGGCAATGGCTATCATGTTTGGCGTGCCGCCTGTGTACAAGCCGGTAGTCATTCCGGAAAGCACGTTGGAATTTTCCAGCCCTGCCGCCTGCGCGGCAAAGTAGCTTGCAACGGACACAGCCATTGCCGAAACAATCACCAACGCAAAGGAAATGATGGTTTTCTTTGCAAGATACCGCACGCTTGTAATGTCAAAGCCGAAAAGTATCAGCGGAATGGCGATTGCAACGAACACGCTGCTGACCGTTTCGGTAAGCCCCCTGTCGTAGGGAATGGGTATGACGGAAACGACAATACCCAACGCATAGCACAATGCAATTGCGCCTATAAAATTCAAAAATTTTACCTTTTTTGTCAACAGCAGAACGAGCGCTGGCACGCACACCATAAAAACAATGGCAAGAGCGGTGCAGAGGGTACTCACCCAAGGAGCTACGTCTGCGGCAAGCAGCAAAGTCATGGTCAAATCTCCTTGTAGTAAATGCGGTATCTGTGCGCAAGCGTGCCGCCTACGCCCTTTATGGCTTCGTTGGGTTGCGGATTGTCCTCCAGCATAGTCCCCGCCTCCAAGTACGTAACGCCGTTTGCAAGCATAGCTTCAAACATACGGCAGTACATTGCCATTGCCACGCCCATTGCTTGGTACTTGGGTATAACGTACTGCAAAATGGCGCGCGCCGATGCGATCTTTTTGCGTTCACGGGCAAAGGTCAACAGTCCTTTCAAATTTGTTTTGCCCTTCATTTTGCGAAAAACCTGAAAGAAATCGGGCAAAGCGATTGCCACGCCCAGCGGTTCGTTGGTCGCGTTGGAGCGCGCAATGAGCAAATAGTTTTTGTCAAAGTAGCTGCGCCAATTTTTGACGATGTGGCGCAGCGTTTCCACGTCGGGCGCGTCTTGATATATGGCGTCGGTGGTGGCAGCCTGCATCACGGTGTGTACGTCGTCTATGTCGCTGTCCACGCGCTTCCAATTGACGGTATCTACGCGAAAATCGAACTTCTTTTGCGCATACTGCGACACCTTTTTTACCTTTTCGTACTTGGGTACGTTGTTGAGGTCGAACTTGTACTCCAACGCGTCGGTGTGCTTTTGTAAGCCGAATTCCTTCAGCAGCTTGTCGTAGTATGTTTTGTTGTAGGACGTAAAAATCAGCGGCGCGCTTTCAAAGCCCTCTACGAGAATGCCCCTGCGGTTGTCCTGATCATAGGGGGAGTATGTGCCGGACAGATGAGTTGCGCCCATTGTTTTGAGACGGCGTACCGCCTCGTTCAACAGGGCGTTGCACACCGATTGGTCGTGAACGCACTCGAACATGCTGAAAAATCCGCACTTGTCCGTGTTCAGCTGCTTGTTTTTGTCTACAGTGCAAAGCACTCGTCCCAACACGCGGTTTTCGTCCTTTGCAAGCAACGCAAAGTAGGTTTTGTCTACGAGCAACAGCTTTTTCAGCGTTTTTGTCAAATCCGCTTTCATATAGGGCACGTATTTTCTGTCCCCGTCGTAGAGTTCGTCGGGGAAGCTGACAAATGCGCGTATGAGTTTTTTGTCTACCTGTACAATTTTCATTGTGTACCTCTTTTAGGGCAAATCTAAGCGTGTAATCAAAATGCCGAGCGTAAAAACGGCGGCGGTCAGTCCACAACGATGTTTATTTGCGCCGAAATTTCCGCGTACAGCTTTACGGTGGCTGTGTACCTGCCCGTGGTGCGAATGGGCTCTTTCAAAACGACTTGTTTTTTGTCTACGGAGTAACCAGATCTGCACAGCTCCTCGGCAATTTCCTTGTTGGTGATACTGCCGTACATCTTGCCCTGCGAGCCTGTTGCCGCAACAATGCGCACCGTTTGCCCCTTAAGACGTGCGGCGTCCTCTTGCGCCTTTTGACGTTCGGCGGCTTTTTGCTTTTCTACCGCCTTGTTGTGGATCTCCACCGAGTTGATTTTGTCTGCGGTGGCAACCACGCCCAAGCCCTTTTTCAACAAAAAATTGTTGGCGTAGCCGTCGGAAACGTTGATAACGTCGCCCTTTTTGCCTTGACCTTTCACGTCCGATAACAACAGTACTTTCATAGTAGGCTCTCCCCTGCGCCCGCCGCTTGCAAATCCAAGCCGCGAGCTGTATTTTAAGTATATATTATACTATATAAATATAGATTAGTCAATATCTTGCGCCACAGAGTTTACGTTGCAGAGTTTTCATCGTTGAATTTTCACCGTTGAATTTGCGCCGAAGCGGGGGTACGGTATTGTTTTTGCCAAATGGGGCACACTTAGCTCAGGAGGTGAATTATGAAAAACCGGCAAACCATAATGTGTGACGTTTGCGCATGCAGATATCACGACGGCGTACAAAGTTGTTGCAAACTTTCTCAAATTACCGTCACGCCTTGCGAGGACTGCGAAACGGCTCATTACTGCGGCAACTACGAGCATAAGTAACGCCGCTCCCCCTTGGATCGGGGGTTACATAGACGGTTTTTTTGCTTGACACTTTGAGCGACAAAAGCTACAATATCAATGTAATATCTCCACAATGAAGCGAGGGGTCTATGCTCAATCAAGTTCATGGAGCGATAAAGATTTTTGCGGGCAACAGCAGCCGAAATTTGGCGGAAAAAATTTGTCAACAGTTGGATCTGGAGCTTGGCAAGCTGGAATGCGGCAAGTTTTCCGACGGCGAAACAAGCGTAAACATCAAAGAGTCTGTGCGCGGCTGCGATGTGTTTGTTGTGCAGTCCACCAACACGCCCGTCAATGACAACCTTATGGAGCTGCTGCTGATTTGCGACGCATGCAAACGCGCCTCTGCGGCACGTATCACCGCCGTTATGCCCTACTTCGGCTACGCTCGGCAGGACCGTCAGGCACACCCGCGCGACCCCATTTCCGCAAAGGTGGTGGCGGACATAATTCAGACGGCGGGCGCAAACCGCGTGCTTACAATGGATCTGCACAGCAGTCAGGTACAGGGATTTTTCAACATTCCCGTAGACAATTTGTTGGGCATGCCCGTACTTACCAAATACATAAAAAAAATCGGCGTTCCGCCCGACCTTACAATTGTAAGCCCCGACACGGGCAGCGTGGTACGTTCTCGCGCAATGGCGTCCAAGTTCGACGCACCCCTTGCCATCATCGACAAACGCCGTCCACGCGCCAACGTGATGGAAGTGATGAACGTGATAGGCGACGTCAAGGGACGCACGTGTCTGATGTTGGACGACATGATAGACACGGGCGGCACAATATGTCAGGGCGCGCAGGCGCTTGTGGACCACGGCGCAAAGGAGGTTGTCGCTTGTTGCACGCACCCCGTTCTTTCCGGACCGGCTATAGAGCGGCTCAACGCAAGCGCGCTCAGCAAGGTGATTGTGCTGGATACCATCGAGCTTCCGCCCGAAAAGCGCATAGGCAAAATCGAAATTGTTTCCATAGCGGACATATTTGCCGAGGCTATCGAGCGCGTGTACACCGACCTACCCATGTCAAAATTGTTTGAGTAAGGTTTTCGTTGTGCAGGACAAATTCAAAATTGTCGCGTTGCTTTAACTTAAAACATAGCGCACTTGTTTTGTAAAAACGCCAAATGCCGTCGTCTGAAAAACGACGGCATTTATATTTGGCTTTTTGCAGGCTTGTCAAATCTCCGTTTTTCGGCACGTTTCGACGTGCCTTTTTGTTTTTCCGCGTATGTTTTACGCGCTTGCGGTCAACACTGTGGACGGTGAAGCTATGAAACGGTTTTTTGTAACGGCATTGCTTGCCGCAACGGTTTTGGGAGCATTGCTCTACATGACTCCGCGGCAGCTTTCCTCTTTCGAGTTCGGCGATTGCGCCCGCGCGGAAATTTGTTGCCGCTCGACCGCGTTGCCGTCAGTGGACGCAGGTTGCGGCTTTTTGGTGCGTTGTAACGTCCAACAGCTGCAACACGTTCTTAACAAATGCGGCGGTGTGGACGGCGTAAGCGTCAGCTTCAATGGCGACGAGAGGGACGTACAAAAATTGCTTAAACGCCTGTGGGTAAAGGAGTACTCCCGTTTGCAGTTGAACGGCGTGTTCGTCATTTGCGGGTACAGTCCGCGCCTTACGGGCGGCATACATTTGGACGGAAAGCGCGTCAACGTGCAAATAGCCCTTCGCGATGGCACGGTAACTGTCGGCAGCCCGTTGATTTTCGGCAGTTACTGACATGCTTTGGGCAGGAAGGTATAAACTTTTTTCAAATAGGCAAAACTCACATCAAAAAATTCGGAGGCAAACAATGAACAGTAACAATACCAAACAACCAAGCAAATTTACAAGATTTTTGCGAAACAACGCTGCGCTGTTGTTGCTTATATTTTGCGTTTTGGCAATAACCGCGGTGGTGCTTGCGGTAACTCTCTCCAAGAACGAACCCGTCGTTCCCGACGACCCCGTTGCGGGCAAGCCCGAAGAGGATAAACCGAGCGACGCCGACAAGCCCAATCAGCCCACGACTCAAAAGGTCAACGTGTACTTTGCGTCGCCCCTGCAATATACGGGCGTGGGCATGGAGTACACCTTCGGTCCGGACAACATCATGGTTTACAGCCAAACGTTGGAGCATTGGCTCACCCACAAAGCCGTCGATCTCAAGGCGGAAGCGGGCACGGCGGTATGCGCAATGTTTGACGGAACGGTCACAAAAGCCACGCAAAGCTACGGAACGGGCTACTACGTCACCATCGACCACGGCGACAACGTTGTTGCCACCTACCAATCCCTTGCGGATTTGATTGTAAAGGAGGGCGATGTGGTCAAAAAGGGCGATGTAATCGGCTATGTAAGCGATTCCGCCGAGTACGAATTTATGGATGGACCTCACCTTCACCTCGAAGTGACCGTCAACAAGGAATATGTAGACCCGATGCCTTACGTCAACGGCGAAAAGTACCGCACTGTGGAAGTGGCGGTGTAACAATTGTCAAAGCTCAAACGGACCCGAAAGCTCGGGTCTGTTTTTTGCGTATATTACAAAAAGTTTTGTACTACAACAAAAGTTTGCACAAACACCCATTGCGGACGGTGATACAATTGGTGCATGAACGTCTACTTGGAGTACGTTGTTGCGGACAATTTTGTGTTGGATACGCTGTTGCTGTGGGCGGCAGCCGTAACGCTGAGATTGCCCTTCAAAAAGTGGCGTTTGGCTCTTGGCGGAGCGGTGGGCGCGGCGTGCGCCGTTGTCAGCGTGTACGCAAGCGGTTTGTGGCTGTTTTTGCTCAAAACGGGCTGTCTTGCGGCAATGTGTTTGGTTGCGGCAGGTTGGGGAAAAAGATTTTTTTGGTATGTTTTGCTCACTTTGGCATATACATTTGTTGCGGGCGGTTGCATTGTTGCGCTGTTCGGCTTGTTCAAGGTGAGCTACCTCGATTCGGGCGGGCAATTTTACGAAATGCGCGTGCCGTTGTTCGTCTACGTTTTGGCTGTTTTTTTTGTGGGCTTTTTGTGCTACGCCATTGCGCTCTACGTCCGTCAGACAAAAAAGACAAGCCGAAATCTCGTTTCCGTTGTGGTAACGCTCAACAAAAGCCACAAGCTTACGGGTTTTTGCGACAGCGGCAACAGCCTTACGTTTGAGGGCGTGCCCGTTTGCTTTGTCACCAAGCGTTTTGCGGGCTTTTCCGACTACTTTGCACAGCAGCTGTTGGCAAAAAAGAGCGTCGTCGTGCCCGTTACCACCGTTGCGGGAAGGGTCAACGTCAAGGCTGTCAGGGCAAAAGTGACGGCTTGCGGCAAGGAGTGCGACGTCTACCTTGCGTTGCCTGCGGAAAAGTGCAACACCTGCTACAACGTACTGCTAAACAGCGAATTTTGCGGAGGTTAAAATGAAGCTCATTCAACTACTTACCAAGCTACTCGACAAGATGTGTTTGTCACAACAGGCGGTGCATTATCTGTGCGGAACCGAGGCGTTGCCGCATCCCCTTTCTCCCGAAGAGGAAAGCGCGCTGCTCGACAAAATTTCCTTGGGGGACAACGACGCCAAGGACAAGCTTGTGGAGCATAATTTACGTTTGGTGGTGTTTCTTGCCAAAAAATTTGAAAGCAGCGGCTTGGATATGGAAGATTTGGTTTCGGTAGGCACAATAGGGCTTATCAAAGCCATAAACAGCTTCAAGCGGGACAAGCAAATCAAGCTTGCCACCTACGCCAGCCGTTGTATCGAAAACGAAATACTTATGTACCTGCGCAAGCTTTCCAAGCGCAAGGCGGAAGTAAGCTTGGACGAGCCGCTGAACGTTGACGGCGAGGGCAACGAGCTACTGCTTGCCGACATTTTGGGCACGGACAGCGACGCCATTTACACTCACGTGGAAAACGAAGTGGAGCGGCAGCTGTTGGAAGAGGGCTTGTCGCGGCTAAGCAAGCGAGAACAGCAGATCATAGAAATGCGCTTTGGGTTGGACGGCGAGGACGAACGCACTCAAAAGGAAGTTGCCGACATGTTGGGCATTTCGCAAAGCTACATTTCGCGGCTGGAGAAAAAAATAATTTCCCGACTCAAAAAGGAAATCGGGAAATTGGTGTGACGTTTTGTTGTTGCGCGCCTTGCTTACTTTACTTTTACGTACAGCAGCGCGGCGTTGGGCACAGGGTTGTTTGGGTCGTTAAAGCTTACGGTGGGCACGTTTAGCAATTTGAGCAGGTCCGTCATGCGACGGCAGCCGTAGTTGCGCGTGTCAAAGTCGGGGTAGCGGTTTTGCAGTATCAAGCCCACGCGACTTGCGGGTATCAGTCCGCTTTCCTCGTCGCTGTCCTCTATAATTTTGCGTATTGCTTCCTCAATTTCGTAAAGCGGTGTGGCGGAGTCCTCGTCCTTGGGCGGTTGCTCCGTTTTTGTTTGCTCGTCCGTTGCAATGAGTTCGGTTACTTCAACGGGCTTTTGTTCCGCCTCGGTAGATTTGGCGTTGCCTACGTGTCTGCCCTTGCGCTTGGGTTCTTCCTTGGGCTTGACTTTTTCAACCTTGGCTTTTTGTTCCTGCTTGCTCGGCTCCGCTTTGACGGGTTCGGGCTTTACGTTCTCCGTTTTGGGGGATTTTTTGGCTTTGGCGGGGTTTTTGGCGGCGGTCTTTTTGTCGGGGCTTGCCGTCAGCACGTCTATATACTTGAATTGACTGCACGCTTTTACAAAGGGCGAAGGCGTTTTGCGCTCGCCCATGCCAATCACCGTTTTGCCCGCCTCGCGCAAGCGCGTTGCCAAACGGGTAAAATCGCTGTCGCTGCTTGCCAGACAAAAGCCGTCCACGTCGCCCGTGTACAGAATGTCCATTGCGTCGATGATCATGGCGGAATCGGTGCTGTTTTTACCGGTGGTGTAGCCGTATTGCTGAACGGGCGTAAGGGCGTACTCCAACAAAATGTTTTTCCAGCCCTGTTTTTCCCCCGTGGTCCAATCGCCGTAGATGCGTTTGATTGTGGGCACACCCACATTGGTAATTTCGTCCATTATCGTTTTGATATAGCGGTGCGACACGTTGTCGCTGTCTATCAAAACGGCAAATTTCTTTTCGTCCATGCTTCTCCTTGTGTTTTTTGCCACCCCATATCGGCTTTTTAGGCGTATGGGGGCGTTTTTTAGTAAAAGCGACCGCAAAAAATTGCGGTCGCGGAAATTTCGAAGCTGCGCATTTGCAGTTGACAATCGACGCCGAAACGGTATCTCGGTAGGTGGCTACTCCAAAGCTTCCTTGTGGCACACGCTTCAGGCTGCGTAGTGCTGCTATGTTCCCATCCTGACACGGTTTACAGTGTCACGTTGCACAAGACCTTGGTATCAACGCTCCTTGCCGGTTCCTGCTTTCCACGCCCAGAGCCGCCTGCAACATTCAGCCCCACTGTAGCGGATTGTGAGTGACAGGGCACCGCTAGCTCCCCGCTTAGCGCAGTAATGGTATTATACAACATCTGAAAAATTTTTGCAACCCTTTTGTTACGCCTTGCCCGCGCTTGAGCTGTCGCATTTTGTCAAAGCGTTGCGGCGGAATTGCAACGCGCGTGTTTTTGTTGATATTGACATTTGATTGTTGACACTGCGCCGTTGTTGGTGTAAAATACAATCACCACATTATTATCTATATATTACAAGAATATGCGCACAATCTCGTTGGTAGATTGATGTGTCTTTTCTCAACAAGCATATTCTTGTTAGATAATAGTGTGGTAACTATCGGGACGCACATCTACAGGTGCCGTTTCGGTAGAGACGGCACTTTTTTTGTTTATTTTACTTTTTTCCGTTGACAACCGCAAGGGGGGGGGGTAGAATAAATGTGCTGTTACAAGTATGTATAATAGCTTTACTACAAGGAGAACGCTTATGAAAACAAAACGCATTTTGTTGATAACGCTTGCACTCGTTTTGATTGCTGCTCTTGCGCTTGTGGCTTGCACGCCGAAAGAGCAAGACGACGACCTATGGACGATCGAGCGCGTATACGCCCAAGCGCAAGAGTTGGGTTACAAAGGCACGCTGGAAGAACTGATTGCCGAATTTAAGGGAGCCGACGGTTTGGACGGCAAGGACGGAGTCGGCATTCAAAAAATGGAAATCAATGACGACGGCGAGTTGGTAGTCACGCTCACCAACGGCACCGAGCTTAACTTGGGCGTTGTTGTCGGTGAAACAGGTCCGCAAGGACCAATCGGACCACAAGGACCGCAGGGACCGTCGGGGCAAGACGGTACGACGCCTCATATAGGAGAAAACGGCAATTGGTGGATTGGTGACAAGGACACCGGCATCAAAGCTCAAGGCGAACAGGGCGAACAAGGCGAACAAGGCGAAACCGGTCCGCAAGGTCCTGCAGGTCAAGACGGTAAAGATGGCGAAGATGGTCAAGACGGCAAGGACGGAACCGACGGGCAGGACGGCAAAGACGGACAAAATGGCATAACGCCTCACATCGGAGAAAACGGTAATTGGTGGATTGGAGAGCAGGACACTCACATCAAAGCTCAAGGCGAACAAGGCGAAAAGGGCGAAACCGGTCCGCAAGGTCCCGCAGGTCAAGACGGCAAAGACGGAAAAGACGGAGAAAGTCTCCATACATTTACCGTAACGTTTGTGGCAGAGGGTCACGAAGTGGGTAGAGTGGTCTGCCTTGACGGCACCACGTTTGTGGCTCAACCGCCTGTTCCGCAAAAGGAACACTATACCGGTGCTTGGCAACAGTACACTCTGAACAACACGGATATTACCGTGCAGGCGGTTTACACACCCATCGAGTACAAAGTGACGTTTGCGGGAAACGGTCAGCAAGAGGTTCGCACATACACAGAGGAAACAAAGGACGAAGTGACCGCGCCCGAGGTTCCCGTCAAGGAACACTATACAGGTGCATGGCAGGAGTACGAATTGCAATTTGACAACGACCAAGTTGTAAACGCCGTTTATACGCCGATAGAGTACAAAATTACTTTTGTTGTAAACGATCAAAGAATAGAGCGCACCTACAATGCGGATACAACAAGTCAATTTGTTGCGCCCGAGGTTCCTGCCAAGGAGGAAAAATACTTTGGGTTCGGCTATGTCGGCGAGTGGGAGGCTTTCGATTTTGAGTTTGACAACAGTCAAGAAGTAAACGCTGTGTATACATTTGATACGCCCGGCTACACCTACACCCTCAACGAGGATCAACAAAGCTACAGCTTGACAACGGTTTCAACGGATATTGAAGAAGCAATCGTTTTGCCTTTCTATAACGATTTGCCCGTCACAAGTATAGGAGAAAGCGCGTTTTGTGACAACATGAATTTGATCACAGTGACATTTGAGGGAGAGTGTCAGTTGCAAAGCATGGGAGAACAAGCTTTCTCAAGATGTAGTGTGCAAAATGTTAAATATGGTGGAACTATTGAAAGCTGGTGTAATATAACTTTTAATGACGGTCTCGCCAACCCGATGTGTAATGCAATGTACTTTTTCATAAAGCAAAATGGAGATTGGCAAGAGGTGACGGAAATCACAATTCCCGAAGGCGTAGAAAAAATCGGCGATTATCAATTTTACGGTTTTTCCAACATAACAACAGTCACAATTCCAAGTTCGGTCAAAAGCATAGGTGTTCACGCCTTCTTGGGTTGTTTCAACTTGCGAACCGTAACCATCAGGAGCGAGAGTCAATTGCAAAGAATAGGCAACGGGGCTTTCATTGCTTGCAATGCCTTGCAAACTGTAACGTTTGAAGGCGGCAGTCAATTGCAAAGCATAGATGACGCGGCTTTTCAGAATTGCGAGAATTTGAATAACATTTACTTCGGCGGAACAATCAAGGATTGGTGTGGGATTGCGTTTGGCGACGAAATAGCGAACCCAATGTATTATGCCGACAATTTCTTTATGAAACAGGAAGGTGATTGGCAAGAGGTTGCCGAAATTGTGATTCCCGAAGGCGTAGAAAAAATCGGCAATCATCAATTTTTCGGTTTCAAAAAAATAACATCAATTACAATTCCAAGTACCATCACAAGCATAGGGATCGATGCTTTCGGGGATTGCCGTTATAATTTGAATACTATTAAATATGATGGGACGATTGAAAGCTGGTGCAAAGTAGCTCTTAGTAGCAGGAATGCCAACCCAATGTGTGTTGCGCCGAACTTTTTAATGAGGCAAGATGGAGCTTGGCAAGAGGTGACAGGGAAAATCGAAATTCCCGAAGGCGTAGAAAAAATCGGCGATTATCAATTTTACGGTTTTTCCAACATAACAACAGTCACAATTCCAAGCACGGTCAAAAGCATAGGCGAGTATGTTTTTTACGATTGTAGCAATTTGCAATCGGTAACATTTGAAGGCGACAGCCAATTGCAAAGCATAGGCGATTCTTCTTTTTGGGGTTGCGACAATTTGCAAGATGTTTACTATGGTGGAACGATTGAGAATTGGTGTATAATTGAGTTTGCCGGCAGAAGTGCTACTCCGGTATCTTTGAGCGGCAATTTCTTTATGAAACAAGGTGATGATTGGCAGAAGGTAGAGGAGATAGAAATCCCCGAGAGCGTTGAAAAAATCGGTGATTACCAATTTTGTGGTTTTGTCGATGTTACGTCAGTTACCATTTTGGGAAGCATTACCAGCATAGGCCGCCAAGCATTCGACAATTGTTACAAATTGACATCAATTATAATTCCAAGCACCGTCACAAGCATCGGCGAATTTGCTTTTCAGTATTGCTATGCTTTGCAAACGGTAACGTTTGAAGGAGACAGCCAACTGCAAAGCATAGGCGACAATGCTTTCTTCGATTGCACAAACTTACAAACAGTAACGTTTGAAGGAGACAGCCAACTGCAAAGCATAGGTGGTTATGCTTTTCAGGGATGCAGCAGCTTGACATCAATTGTAATTCCAAGCACAGTCGCAAGTATAGGGCGCGACGCTTTCAAAAGATGCGATCAATTAACAATTTATTGTGAGGCGGCAAGAAAGCAAACCGGTTGGGACTATTATTGGAATTTCGACAACCGTCCTGTTGTGTGGAACTACAAAAAACAGTAATCTCATTGCTAAGTGAAGGTGGGTGGTGTAAGCACACCAACTTCTTTGTCGAACAAGCCAAACACAATCACCAAAGGGAGCAGGTTTCTGTTCCCTTTTTTGTTGACTATCAAGCGGCGCGGTAAAGCGGGTAACAGCGCAATTTGAAAAAGACCATTGACGCTTTCGCGGAACAAATCAAAATGCGTTGTTGAGCAAAAGATTTTCCCACAAAGTTGTTGACTTTTCCCTTAAAATTGTCTAAGATATAAGGGAAAACACAACGAGGTGGGGGCAAATGCGCAATTTTAATTAC
>CANRHN010000036.1 GCA_947630425.1 uncultured Clostridia bacterium | reverse complement strand
TGCCGCAGAAAGAGGGATCAAGCCGATTCAATTATATGTTGGGAAAATACCTACACCCCAACATTTGACATAGAGCCACTTTTTTTACAAAAACAGACCCTGCGTTGACGCAGGGTCGATTTTTTTGAAAGATGTTTGGCGTGCGCCCGACGCAAATACTAACGTTTGCTGAATTGCGGAGCTTTGCGCGCTTTTTTCAAGCCGTACTTTTTGCGTTCCTTCATGCGCGGATCGCGAGTGAGGAAGCCGTTTTGTTTGAGAACGGATTTGTCCTCGCCTGCAACTACAAGCGCACGCGAAATGCCGTGACGAATTGCACCTGCTTGTCCCGTGTAGCCGCCGCCGGTAACGTTTACCACAACGTCGTACTTGTTTGCCGTTTCCGTTGCGTTCAAGGGTTGACGAACGATGTACTTCAACGTGTCAAGTCCGAAGTAGTCGTCAATGCCGCGTTGATTGATGGTGATCGTTCCGTTTCCACCGGGAATGAGTCTGACGCGGGCAATGGACTTCTTTCTTCTGCCCGTTCCCCAAAATTGTACCTTTTTGGTTGCTTTTACCTTAGCCATTTGTCATACCCTCCTTAGTCCAGCGTAAGCACTTCGGGATGTTGTGCTTCGTGTCTGTGTTCTGCTCCCTTGTAAACGCGGAGCTTTGTGAGCATTTTTCTTCCCAAGCTGTTGTGGGGAAGCATTCCCTTGACTGCATGCGTCATGACAAAATCGCTTCTCTCCGCCATGAGCTTGGAGTACTGCGTTTGCTTGAGATGACCGGGTCTGGGGGAACGGCGAACGTACATTTTTTGAGTAAGCTTGTTGCCTGTCAACACCACCTTGTCGCAATTGATAACGATGACATAATCGCCGCAATCCACGTTGGGGGTGAAGGTGGGCTTGTGCTTTCCGCGAAGAACGCTTGCAACCTGACTTGCCACCCGTCCGAGGGGTTTGTCGGCAGCGTCTACCACGTACCATTTTCTTTCAACGGCTTCTTGTTTAGCCATAAAAGTTTTTACCATTGTTGTTTACTCCTGAATTTTAAGATTGCTGTTCACGGTTGAACAATTACTGCCAGTGGAATGCAGTTTAGACGGGCAGAGCTTAAAATACCGCGCCGAATTGCTCACAGCCTTTTTATTATACAAATACCATACAAGATTGTCAAGCAAAAACGCGTGCAAAAAGCCCGAGTTTGTTGCAAATTTGTGGCGAAATTCATATTGTATACAAGGAAATTTGCATGAAACACTCCACTTACGTTCCCTTTGCGGACAGCGTTTTTGACGAAAGAAAAATGAAAAGGTATCTTCCCGCTCACACGTACAACGCAATTGTTGCCGCGCGGACGGGCTTTGACGACGTGTCGGAAAAGGAACGGGACGTTTACGCCAAGGTTCTTTGCAAATGGGCGCGCAAAAAGGGCGCGACGCGCTACACGCATTGGTTTCAACCTCTCAACAACTGCACCGCAGGCAAGCGCGACAGCATGTTCAGCATAGACAAAGACTACGCCGCCGTACTCAAATTTCGCGGAAAGGAGCTTTACAAGGGCGAAGGAGACGCAAGCAGCTTCCCGAGCGGCGGCATGAGGCAGATTTACGAGGCGCGCGGACTGACCCATTGGGACTACGCAAGCTACCCGTTTGTAAAAGACGAATGTCTGTACATTCCCTGCACCTTTTGCGGAACGGGCGGCGAGACGCTCGACAAAAAAACTCCGCTGCTCAAAAGCTGTAAAGCCCTGAATGTTCAGGCTCTAAGAGTTTTGCGTTTGTTGGGAGAGGACGTAAAACAGGTGTACAGCGTGGTAGGCGCAGAGCAGGAATACTTCCTCATCGACAAAGAGCTTTTTTTTCGACGTCCCGACTTGGTGTACACGGGGCGAACTTTGTTCGGAGCAAAACCGTGTAAGGGTCAGGAGTTTGAGGACCACTACTTTTGTCCGCCCAACGAAAAAACAGTCAAATTTATGCAAGAGGTGGACGATGAGCTGTGGCGGCTGGGCATACTTGCCAAAACGGAGCATAACGAGGTAGCTCCATGCCAACACGAGCTTGCCCCCTGCTACACGCGCGTCAATGTTGCAGCCGACCAAAATCAGCTGACAATGGAAGTGCTTAAGCGCGTTGCGGACAAGCTTGGCTTTGCCTGTCTGTTGCACGAAAAGCCCTTTGCCAACCTCAACGGCAGCGGCAAACACAACAATTGGTCACTTTTTACGGACAAAGACGAAAACCTGTTTGAAGCGGGCTTCACACCCAAACAAAACGCGCGTTTTTTGCTGATGCTTGCCGCCGTCGTCAAGGCGGCGGACGACTACTCCGAACTGCTGACCTGCGCCGTAAGCTCGCGAGGGAACGATTGCAGATTGGGCGGCTTCGAAGCTCCGCCGCGAGTGCTGTCGGTTTTTCTCGGGGAACAAATTCAATCCGCATTGAAGCTTGTAACAGGCGAAAAAACGCACCCCTTGCAGGCAAAATGGCGATATGGGGTTGATATTTTGCCAAACATTTCTCAAAACACCGACCGCAACCGCACGTCTCCCTTTGCATTTACGGGGAACAAATTCGAATTGCGTTCGGTAGGCTCGTTTGCATCCGTTGCGGACGTCAACACTGCGTTGAATGTTGCCGTTGCCGAAAGCCTGCGCTACTTTGCGGACAGAATGGAGCGCGCCACCGACGTGTATAAGACAGCCGCGGAATTGATTGCCGAAACCTTTACTCTTCACCGACGCGTGATATTCGACGGCAATTGCTACTCGACGGAATGGGCGGAGGAAGCCAAGCTGCGCAACCTTAAAGACTGCAGCTGCGTGGACGCCGCGCTTGCTCTTACAAATGCGCACAACGTAAACGTACTGTCGCGACACGGCGTTTTAACTCGTCGGGAAATAGCCGCTCGGCAAAAAATACTACTGCAAAACTACGTAAACACCGTGCGAGTGGAGGGCAACGTTGCGGTGAAGTTGTGCCGTGAAAAAATTTTCGGCAAGGCAAACGAATACGTACAGCGGCTTGTTGCCGCCTCTCAACACAAAAGCACGTTGGGAATGGACTGCCAAACGGAGCTGAACGAGGCGGAAAAGCTGTCGCAGCTTGTCAAAAGCGCACACCGCCGCTTGAGCTTGCTGCAACACAGACTTGATCTGCTGCAAAGCGTTTCGGATGTTGTCGCTCAAGCGCAGTTGTGTCAGGACAGAATTGTTCCCGCGTTGGAAAGCTTGCGCGTGCCCGTTGACAAGCTGGAAACGCTGTTGCCCGAACAATATTGGGCTTTGCCCACCTACGCGCAAATGCTTTTCGGCGTAAAATAGAAAAAGCTTCGGTCGGAAACCGAAGCTTTTGTTAAATTTTTGTTTATTTGTGTAACTCGGCTTTTATACGGCGCACGCCCGCCGAGGATGATTGCTCCTTGGTAATGACAAAATGTCCCAATTCTCCCGTGTTGTTTGCATGCGGTCCGCCGCAAATTTCCTTGGAGAAATCTCCCATTGTGTACACCTTGACGACCTCGCCGTAGCGATCGCCGAACAACCCTATCGCTCCCGTTTTGCGAGCGTCCTCTATGGGCATCTCCTCACAGGTGACGGGAAGGTGACGTTCTATCGCCTCGTTGACCAAACGTTCCGTTTCGGCAATCTCTTCCGCTGTCATCGGACGGGAAAAGCTGAAGTCGAACCTGAGTCGCTCGGGGGTGATGTTGCTGCCCTTTTGCTTTACCTCGTCGCCCAACACGCGGCGCAACGCCGCTTGCAGCAGGTGGGTCGCCGTGTGCAGATGAGTGGTTTTTATGCCGCCGCCTTCTGCCATGCCGCCTTTGAAGCGTTGCTCGCTGCCTGCGTGAGACTTGGCTTGATGTTCGGCAAACTTTTGTTTGAAGCCTTCCACGTCCACGGTGTAACCGTTTTCCGCGGCAAGCTCCACCGTCATTTCCACTGGGAAGCCGAACGTGTCGTACAGCTTGAAAGCCGTTCCGCCGGGGACGACGTTACCGGGAATGTGCGCAATAACCTTGAAAAACTCCTTTTCTCCCGCAATGAGCGTTTTGGAAAAACGTTCTTCCTCTTTGTTCAGCTCGTCCACGATTTTTTCGGCATTTTGCCCGAGTTCGGTGTAGACGTCGCGGTACACATCGATGTACACTTCGGCGATTTGCGCAATGCTGCCTTTGGGCATTTCCAACGTGTTTGCCATTCGCACCGCTCTGCGAATGAGACGCCTCAACACGTAGCCTTGGTCCACGTTGCTTGGCACAACTCCCACGGGATCTCCGAGAAGGAACGTCGCCGTGCGAATATGGTCGGCAATTATGCGCATTGCCTTGGTAATTTTGGAATTTACGCCGTAGGTTTTGCCGCTTAGTTGTTGAATTTTGGCAAGCGCGCCTTGGAACAAGTCGATGTCGTAGACGGATTTCAACCCGTTCAGCACGCACACCGTGCGCTCCAAGCCCATACCCGTATCGACGTTTTTCTGTTCGAGAGGCAGATAACTGCCGTCCGCCTGACGGTTGAACTGCATAAACACGTTGTTCCAAATTTCCAGATACTTGCCGCAGTCGCAGCTCGGGTCGCAGTGGTCGGAACAAGCGGGTTTGCCCGTGTCCCAAAAGATTTCCGTGTCCGGTCCGCATGGTCCCGTTGTACCCGCAATCCACCAATTGTTCTTTTTGGGAAGGAAAAATATGCGTTCTTTCGGTATTCCGCACTGCTCCCACACCTTTGCGGAATCCTCGTCGCGCGGCGCGTCGTCGTCACCTGCAAACACAGTGACGGAAATGCGCGCGGAATCTAAGCCGAGGTACTTGGGACTTGTCAAAAATTCGTAGCTCCAAGCAATGGATTGATGATTGAAGTAGTCCCCAAGCGACCAGTTGCCCAACATTTCAAAAAAGGTGAGGTGACTGTCGTCGCCCACTTCCTCTATGTCGCCCGTGCGGACGCACTTTTGCACGTCGGTCAGGCGGCGTCCCGCAGGATGTTTTTGTCCCAACAAATAGGGAATAAGAGGGTGCATTCCCGCGGTGGTAAACAGCACGCTGGGATCGTTTTCGGGAATAAGACTTGCCGAAGCAATAACGGCGTGTCCCCGTTCCTTGAAAAACCCGATAAATTTTTCTCTTAAAAGTTGCGAAGTGATGTTCATTTGTTACCTCGTTTGCTCCAAACATTACGAAAGACCACAACTTCAAACAGGAATGGTCTTTCGGGTTTGGTTGTATTGTTGAATTAGAAAGTTACTTCTTTTCCTTAAGCGCTTTTGCCCGCGCGCCCAAGGACATAAGGAAGTAGAACAAGTAGTAGAAAGGAATTGCCCAAATTGCGTAACCGAGCTTGTAGCCTTCCGGCAACACAAACGCGGAAGCAATCTTTTTCATAAAGCCGCTCGTCGTTATCGAGTTGAACAGCAGGAACAAGCCCGCTATAATTGCCGTCAGCAAAAACATTGCAAAGTAGAACCAACCTGCATGCTTGGAACGTCTTGCCGTAAAGCAACGTACAAAGTAAATTACAAACTGCACGATCATCGTAAGGACGGTTGCAACCACCATGCCGATCAAAATGGTGTTGGCAATGCCGATTGAACGGAACGTGCCGCCCTGCAACGCAGTTACCAAGATGTACAGATAGTTGCCGCCGTAGAGAGAAATTCCCGCGTGGGCAATTCCGCCGTCAAGATCGTTCAACTTTCCCCAACGCAAAGTCAAGCTCTTGAGTTGAGGGGGACAAACAATATAGTAAGCGAAAAACAACAAAAGTATCAACAAGGCAATTGCCCAACCTCTGCCGCCTTTGGTGTTGTACACCTTTTTGCCCTTCTTTTTGGACTTTTTGCGCACGTCTACCGCCGCCGAAGCTCCGACAACGGGCGTGGTTTGCGGCGCGGTTTGTTGATAAGTTACAAAGGAGTAACCGCAAGTACACACATTTTCGTGCGCGTCCACCTCTTTTCCGCACTTGGGACAAATCTTGGTTTGCAATCCCACCTTGAGTTCGGCGCCGCAGTTGCGACAAAAGTTTGACATCGGGCTGTTGTGCGTGTGACATTTGTGACAAACAACGGGTTCTTCGGGAACTTTGAGTTGTCCGCCGCAACGCGAACAGTATTTCGAACTAAGAGCGTTGCTGTTTCCGCAACGGGGACATATATTGTAGCTGTTAGCGCCGTTCATAGGCACCTCC
Organism: uncultured Clostridia bacterium; assembly: GCA_947630425.1. Lineage (GTDB taxonomy): Bacteria > Bacillota > Clostridia > Christensenellales > CAG-314 > Fimimonas. The sequence continues at coordinate 9,657 of CANRHN010000036.1, read as the reverse complement.
TAAACATTTTTCTTTTGTCCGCAATTGGGACAAAACAAATCGTCTTTTTCGTTGACGTGATCGCAGGAAGGACAAGTCCATTTTTCCACTCCGTCGGGAGCAGAGCCGTCAAAGCTGTGACGGCATTTGGAGCAAAACACGCTGTCAAAGGGGTTTTCCGCTCCGCAAATGGGACAATACTTTTTGACTTCCTCGATTTCCAGCTTCAATCCGCAGTTGACGCAAAATGGTTCTTCGGCGGGATTGAGCGTGCCGCAATTGGGACATATTATATTTTTTCCGTTTACGCCCTCGAGATACGCCTGCCTGACAGTAAGCTCTCCGAGATTGTGAGCTTCGTGCGTAACTTGCAGCTGCTCCGTTTGCGCTCCCGCAAGAGAGCCGAAACAGTAGGTACACAAATCCGACTCCAACTTGTTGAGCCTGCCGCAGTGCGGACACACCTTGCGTTCCACCACTCTGTGACTGTGCAGATTTGCCACGCTCACGCCGCATTTGTGACAAAAAATTGCCGTTATCGGCACCAACGCTCCGCAGTGCGGACAGCGCGCCATTTCGGACGGAACGGACATCGCTCCCGTAGAGTAGCCGCCGTAAAGTTCCGCTTTGAGGTTTATCGGAACGGGAGTGTAGCCCTCCGCCTGCGAATCGGCAACCAAAGGCGCACCGCAGTTTGTGCAGTGTTCGTAAGTTTTGTCGTTTACCGCTCCGCAATTGGGACAGACCGTTTCTTCACGTACAGTAAAGTCGGATTTACCGCAGTTGCAGCAGTACAACGAATCGTTGACATTGACCTCACCGCAGTTTTTACACACTTTCATATCAGAAAACCTCTTAGCTACTTCTTATAACTATATACTATTTTTGCGCGATTGTCAAGATGAATACCGCTTTTGAACAAAGTCATTTTGACTGATTGAAGCTGTCCTTCAAAGAAACTATTTCGTTGAAAACAAGCTTGCCGTCGCGACTGTCCTTGTCCAACACGTAGTAACCCACGCGCATAAATTGAAAACGGTCCTCTACATTGGCGGACAACAAGCTTTGCTCCACCTTGGCGGACACAATTTGCATGCTGTTCTCGTTGAAACGCTCGTTGAAGTCCGTAACGCCGTCAACAACGTCCGTAAGCAGGCTTTGGAGCTTGCGGACGGTAACGTCAACGCACGTTGCGGCGTCCACCCATTGGATGACGCCTTTGACCTTGATACCGCTTGCGTCTTCTCCCGACTTGGAGTTGGGCACAATTGAGCAATGCAGCTCCGTCACGTTGCCTTCCTCGTCCGTTACCACCTCGTCGCAATGAATGATGTACGCGCTCTTCAGACGAACGTACCCGTCGGGCTTGAGGCGGTAGTACTTTGGTGGGGGAACTAACGCAAAGTCGCTTCGGTCAATGAAAATTTCCTTGGAAAAGGGAACTTTTCTGTATGTCAACACTTCGGCGTTTCCGTTGTTTTCCACCGAAAGCTCCTCGCTGCCCTCGTAGTTAGACAGCACCACCTTTAACGGGTCGAAAACCGCCATAACTCTGTCCGCCGTTCTGTTGAGATTTTCGCGCACGCAGGATTCGAGGTAGCTTGCTTGCACCTCGCTGTTGGCTTTGGAAACTCCTATGCGTTCGCAAAAGTCACGTAACGCTTCGGCGGGATAACCTCTGCGGCGTATTCCCGACAACGTGGGCATGCGCGGGTCGTCCCAACCCATAACTTTGCCGTCGTCCACCAGCTTTTTGAGATAACGCTTTGACATTATGGTGTTGGTGATGTTGAGACGGGCAAACTCTATTTGTTGCGGAAGCGGTTCGGGGAACTCGCACTCCCTTACCACCCAATCGTAAAGGGGACGGTGATCCTCAAACTCCAATGTGCATATAGAGTGCGTGATACCCTCGTAAGCGTCCTCGATCGGGTGGGCAAAGTCGTACATCGGGTAAATGCACCACTTGTCGCCCGTGTTGTGATGCGTTGCGTGCAGCACGCGGTAAATTACGGGATCGCGCAAGTTCAGGTTGGGGGAAGCCATGTCGATTTTGGCGCGCAGCACCTTTGCTCCGTCGGGGTAAACGCCGTCGCGCATTTCGTAAAACAACTTAAGGTTTTCTTCTACCGTGCGGTTGCGGAAAGGACTTTCTACGCCCGCCTGATACAGCGTACCGCGACGTTCGCGTATTTCCTCCGCCGTTTCGTCGCTTACATAGGCAAGACCTTTTTTGATGAGCTTGACCGCGCAATCGAACATAACGTCAAAGTAGTCGCTGGCAAACAACAGCTTGTCCCAGCTGAAGCCCAACCATTTGATGTCGGACTTTATGGACTCGACGTACTCGACGTCCTCTTTGCTGGGGTTTGTGTCGTCAAAGCGCAAATTACATTTGCCGCCGTACTTGGATTTGATACCAAAGTTTATGCAAAGGCTTTTGGCGTGACCTATGTGCAAGTAGCCGTTAGGCTCGGGAGGAAAGCGCGTGTACACGCACTTCACCTTGCCGCTTTGTAAATCGCCGTCTATGATATCTTCGATAAAGTTTTTTGATTCGTCCATAAAAATTCCTTTTTTTTACGTTTTAGTCCTCGCCCTCATCGTTTTTGATGAAAGCTCCTTCGTCTCCCGATTCGGCGAACTCCGGTTCGGCGTCGGGAGCAGGCTGCTCTTGTTGTTTGTCTGTAGGAGCAATACGAATACCGTGCTGATGCAGGTAATCCTCGTCCACAAAACGAACGATATTGCCCAACCAAAAGATAGGAATTGTGCCCTGCTTGCCGTTACGGTGCTTGGCAATTACAAGACTGTACTTGTCCGAGCCTTGAGAGTCCGTCTCCTTGTGAATGAACAACACAATGTCCGCGTCCTGCTCGATTGCGCCCGATTCTCTCAAGTCGCTGAGTACAGGCTCGCTTCCTCCGCTCTCTTTGCCCTTGATGTTTCGTATTTCCGCGTCACGCTTGAGCTGACTCAACGCAATGACGGGCACGTTAAGCTCCTTTGCCAAAACCTTCAGCGCGCGGGAGATGTCGGCTACTTCCTGCTGTCTGTTGACTTCGTGACGTCGACTGTCTCCGCCGTTCATCAGCTGAATGTAGTCGATCACGATCATGTCCAATCCCTTTTGCATTTTCAGACGGCGGCACTGCGACGTGATTTCCGCAGCGGTGATGCTCGTGTAATCGTTTCCGTAAAGACACATCTTGGAGCAAATTGTTTCCTGCGCAACGCGAAGTTTGGCAAGATCGGACACGCCGCCCGGCAGCTCGCCGCTCTTGATAAACTCCAACGGAACGGTAGACATGCTGGAAAGCAAACGCTCTATGAGCTGTTGATTTGACATTTCGAGGCTGAACACCGCAACCGTCTTGCCGTGTTTGGCGACATTTTCCACGATGTTCATCGCAAGGGCGGATTTGCCTACGCCGGGGCGCGCAGCCAACACAATCAGCTCTCCGCCGTGCAAACCGTTTGTCAAACGGTCAAAACGCTTGAAGCCTGTTTCGATACCGCGGAAGCGACCGGGATTTTTGAAGCGTTCGTTGATTTCCCACAATGCCTTACCCGTCTGCTCCGACAGCGAAACCAAACCGCCGCCCACGTCTCCTTGGCTGAGTTCGAAAATCTTTTCCTCGGCGTAGTTGATTGCCGACTCCGCCGATTCGGTACTGCGAGCGCGCTGTGTTACCTCGCTGCAAATACGAATAAGACTGCGCATTTTGGAAGCGCGAATTACTATCGACAAATATTCCTCGAAGTTGGCAGTGCCGGGCAAAAAATCGTTCAGGCGCATTATGTAGTCGATGTCGCCCACCTCGGACAGCTTGCCGCTGCGACGTAACGCGTCTATAACCGACGTGATGTTGACGGTGTTTGCCACGTTTTCGTCCCCCACGCGGTGTGTGGCAGAGCTGATTTCGCGCATGGCGTTGAAAATGGTCGCATGGTTGGATTGGTAAAAATCCTGCTCTTTCAATTTGGCGATTATTTCCGCTTGATATGCCTCGTCGCGCAGTATGCAACAAAGTATGCTTTGCTCCGCTTCCACGCTGTTGGGCATTGTTATGGGTACGTTTTGTTCCTTGTTGATTGGCATTGCGTTCTCCTTGGTTTTGCGGCGCAAAAAAGCCGTCAAGCCGAATTGCGCCTACTTCGGTAGTTTAATTATACTTGATTTGACGGCATAAAGCAATAATATTCAAATATTTTTATTTATCTAAAAATTTTACAATCGTTTTTTTTGCCAAATCGCCGCAATTTTACGCTGCAGACGGCAATGGGTCTTGCGCCTTAAGCTCTCTTTCGAGATAGCCCTTGGCAATGACGGCGTTCACCTTTTTGTAGTTGTTGACTCGAATAAGCTTTGTTTCTACCAGCTTGCCGTTTTGATAGTATTTGAGATAGGACTTGGTTTTTACTCCGTCCGAGCCTCCCACCACCACCTTGGTTTGATCGGTGTACACCAGCTCGGGGTATTTGTTCGGGTCTACCACATAGGTCGTGGAAAATTTGTCCCTGACTTCCACGCTTTCGCGCACAATATGGTAAGGGTTAGGCTCTCCGTACACGGAAAAATAAACAGCTTTGTCCTTGACCCATGCGGAAATGTACAGAGGATGCTCCGTTGTGTTGGTAAAGGTCAAATCCGCGCTGCCGAAACTTACCATGGCGTCAAACCCCGGTTTTACATAAGATGACACCAACGAGTGTTGCGCCGCGGAAGGAACAATGTTTGCCAACAGCAGCGCGTTGTACAGCGTGGTGGAAACCTGACACACTCCGCCGCCCACGCCCTCGGTATAGTTACCGTCCAAAATTATCTTTGACGTTTTGTAGCCGTTTGCCTCGGTGCGATCGCCCACGACGTTGTTAAAGGAAAACGTTTCGCCGACGCCTACCGTCAATCCGTTGAGGCTTTCCACGGCGCGCACAATGTTGTGTACCCTGTTTGCTCCGCTGCCGTAAAATGCGGTGCAAAAGCTTGCGCGCTCCACGGTGTTTTGCTTGAGTTGCTCCGTGGTGACTGCGTATTCGTACTTGAGCGGCAAATCTATTTTTACGGGCTTGCCGTTGGAATTTATCATGTCTTCAAACAATTTGTTTGTGTTTATTGCCACCCCATCCTGCCCTTTTGTGTACCTAAAGCCTTTTTTGTCAAACGTTACCGCGGCGTCAACGCGAGCCTTGTTGACGTAGGCAAAGTGGGAAAGCAGCTTGTCGAAATTGGGCAAAATGTAGTTGTGAACGGCGTCCTCGGGCAGCTGCATCGCCAACAATTTTTCGCTCAGCTCGCGCTTGGCTTTTGCGCCGAGAAAAAAACCGCGCTGTTGCGCCTGTTGTTCCAAGCCCGCCGCTTCCTCTGCCAGATTGTAGCAAAAAACGTCGCCGTTGTACTCCACCTTTACGTTTACGTTCCAAGGCGACAACGTTTCGGCGACAGCCTCCGAGCAAACAAAAACGCCCGCAAAAAAAGCGAGCGCAAAAATGCAAATCAAAATTTTTTTCATATACCCAAAACCTTACGAGTGTAGCCGTTGGGCGAAAAGCTTTTTTTGCCGATCTCCACTCCGTGCAGGTAGTCGTGAAAGTCGCTACCGCCCGTTACAATCAGCCTGTACTTTTTCGCCAAGCGGGCATAGTAGATGCGCTCGGAGGTATTATGTGTAAAATACTCCGCTTCGATACCCGCAAGCCCCACGGACGCAAGCGGACGCAAGAACTGCTCGAAATCGCGCTTGTCAAGGCGCAGCTGTTTGGGATGAGCCAAAACGGGAATTCCGCCGAAACGCAAAACAAGACGTATTGCTTCCGTAGGCGTGAGCCGCCTTGTTTGCACGTAACAGCTTTTTCCGACGCCGAGATATTTGTCAAAGGCTTCCGCGACATCCTTGCAGTAACCCAAACGCACCAGCTCGCGCGCAAACACGGGACGTCCCACAAAGCCTTCGCTTTGCAGTCTTTGCAAATCTACGGGAATACCCTGCTCGGCAAGTTTTGCCGCCATCGCTTCGTTGCGTTTGTCGCGCAGCTGCGTGACGGAAGCCATTGCCGAATTTAATTCGGGATTGTCGATGTCCACATTGTAGGCAAGTATATGCACGTCTACGCCCTCGCAAACGGTGGAAATTTCCGCGCCGACCACATACCTCAAGCCGAGCTTTTTTGCATGCGCGCGGGCACGAAGCGTACCCTCGAAGCTGTCGTGATCGGTTACGGAGATGCAATCCAAACCGCGTTCCTTTGCCATTTCGACCAGCGTTTCGGGGCTGAAAACACCGTCGGACATATTTGAATGTATATGCAAATCGCATTTCATATTACAAATATATCAAATTTTACAAAAAGTGTCAACTTGCGCACGGTAACGCGCTTTGCAGCGTTTACATAGACAAAATGGCTTTTGTTCGCCAAGAAAACTGTTGATTATTAAACAATTTTCTGCTATACTGAAAAAAATTGTAAAGTGTGACAAAGCATGATAGCACAAAGACCCACGCCCGAATTGTTAAAATACTTCAAGTCTCGTCCCGATATGCTGATATTCGAGGGCTACTGCGCCTACACGGACAAGCTGACAGTTTGGCAAGAGGAGGAGAATTTTGCGTTGGCGGCAAAGGTGGGAGACGTTTGCAAAACTTGTTTTGTCGCAAACAACCGCGAGTTTGTCGAACAAGTGTTGGCACAGCTTCACGGCAAGGTGGAGCTTTGCGGCGTAGATCCGCAAATCACCGATTGGCTGCGCAACGACTACGACTACGAATACGAAACTCATTGTTGGCTCTGCGTGTGGAACGGGCAGCCGTTACCTTACAAATGTTTGCAAAAAACTCAACCCATGTTGCCAAAATATGCCCAAATGATATCTGACGGGACGCACTATCATGCGGCAACGGAGGAGATAAAGGAGTGCCTTGCGCTTCACCCTTCGGCGGCAATTTTTGTTGACGGAAAGCCTGTGTGCTGGTGTTTGTGCCACCTTGAAGGGAGTCTCGGAATGCTCTACACCCTGCCCGAGCACCGTCACAAGGGCTACGCGCTGGAAGTTATGACGGCATTGTGCAACCAACTGATTGCACAAGGCAACACACCCTACGCCTACATTGTGTGCGACAACGTTGCCTCGCTTAACCTTGCCGTCAAATACAATTTGACGCTTTTCAAACAAGCCGACTACTTCCGTTTTGGAAAAAATTGACCAAAACCTCAAGTAACATTGCGGCGAAAATTTGTCTTTCAAATTTGCAATTGACTCAATTGTTGAAATAACTTGTTGGAAAATCCAAAGATAAGGAGAAAATTATGTTGTTCGCTCTCGGAGAAAGCTTTGTGGAAATTCTCAAAAACGAATGGCTGGGCATTGTCGCATCGGCGTTTGTGCTCGTGTCCTTTTTGTTCAGCAAACAGACCATCACGCGCCTGATAAACATTTGCGGCTGCATTGCCTTTGTGGTGTACGGTCTGATTTTGCCCGCCTACTCCACCGCTTTTATGAACGCCGCGCTCATTGTCGTACACGTCATCTACTTAACAAAAGATTTTTTGGCTCGCAAAAAAGCCAAAAATTCTCCAACTGTCGTGGTAAATGTCGAGCAAAACGTAAACGTTCAAAACAATTCGGACGACAACTCCACCCCTCAAAACAAATAGCGCAAACGCGGCGTTCATCAAGACTGACAGACTTTGTTGCGTCGGTTATGTGCGGCAATGTAATTTTGATGTCTTGAGTAAAATCGTCGTTGCCGCTAACGCTTGTTGAAATTAAAATTTTGCCAATCGTTCCAAAGCAATTGACAACCTTGCGCAAAAGATTTATACTATAATCGTTATTGGGGTATCGCCAAGCGGTAAGGCAACGGATTCTGACTCCGTCACCCGCAGGTTCGAATCCTGCTACCCTAGCCACATCGCGACTAAGTTTGTTAGTCCCAAAAGTAAAGAGGCACAACATATGCCTCTTTTCTTTTTGTTTTTTTGTCTGCAAAACCAAAGTCCGTTTGACAATGATACGCTGCAATGGTACAATAGATTCGATGAGGTGACGCAATGAATAGAATTGTTATCGGAATTGCCGGAGGAACGGCGTCGGGCAAAACCACTGTAGCGGAAAAAATTTTTGAAGCGTTTGAAAATGACGCCGTGCTGTTGAGTCAAGACTACTACTACAAACCGCACGACGAGCTGACCTTCGAGGAACGCTGTCGTCTCAACTACGACCACCCCGACAGCGTCGACACGGCAATGATGGTAGAACACATCAAGGAGCTGAAAAAAGGCAACGAAATTCTGCATCCCACTTACGACTTTACACATTATACGCGCAACAAGCAGTGGCAAAAGCTGGAAAGCGCAAAAATAATCATTGTGGAAGGCATTTTGATTTACACCGACAGCAAATTGTGCAAGCTGTGCGACGTCAAGCTGTTTGTGGACGCCGCCGCCGATGTGCGTTTTATTCGACGTTTGACTCGCGACGTGAACGAGCGCGGCAGAAACATGAAATCCGTTATAGAACAATACCTCACCACCGTCAAGCCCATGCACGAGCAATTTGTTGAGCCGACCAAAGCCAAGGCGGATCTCATTATACCGCAGGGCGGACACAATGCCATAGCAATAGGCATGATAATCGACGGTATCAAAAAAAGATTGAATTAGGAGCTTGAATGAACATAGAATTACAAAACGTCGCAAACGCGCGCGACCTTGGCGGTATTGCAACCCGTTACGGCACAGTTCAATCAAACAGACTGTTGCGTTCCGGACACCTGAGCATTGTTTCCGAACAGGACGTTTCCACACTGAAGGCTCACCGCCTGCAACGCGTCATCGACTTGCGCACGCCGACGGAAATTGCCAATCATCCCGACGGCAACATTGCGGGAGTGGAATTTGTCAACATTTCCATTATGAGCGCAACAACCTTTGGCATAAGCTACGAGACGTTGGACGGTCCGACAATTGCCGTAAAATTGCAAGCGGGCATAGAGCGAATGATTTTGCGCGGCGAAACGCCCATTGAACACATGCGCATTCTTTACCGCAAATTTGCCGAAGATCCGCACAGTCACGAAGGCTACGGTAAATTTTTGAAGCTGCTTGCAACCAAACCCGTCAACGGTTCTACGCTTTGGCATTGCACAGGGGGCAAGGACCGTTGCGGCACATGCACCGCTTTGCTGCTCTACTGCTTGGGCGCAAGCAAGGACGACATCATGAGCGACTACCTCGAAACGAACGCTCAAGTGGGCGAGCATGCGCAAAGTATTCTCGCCAAGGTGCGTCCGCACGTTCCTGCCGAAAGAATGGCGTTGGTACAAAGCATGCTGCTGGTGGAGCAAAGCTATCTTGAAAGCTTTTGGAACGAGACCGACCGACTTTTCGGCAGTACCGACAATTTTTTGAAGCATTGCGGCGTTACGGAGAACGACATTCAATCTCTGCGCGACAACTATTTGAACTGAAAAATCGATCTCATAGCCTCAAAATGCCGATATGGGGTGGGAAAATAAACATAAAAAAAGACTTCGTTTTACTGAAGCCTTTTTTTTCGGGAAATATGCGAGCGGCACTACAATCTGCAACGAGGGCGTTTGTACCCCCCCCCCTACGAAGAAGTCCACCCCAACCTTGTTCAACAAGGAGCGAGGGTGTTCGCACGCAAAACAATCTGCA
>CANRHN010000035.1 GCA_947630425.1 uncultured Clostridia bacterium | reverse complement strand
TGAAGTCGTAACAAGGTAGCCGTATCGGAAGGTGCGGCTGGATCACCTCCTTTAAGGGAGTAGAGAGAGATCTCTACGAGACCAAGTCGAGTAACGCGAGAGCGTTACGGTGAAGTGGAGCATAAACACGAAAAACAAATGCGAACCCAGAACTGCGAATCCGTTCGACTTACTATTCTGAAACAAGCAAAGTGAACTTACCGTCAGGTAGGTTCTTTTTTTGTTTCCGGCAAAAAAAGGGAGCGTTCAATTGCTTTTGAATGCTCCCTTTGGTAATTTGATCTACCCGACGCAATTTATTTTTTCTTTGCAAGCGCGTAGCTTTCGTCTACTCTCAAAAAAATTTCTTCCGCCGGAACGCTTCCGTCCAAAACAATGGTAAACCAGCTTTTTTTGTTCATGTGGTAGCCGCGCAAGTACCGCCCGTCTGTTTTCAAGCTTTCGGGGCGCATGCGCAAGTCAATTATGTCTACCGTTTCGTCCGAATCGAAGCCTAATTTTCTGCGCGACAGCACCATAAGCACGCCGTACCAACTTTGCGTATCCTTGCGCCTGAACACCGCGTCTTGCGGAAATTTTTCCCAAAGATACTGTAATTCGTCGCCGTATGTGCGGCGCACGTAATTTATGACCTCGTGGGCTTGTTGGCTTTGGAAGGTGTCCGTTTCGCAACAGCCTTGAACAAATTTTTCCAAAACCGCATTGTACGCGCTTCGGACCTTGCCCACAAATTCCCATTGCGCGCCCTCTACAAGGTGCAGAACGTACTCCTCGTCCAACGCCGTTTCCACAAGCCGAGAAAAAGCGCGCCTTCTTTTGTTACGGTCAGCTCCAATCGAAACCCGTCAAGCACAGGCTCGGAGTACTCGTAGCCACGCGACGTTTTGACAAAGCCGAAGGGTAGCAGCTTGTCCGTTTCTATACGTTTACGTTTCAGTTCAACTTCTTTCATTTTTCCGAATTTTTCGGCAGCGGCGCTTCACCCGAACAGCTCCACGAGAATGGTGCAAACAAGCTCCTTCATCTTGGCGTAGTCGATGTAGCTGTGGCTGTCAAACACCGTTTCGTGCGCGTAGCTTTGCACAATGTTCATTGCAAGGTGAACCTTTTCCGTGATGTTTTGTGCGTTTACGCCTATTTTTACCAGCTGCTCGCTCATCTGCTCGGTTATTTTGTTTTCCAAGCTGATGAATTGCGCGTTTACCGCTTCGTCGGTGGTGGCAAGGGAATGGAGCGTGTTGTGCAGCTTGGCGTTTTGCTCGTGCAATTCTATCGTTTTGTCAATTACCGAAATTGCCAATTTGCGCAAATCCAACGGTTTTGCGGCATTTTCCACAATGTGCGCCAACGGCTCGTATACCCTGTTTATGTAGATTTCCAACACGCATATCAAAATGTCTCGCTTGTCCTCAAAGTAGCCGTAGACTATTCCCGTCGAAACTCCCGCCCTTTTTGCGATTTCCGCCGTGTTCGTCCCGTAGTACCCCACCTCGGAAAAAAGCTCGTAGCCGGCTTGAATTATCTTGTTCTTTTTTTCTATGGACCTTTCCTGTTGCGGCACACGTATGTTTGACGCCATATAAGCTTCGACCTCCTTTGTTGTACTTGCGTTGCGCTTGTTTCGGACTGTCTCGCGCGTTCGCGTGCTTGTTTGTAGTCATTATACAGTACCCGCGCAAAAAAATCAATGGAAAATGTGAAATTTCTATCATATTTTGCTTGACGGCAGCAAAAATCGGTGGTAATATAAATGCGAAAGTGAAATATGTTTCACATTTGGTCGCATTTGTGAATATTTTACGAAGGAGAATTTATGCCGATTGTATTTGCACCTATCAACACGCCGCTCAGAATAGTGCGAGTGGCAGCCGACGACAAAACAAAAAAACATCTTGAAAGCCTCGGAATTTCCGTCAACAACGAAATTACGGTGCTTAGCTCCGCCGGCGGTAGTGTTGTTTGCAGAGTTTTGGACGGCAAATTGGCGTTGGATCGCAACCTTTCCACAAAAATTTTCGTTGCGTGACGTCACCGTCGCAAAAAAGCAAAAACGTTTTCAAAACTCAAGTAAAAAACAGGTTAATACTGTTTGAGGGCTTTGCCCCTTGGCAGTTTGATACAACTTTATACAAGGAGAACAAAAAAATGCAAAAAACTTTGGATCAATTTGCCATCGGCGAGCAAGGCATTGTGACGAGCGTCGGCGGCGAAGGCAAAATCAAGCGTCGTCTGTTCGACATGGGCATAACGCCGGGGGCGGAGGTACTGCTTAGAAAGCGCGCTCCGCTCGGCGACCCGTTGGAGATAACGGTGCGCAGCTACGAGCTGTCCTTGCGCAAAACGGAAGCGCAATGCGTAACATTGAGAGTGGCAGACAAAACCACGGCGGGGGTGAGTTCAAATGAGTGAAAAAATGCCGAGATTTGCATTGGCAGGCAACCCCAACTGCGGCAAAACAACGCTGTTCAACAGCCTTACCGGTTCGACGGCGCACGTGGGCAATTGGCCCGGCGTAACCGTTGACAAGAGGGACGGCGTGTACAAAAAGTGTGCCGAACCCGTGGCAATTATAGACTTGCCCGGTATTTACTCGCTAAGCCCCTACACTCCCGAAGAGGTCATCGCCCGCAACTACATTTTGGACGAAAAGCCCGATTGCGTCATTAACATTGTGGACGCAACCAATTTGGAGCGCAACCTGTACCTCACCACGCAAATTTTGGAAATGGACGTTCCCATTGTGATTGCCCTCAACATGATGGACGCGGTGGAGCGTCAGGGCGACAAAATTGACGCCAAGGAATTGGAAAAGCGTCTCGGCGTGCCCGTTGTAAAAATTTCCGCACTGAAGGAAAAGGGCTTGGACGAGCTGATGGACAAGGCTTACAACGAAAGTCAAAAGGCTCGTCACGGCAGCACGGTACTCAACGACACTGCGCTCGCTCACCTCATAAACGACGTGCGCATTGCCCTTTCGGGACAAAACGTCGGCAACCCCCTGTTCCATGCCATCAAGCTGGTGGAAGGGGACGAAATCGAGGTTGCCATGCACAAGGAAACGTTGCCCATGGTGGAGGAGTTCAAAACCACATTCGAGGACGAGATCTTCGGCGACGACTTTGAAGCGTTGGTGGCGGACGGTAGATACAAGTACATTTCCAAGCACTTTGCGCCCGTGCTTACGCGCAAAAGCAAAGAAAAATTTGCAACCACGCGTAGCGACCGTGCCGACAAGGTGCTTACCAACCGTTGGGCGGGTATTCCCATCTTTTTGCTGATACTGTTTGCAATTTTTCACCTTACCTTTTCGGAGGACTTCCTGTTTGTTTCGACGTTCGCCAATTGGGCGGGCAAGCCCCTTCCCACTTTGAAAGAACTCGGATTGGACGTGGAAAACTACGGTGTGCGGTGGCTTGCGACGATATACGACGGCGCGATATTCTCCCCCGGAGTTATTGTCAACAACATTTGGAACGACATGCTCGTGGGCGAATTGTTCGGCTGGATACAGGGTCTTGTCGAAGGTAGCGGAATGGCTGCTTGGGCAGTGGGTCTCATCAACAACGGTATCATAGAGGGCTTGGGCGCAGTACTTAGTTTTTTGCCCCCCATATTGACATTATTCCTGTTTTTCTCCATTTTGGAGGACAGCGGCTACATGGCGCGTATTGCCTTTATTCTCGACAGAATGTTTCGCCGTTTCGGTCTTTCGGGACGTTCGTTTTTGCCTATGATAATGGGCTTCGGCTGCTCTGTTCCCGCAATGATCAACACGCGCACCCTTGCGGACGAAAAGGAACGCACGGCGACCGTCCGCGTGATACCCTTTTTCAGCTGCGGCGCAAAGCTGCCCATTTTGACAGCTGTTGCGGGAGCTGTTATATTGCACTTTGCCAATGGCAAGGGCAACGCCGACCTCATCACATATTCGATGTATCTGCTCGGTATCGTTGTGGCTATCGTCAGCGTGTTGCTTATGCGTTCGACAACCTTGAAGGGCGAAACGCCGCCCTTCATAATGGAATTGCCCGCCTACCACGCGCCGCAATTCAAAAACCTGATGGCGCACCTGTGGGACAAGACCAAGCACTTTGTAAAAAAGGCGTTTACCATAATTCTCGCGTCCACCATAGTTATTTGGGTGCTTACGCACTTCGATTTCGGGTGGAAATTCCTCAATGACGAACAAATCAACGACAGTATTCTTGCGGGACTCAGCCGTCTTGTACAGCCGCTGTTTACGCCGCTGGGATTTGGCAGTCAGCTCGGCGAATACGGTTGGGTGTTTGTGTTGGCGGCGGTCGCGGGACTAATTGCCAAGGAAAACGTCATTTCCACATTTGCAACCTTGGGCGCGTGCTTGCTTGCCGCACAAATCCCCGCGTTGAGCGGTTTTGACCCTGCATTGTTGGAGGACGAAAGCGGCATACAGGCGGTTATCGCGATGATATTGGCGACGAATATTTCCGTTCCGGGGCTTATCAGCTTCATTGCCTTCAACATGACGACCATTCCCTGTTTTGCAGCCGTCGGCACTGCCAAGAGCGAGCTGGGCAGCAAAAAGCGCTTCAATTGGACGTTGGTGTTTTGGCTGGCGGCAAGCTACATTGTGGGCGCAATCGTCTACACGGTGGGCAGCTGGTGGTGGACGTTGTTCATTTGGCTGGCAGTCGCTGCGGGTATCACCTGCCTCATCGTGTTTTACAACAAAGGCAAAATCAAGCTCAACTTTCGCAAAAAAGCAAGATAAGGAGTAAGTCATGTTGAAATGTCTTTGCGCCGCCTTGGGCGCGGGAGAAATAATTTTGATCGTTGCTTGCGTGGCAATAGTGATAAGCGTAATTGTGGGCGTCGTCGTTCGCAAGAAAAAGGGCAAATGCGCTTGCTGCGACGAGTGCGACGGCAGCTGCCCTCACTGCGCCGAAGCCGCCAAACAACATTCAGAAAAAAAGTAAATTTCTTTTCTATGCAAAAGGACGTTCTGTCATTTGACAGCGCGTCCTTTTGTAATTTCAAACGTTGTAGAGCCAAAAAAATGTTGCTGCCGTTTTGCGCGACAGCCCCTTTTGATTGCTTTTATTTGGGCAAGTAGGGTCGAACAAATTCCTCTATGCGGCGGTTACCGAGGGCAAGCAGCTTTTCCAGCACCTCCTTGGTGGCGGTGATGTCGCTTGCCGCATTGTGGTGGTACAGCTCAACGTTCAACGCCTCGGCTAACGTGTTAAGGCGCAAATCGCCGCGCTGTGTGCGAAAGCGGTACAGCACGTCTCTTGCCACCCACATTGTGTCGAGTATTTCCGTCGGTTCGAACCGTATGCCGAAGCGTCCGAGGTCCTTTTTCATCACGGTAAGGTCAAAGCGGTAGTTGTGCGCCACAAAAACAAATTTGTCGGGAACAAGCGGCGACATCACCTGCCAAAACTCCTCCAGCGTAGGCGCGTTTTTGACGTCCTCGTCGGTGATGCCGTGAATGTACGTAAAGGTGATGTGCGTTTGCGGATTTATGAGAGAGTAGTAGCCCGTCGTTTCTCCGTTTTTTACGAGTATAAGCCCTATTGCGCAGATACGGTCGTTGGACCAATTGGCTGTCTCCACGTCCACAAACACAAAATTTTTGTCCGCAGGGTACACGGACGTTGTAACAGAAGCGTCGTTCATTTGCAGTTGCCTTTGCCTTTGAAAAATGCTTTACACAGGAAAAATTATATCTCAACGCAGTTTGTTTGTCAAACTACCGCGCAATTGGGTCAAATCACTTTGCAAACATAAATTTTTTTGATATAATAATTTTATGAAGGTGTGGGCAAAGACAATTTGCGAAGAAAAAATTACGCGCGACGTGGTGTACGACTACGAACACGCAAGCAATCTCGACGAATTTGTGGCGGTTTTGCGCGGAATTTGCGAAGCTCTCGACATACCCACCCCCGTTGCGACGCGCGTAAATTTCCACCATTACGTGATGTTCAACAACACGCGTTTCAAGCCTCGCGATTTTGTGGAACACGTTGATTTCGAAATGTTCGAGCTTGAAGCGGTGCCGGAAAGAAAGAAGTAGAGCGAGGGTGTTCTCACGCAAAACAATCTCAACGAGGGCGTTTGCTACACACTGTTACGAAGAAGTACACCCAAACCTTATTCACCACAGCCGCGAGTGTGTTTCCCGAAAAATAATCTGCAACGAGGGCGTAGCCCGAAGCGAAGCCCGTTTTGCGGCGAATACCCGATGCGACTTTGCGGGTATAGTTTAGTGGTAAAACGACTGCTTCCCAAGCAGTAGTTACGGGTCCGATTCCCGTTACCCGCTCCAAAATGAAAAAAAGGGGTTACGGGTTCGCTCAGCCGAGGAGCGAAGCGACGTAGCTCACACCTTCAGGCATTGCCGCTTGCCTTTGACGATCACAAACCGCGCGGTCGGTTCAGTCACGGGCGGCGGCTATTTTCCCTGTTTGGCTTGCCGAAGGGCAAAACCAAAGCTTCCGCAGATACAAAATCAAAATGAAAACTTACAACAAACTTGTTCGTGACAAAATTCCCCAAATCATCCAACGCGACGGCAAAAGCTGCCAAACGCGCGTGCTGTCAGACAAGGAATACCTCAACGCCTTGAATGACAAACTTACGGAAGAAGTCAACGAGTATCTTGCCTCCGGCGAGACGGAGGAGCTTGCCGACATTGTAGAGGTGGTACAAGCGCTTGCCACAGTCAAAGGGTGTTCGGCGGGGCAATTGGAAGAAATTCGGACGGCAAAGGCGCAAGAAAGAGGCGGTTTTGCCAAAAAAATATTTTTGGAAACCGTGCAATAAAAATCGGGTAAAAGGAGCTTAGATGACAATAGGAATTTTTACCGCAATGCAAAAGGAAGCGACCTCATTTTTGAAGGACGGCGTTGTCGCCGAAAAGGTGGGGGACTTTTGTTTTTATCGGTTCAAGCTGGGCGCGCACGACGCCGTGCTTTGTTGTCCTCCCTACGTGGGAGAAATAGCCGCGGCTTCGGCTACGCAACTGCTTATAACCCATTACAAGGCGGCGGTCGTATTCAATTTCGGAGTGGTGGGCGCGCTCACCGACGAGGTCGCTCTCTACGACCTTGTGTACGTGCGCGACGTGGTGCATTACGACATGGACACTTCCGTCGTGGACGGAGAGCCCGTCGGTCGTTACAGCTGTTTTGAGGACGTTGCAGTGAGCGCAAGCCGAGCCCTTCTCAGCAAGGCAATCGACGCCCGCGCTTGTCCGCTTGCGCGTTGCGCTTCTGCCGACAAGTTTGTGAGCAGTCCCGTTCAAAAGGAAAACTTGCACTTAAACTTTGGCGCAGACGTGTGCGATATGGAGTCGGCGGCGGTGCTGTTTACCTGCAATTTCAATCACGTTCCCTGCCTGCTCGTCAAGTGCATTTCCGACAGTCGAGGCGGTGGTTATGACGAGTACAAACTCAACGTACACGAAGCATGTAAGGATTTTTGGACGTTAGCCACTCAAATTTCCGCCAATTTATAGAATAATATGTCAGACATAGTAGCTGTTTTTGCCGAAAAATGCAAGGATTTTCAGTCCAAAGCGTTCAAAACGCCGTTGACAGTCTGCTGAAAGGAACGGACGGTAAAGCTACATTTGTCTACAAAATTGCAAAAAGGCTTTTTGTCGGGAGCAACAAAAACAAGTGACCGCTTGACAAAAATCGAACATTCAATTATAATATAAAAAAAAATAAATATCAGACGCACTTCAACCCAAAAGCCAAGGCTTTTAGGTTGTTTTGTGTCGTAAAAGGAGTGTAACACTATGCCCGAAGTACAACTTACCGAATCCGGACGCAAAGAATTGGAAGCTCGTCTTGACTACCTCAAATCCGTTCGTCGTGCCGAAATTGCCGAAGAAATCAAAACGGCGCGCGGCTTCGGCGACCTTTCGGAAAATGCCGAATACGACGCGGCGCGCAAGGCTCAGGCGGAAATGGAAGGCGAAATTGCCGAGATAGAGGCGCAGCTTCGTCTTGCCAAGATCATTCACGAAACGACCGTTACCTGCGCGGAAATAGTCGACGGCGTTGAGCAACCGCAAAAAACTTACACGATAGTAGGCACTGCCGAGGCGGACCTCAAAAATTTCCGCCTAAGCGACGAATCCCCCGTGGGAAGCGCGCTTTTGCACGCACAGGAAGGGGAAACGGTGCAGGTGTTGTTGCCCAACGGCAAGGTCAAGCACATCAAAGTGTACAAGGTCAGCAGATAATTTGCGCCGAGGAGCGACTATGAGTGAAGAAATTGTAAACAACGAGCAAGACCTTAACGAAATACTTCGTATTCGCCGAGAAAAGCTGGCAAGGCTTGTAGACGAGGGCAAAAACCCTTACGAAATTACCCGCTTTGACAAAACGCACAGCTCCGAACAGATACTTGGCAGCTACGTCGATCCCGTAGAGGGCGAGGAATACGTCCCAATGCGCGTAACGGTTGCGGGGCGCATGATTTCCCGTCGCATTATGGGCAAGGCAAGTTTTTGTCACATTCTGGACGGCGACGGCACTATCCAGCTGTACGTAAAACGTGACGAAGTGGGCGAAGAAGCGTATGCCGAGTTCAAAACTTGGGACATAGGCGACATTATCGGCGGCGAGGGCGAGGTTTTCCGCACGCACATGGGAGAAATTTCCGTGCGCCTTTCCGGCGTCAAGCTGCTCAGCAAATCGCTGTTGCCCCTGCCGGAAAAGTTTCACGGCTTAAAGGACGTCGAAACGCGTTACCGTCAACGCTATGTGGACCTTATTGCAAACCCCGAGGTCAAGCGCACGTTCATCATTCGCAGCAAGGTAATTCGCGCCATACGCGACTATCTTGACGAGCGCGGTTTTGTCGAGGTGGAAACGCCCATACTCAACACAATTGCAGGTGGAGCAAACGCGCGCCCCTTTATAACTCATCACAACACGCTTAACATAGACATGTACATGCGTATTGCCACCGAGCTGCACCTGAAACGCCTTATTGTAGGCGGCTTCGAGCGCGTGTACGAAATCGGACGGCAGTTCCGCAACGAGGGAATGGACCTGAAACACAATCCCGAGTTTACCACGATAGAGCTGTATCAGGCGTACACCGATTTCCATGGCATGATGGATTTGGTACAGGGTATGTTTTGCTACTGCGCCGACGTCGTTCTCGGTACGCGCAAGCTGCCCTACGGCGACGTGACGATAGACCTTGACAATTGGAGCAAGCTTTCTATGGTGGAGGCTGTCAAAAAGTACACCGGCGTGGATTTTGACGCGCTCACCCCCGAACAGGCGGTGGAGCAATGCGCCAAAGCGGGCGTGGAGCTTGCCGAGGGCAAACGCACTTGGGGCAACGCGCTTTACGAGTACTTTGACAACTTTGTGGAAAAGGAGCTTGTTCAGCCTACCTTTATCTACGACTACCCCGTGGAAGTCAGTCCTCTTGCCAAAAAGAAGCCCACCGACAAACGCCTTACCGAACGGTTCGAGTTTTTCATCAACTGCTCGGAAATGGGCAACGCGTTTTCCGAACTGAACGACCCCATTGACCAATACGAGCGTTTTGCGGCGCAGGTTGCAGCCAAAGCGCAGGGCGACGACGAGGCGCAGATGATGGACCGAGATTACGTCACGGCATTGGAGTACGGCATGCCCCCAACGGGCGGCGTCGGCATCGGCATCGACCGCATGATAATGCTTTTCACAAACAATCAAAGCATACGCGACGTTTTGTTGTTCCCCACAATGAAACCTCTTGACGGCGTATAAGCGGCGCACTGCGGCGTTAGGTTTGCTTTCGCTCTGCGGTCACGTACGTCCTTGTCACAACAATAAAACCGATAAGCAAAAGACTACCTGCTATATTTCGATGGCAACATAACGGCGTCGGAAGCTTTGGATTTCACCGCAACGAATTTTTCCTTGCGGTGATTGTTTTAGGAGATGATATGATTACTTTTCGCACAGCGACGGAAGCGGATTACCCTTCCCTTGCGGAATTGAAATGGGTGCACGCCGTGTGCGCTTTGTGAGGAACAAAATGGAACTTTGGGACGCATACGACAACAAACTCAACAAATTGGACGGCGTAACCTTGGTGCGCGGACAACAAATACCGCAGGGCGTGTATCATTTGGTGTGTGACGTCATTGTTCGTCACACCGACGGTACGTACTTGCTTATGCAGCGAGATCCGCGCAAGCATCACGGGCTTATGTGGGAGGCAACTGCGGGCGGCTCGGCTCTTTCGGGAGAAACCCCGTTGGAGTGCGCCAAGCGTGAGCTACGGGAGGAAACGGGAGTGGTAGCGCACGAGCTTGTCGAGGTGGGACGCGAAACAAGCAGCAATTCCTACTATGTGGAATTTCTTTGTGTGACCGATTGCGCCAAGGACAGTGTAACCCTGCAGGAGGGCGAGACGGTCGCTTACAAGTGGGTCACGCGAAAGCAGCTTTTGAACATGTCTGCCAAACGGCTCGTCACACAGCGTATGCAGCAGTTCATCGAGGAATTGAAGCAAGGTTGACGGAAAGCGACAATGCTCTTTCGCCCGCGCAAAAGCAAGGTGGTGCGTAACGGGCGCGGCAAAGGGCGCGCATAGAATTTACGCGCACAAGAAGTCTTGTTTTGGGCTTTTTATCAACTACTATGCGAGACATAGTACCAAAAAAAACATGAAAAAATTGCTATGAAAGTGAAAATTACCGCCCTAAAACAAACAATTTACCACGATCTGATTGCAGCCTACGAGCTGCCGCAAGCTCACCCGTGCGACATTTTGGTGGGGCAAAGTTGGATCGTTTCCGACTGCACGCGTCCCGACGGCTTGTGTCAAAGCGCGTGGGAAACCCTGTTGCCCTTTGTGCGCGAGCTGCTCAACGGCGGCGGACATTTCTTTGGCGATTGGATGCGCGATCCTCATTCCGCCTTGGTCAGCTGCAACGACGGTTTCCGTCCCATCTCCTTTTTGATAGAAGTAGTATAGTCCGACCACACGCGTGTCGCTCGGATTGTTAGCTTAACATATCGGTTTCTATGTAGAAGTCGGCTTTCATATCTTAACATTTGTTTTTTAGTTTTTTTTGATTTTTTACCATAAAAAAATAGCTTCCCCGCGAGTGGAGAATTTTTCCACGTAAAAAACAATTCAAAAAAATGTTGAAAAGTTTCGGTTTTCTTTACGAACGGGAAGCCGCACATTTTGTCTGTTAAAAAACAAATTTGCGCAATTTTGTCCTAACGGTATAACATAATTGCAACTTTTCAGAGCAAAAAAGCCAAAAATGTGCAAATTTATGCGGCAAAAACACAACAAATTTCAAATTTGGTATTGACAAGAGGAGACGGGGGGGGGGTATAATCAATTCTACGGGAAGGCGGTGCATAACTTGTGCAACCGCCCCGTAATACTCACTTTACAGGAGGAACAGATGAAACAGAAAAGATTGGTAGCTTTGTTGCTTGTTGTGGCAATGCTGTTCACGTTTGTATCCGTCATTGCGGCGTGCAAACCGCAGGACGAATGTGAAAAGAACGGTCACAAGCTCACGGCGGTAGACAAAAAGGACGCCACATTGCAAGAGGCAGGCTACGAGGCATATTGGAAATGCGATGTTTGCGGCAAGTTGTTTTCGGACAGCGAAGGCAAAAACGAGATAAGCAAACCCGTTGTTATTGACAAACTTACGCCTCACGTATGCGGACACGTTTGCCCCACCTGCGGCAAATGCCTTGACGAAACCTGCACAGACCCCGTTTGTGCGGAAAAGTGCGCGGGACACGAGGTAGCACCTTCCAAGGAAGGAGTTTTCACTCCCATAACAGAACCTGTCGCAGGTCAATATTACATGGGAATGAAGTGCAGCGGTGACGTCTACTACTACCTCAAAGGCGGTATGGCTCAATACTACATGGCAACTTCCAACAACAAAGAGGACGCGGTAGTTGTAACCCTTGTTGAGGACGGCGATGGTTGGTTGCTCAAACAGGGCGAAAAGTACATGGAAATCGAGATTAGCGGAACGCACGTCAACGCCGTGTACAAAGACGCTCAAACCGCGGGCAAGCATTGGTCTTGGGACGAAACGTACAAGATTTTCACTTGGGAAAACGGCACTTACTTCTACGGAACTTACGGCACTTACAACACGATAGGCGGTGGCGAATACGCTACTCACGCGGCAGACAACTATAAAGCGCAGCTCGGACTGTTTGTTCCTGAAACGGTTGGAGAAGTCGAGTCTGTTTCTATCATGAACGGAACTGTCGATAACACAGGCGCTACAACATATCTGCTACCGATAGAGGGCAATGCGATTAGTTTTTCTGCCAAGGTCAACCCATCCAACGCTCCGCAAGATATAGTGTGGACTGTCGAAAACGGCGACATCGCTACCGTTACAACAAACGATACCACAGAAGAAACGATGGCGACTGCAAAAGTTACATACAAAGGTCAAACGGGCACTATTACCCTTAAAGCCACGGCAAAAGACACCAATATTTCTGCTACTATTACGGTGGAAATTCGTGACGTCAAGGGTTCGAAAGAGGACAATCCTTTGACCGTCGATGAGGCTATTGCGTTAATGGACGAGACCCCGAATGTGTATCTTTCTGCAGATAGTCAACATCATGGATTTTATATTCAAGGTATCGTTGCCACAGGTTCAAAGCCAACCAGCGCAGGTTGGTCATTTACGCTGGCGGGTTCGGACGATAAAGGTATAAATTGTTCTGTGGTAAGCAGCAAACTCAACGGCATATCCATTCCGAATATCGATGGTGGTTTGGATAATTGTGAAGTATTGTTCTACGCATACACGCTGTATAAGAATGAAGGATATTCATCTTCCGGCAACATGACTGAACTGAAAACATGCATATTCCCCGACCTTGAAGCAATAGAGATTGAAGCAACGCAAACAGAAGTGACTGTTCTCTATTCTGTTGAAGTAACAGTCAAGAGCATAACACCCGCCAATGCAGTATTCGAAAATGTCGAATGGCTTACTTCCGACGAAACAAAGGCAACCGTAACGGGCGACACGAAAAAAGCCACCGTTACTACCATAGCAGCAGGCGAAGTGAAAATCTCCGTCAAATGTGAGAATGTTACTTCCAATGAAATTACGCTTACCGTAAGCGACGGACAGTCAAATAGTATAATATATGATTGGTCCGGTAACTTGACTGAAAATAGCATTGTAGATAACATTTACACCTATGACTCTGTATCAAATATGCTTACCAAATTGAACACTTGGTCGCCGGAACAACAAGAAATAACTGCCTTTACAGCATCAAATCTTTCCATTTCCAAGAACGGTCAAGGTTTCGGTTATTTTGCTTTGCCCGCAGTAGATAACTCTGCTACGGCGACATTTACAACAACACATCAAATCAAGAAAATTACTTTCAGAATTATTCCGTTTGCCGACGCAACGACGACAGAATTTACCGTAAACGGAGTATCATTCAAAAAAGATAAAGAAGATGCTACTTACAACGGAAAGCTCAGTAGTGCATTTAACGCAGAGGTGGAATTGACGGAAGCGTCGAATATTCTTGAAATTCAAATGCCTTGGAAACAGAAAAATAATTTTGTTATTGTTGGTATGACATTAGAACCGGAATCGACAGGTACAAATCAACTTTCATTGGATTGGTCGGGAAACTTGACTGAAAATAGCATTGTAGATAACATTTACACCTATGACTCTGTATCAAATATGCTTACCAAATTGAACACATGGTCACCGGAACAACAAGAAATAACTGCTTTTACAGCATCAAATCTTTCCATTTCCAAGAACGGTCAAGGTTTCGGTTACTTTGCTTTGCCCGCAGTAGACAATTCGGCTACGGCGACATTTACTACAGTACATCAAATTAAGAAAATTACTTTCAGAATTATCCCGTTTGCCGACGCAACGACGACAGAATTTACCGTAAACGGAGTATCATTCAAAAAAGACAAAGAAGATGCTACTTACAACGGAAAACTCGGTAGTGCATTTGATGCAGAGGTGGAATTGACGGAAGCGTCGAATATTCTTGAAATTCAAATGCCTTGGAAACAGAAAAATAACTTTGTCATAGTTGGCGTTACATTTGAGTGGTAAAACTTTTTACCTACCAAACAATTTGTTCTTCATTGTGTTTTCTCCGACTGCGCGCACGAAGTCGGAAAAACGCGCACGGGGCTGTGCAATTTTGCACAGCCTCTATTTTGCAAAAATTTTGCCGCAATGTTTGACCGCATGTCGCAAAAGATATATAATATAGCTATGATTTACGAAAAACAGCAAATTGCAAGCAGTTCTATCATCGGCGCGGACGCGCATTTGTCCTACATCGGCTTGTTCGACGTCATCGAGGACGCAATCACAGAGGGCATGGGCGTACTCAAGCTGGACGGCGTCACCGTCAAGCGCGACTACAACGCTTTTTGGGTGTTTACCAAAAACAAGGTGCGGCTGTTCGGCACGTTCGCTTGGGGCGAAAAAATGTCGGTGGAAAGCTTTGTTTCCTTCTTAAGCCCTGCCAAGATGATTGTCGATACCGCCTTGAAAAACGCCGACGGCGCGCTCGTTGCCTATTCGAGCTGCGAGATGTGCGTGTTGGACATTGCCACAGGTCGCATCAGGCGCACTTCCACCGTTGGCATAGACGAAACGTTTGTTGTGGAAGCTCCTCAACTGCAAGTCGCTTTCGACAAAATTGTGGACGACGATTTGCCGCAGGTCGATACCGTTACGGTGCGCTCCACAAATGTCGATTACAGCCAACATTGCAACAACGTGGAGTACTTGCGCTTTTTGTTCAACACCTACACCGCGGAAGAATTGCAGCACATGTCCGTAAAGGAGATAGAAGTGTGCTATGTTGCGCAGTCCTACGAGGGGGACGCGCTTACCGTACACAAGCGCGCCGAGCCGGAGCGCGACGTTCTTTCCGTAAAAAAGAACGGCGCAACCGTTGTCAAGTGCGCCGTCACTTATTGAAACGATTTATGAGATTTTTCGCACCCCATCTCGCATTTTTGGGGTGCATTTTTTCGGGAAAAGCTCTATTCCAGCAAATTGTTTCGGAAGTTGAATTTTTTGAGAACCTTTATTTTTCGCGTGGTTGTCACCTCGGTGTAGCGTTCCGTTATTGACACGTTGCTGTGCCCAAGTATCTCCTGCACGCTCCTAAGATCCGACCCGTTGGCAAGCAAATTGGTGGCAAAGGTGTGTCGCAAGTAGTGGGGAGTGGCGTTGGCGTTTATGTCCGCAAGCCGCTTGTACTTGTCAAACACGTCCTCTATGCCGTGTATGGAGATGGGTTCTTTTTTGCGATTGACAAACACGTAGTCGTGGTTGGGGTGCAGGCTTGCGCGCAGGACAAGCCAATTTTTTATGTTGGCGACCGTTTCCGCGCAGGAAAGGTAAATCAGCCGTTCCTTTTTGCCCTTGCCGTGAATAAGCACGATTTTACTGCGCAAATCAACGTCCTCAAGCATCATTGCCGCCGCCTCGCCTATTCTCATTCCGGTGGAGCATAGCAGGTCGATGAGAGCCAAATCGCGCGTAATCTGAAAATGCGCAAACGGTGTTGTTGCTTTTTCGCGCTGTTTGTACAATGTCAGCAGCAGTTTTTTTACTTCGCGAACGGTGATGGTGCGCGGCAAAAGCTTTTCCGACTTCAAATGAAATTCGTACTGCAGCATGGGATTGGATGGTCTGTCGTTGCGGTAAAGGTACTTAAAGTACTGTTTCAGCGTTGCCAAATGTCGCTTGATGGTGCTGACCTTGTGATTTGTTTCCAGCAAAAAGCTGACGTAGGTCATCACTGTGCCGCCATGCTGCGCAATGTAGTTTTCGTACGCCGTCAGATCCTGCCTGTACGCGCAAATGGTTTTGTCGCTCAAATTTTTTGCGATTTTGCAATGTGTAACAAATTCGGTTATATTGATGTTTTCATTCATATTTTTTCCTCCTTAGAATGACTAAGGAAATAATAGCGTAAAAATTATGTTATATCTGAAAAAATTAAGGCAATTTTGAAATTTTTAGCTGAACAATCGAACTATTTTTTCGCTTTATAATGCTTTTAGGACAAATATTGCACAAAGTGTTTCAAGGTGAACAAAATTGAAAGCAAGCATAAGGCAGCAATGGAAAAGGGAAACGCTTGACGATTCCCTTTCCGTTGCAACTAAAGGCGCAGTTGCCGCCATGGTGCGGATGACAGGACTTGTCCGAGCGAAGCGAGGTAAGCGAAGCAACATTTGTTGCGGCGCGCTACGTTATTT
>CANRHN010000034.1 GCA_947630425.1 uncultured Clostridia bacterium | reverse complement strand
GGCTTCCTTAGTAGTCCGACCGAGGCGGCGCAACGCGCCCGTAGGGTCACGATGGCGCAGACACCAAGCATAGAGGTGTCTGCGCCTTTTTATTAAAAATTTTATAAAGAGTTTTTATCTCCTTTTTGAGGAGTGTCAAGTCCATCCGACCGCCTCGCGTTTGGTCGGTGGCTCTAATGGCTCTGCCATAGAGCTACTCTGCAGGCTCTACGGAAACGTTCACTTTGTAACTGACAGTGCCGTCCTCGGCAGTAATCTTTTGTATCGTTACCGTGTAGGTTTGTCCGTTGTTGGTAAACACAAACACGCCATCGCCACGGTTTTCTTCGTTGTTTACCATGATATAAATGCCGCCGCTGTAACCGTTTCTGCCGTAGGTATTGTAAGCAAATTCATCAATGCCCACCACGTCTCCTTTGGAATTGACAAGCAACGCAAAGACGTAGTAGTTTTCGTGTACGCCCGTTTCGTTGTCGTCTACGTGTTCGCTTGCGACGTTACGTACAACAGTATATTGTTCAAGCTCCTCTACAACAAGCCTTGCCGTGCCTCCTACCTGAGGCTCGTAGGCAATTTTCCAAGACCTCTCGCCGTTTGCACTGCTCGTCACGGTAAAGTTGTTGGGCGAATCTTGCTTGATTCTCACGCCGGAGTTCATATCACTGCTGTTGTAGATGTAGTTAAACTTTTCTTCTTCCTCGTCCCATTGCGCAAAGGAAACGATACCGCTCATACGATCGGCTTCTTCGTAGCTGAACATCACACGATACAGGTTGTCCTCCGTTGTCAGGGTGACTACGTTGTACATTTCCGTTTCGACTGCTATGCTATTGGCATTCGGATCGTACCTGACGGTGTAGATCACCATCAAATTGCCTGTCACCACATGCGCGATCCACAAATTGACGTCGTTACGACGAACGTCCTCAAACAGTGTCACATAACTTTCGCCCGAAAGCCTTTGCTCCAATGACAGGTACTGATAGCCGTATGTTATCGGATTTTCCAACTTGGCGCGATATTCGCCGTTTGCGTCCTCTACCGTGATGCCGTAAGGGGTGGATTTTGCAGTCCAATCGGCAAAGCTGACAGTGATGTTGTATACCGTCTCTCCCGCCGTGTAGCGGAAAGAGCAAGCGTAATCCGTGCTGTCCATGTTGGCGTTTTCCACGGTGATACCGTTGTAGTTGGCGCTTCCGATGTCAATTCTCAACGTGTAGCCGACGCTTTCCTGCTCCGTTTCCACGCTGAAGTTAAAGCGGAATTCCGCTTTTGTGCCGTTTTCTTCCGTCACGTTGAATATCGCCAGCGAGTCTGTTCTGTAGAACGTTTTGTTGCCCAATTTTATGGTCTTTGCGCCCTTGTCGAAGGTCAAAACGGTGTTACCCGCGGTCAGTTTGACATTGCCATTTTCAAACGCGTAGGTTGCAAAACTTTCCGTCATCTGATAGTTGTCGCCGACCAACTCGTAGTACTCAACAACGCCGACGCCTTCCTCAATGCCGCCAAAACGCAGGTAACTGCGCGAAGCAAAGTCAAAGTAGCCCACGCCTTCCATGCTGCTGCTCCTTACCTCAACGCATTTGGCAATTTCCTCGAACCAATTTTGCTCGGCAATTGCCTTTGCAGCCTCGTTTTGCACCCAAATAGTCACGGGCCAACCCTCCTGTTCCCAAATGTCCGTGTTGGGTCCGGGCAGGAAAGCGTTGCGGTCCATTTTGATTGCGGCAACGTCCGCGCCCGTAAGGTCAAGAACCATCTTTTCGTGGCTTAGCCGCGCATTGTGCGAAAACGCGTATGCGCCGATGTGAGTTACCTTGTTGAGTCTGGTAATGCCGAGACACATCTGGTTGTTGGCGTTGAAAGCGTAGTCGCCGATGTAGGTCGCGTTGGGGAAACTTACGTCCCTGAGCCAAGAGAAGGGCCAATCCTGCGAGGAAGAAGTACTCAACGGGAAGGGCATGTAAAACGCATAAGCGCCCACGCGGGTGACTTTTTCCGATTCGATGGAAACAACGTTCAGTTCGTGTACGCCAAAGAAAGCGTAATCATCGATAATTTCCACGTTGTTCAAATCGAAGATGTAGTTTGGTCCGCCCAAGCTCCACACCGTGCTGAACGCGCCCGAAGCAATCCTTGTGACTTCGTCGGGTATAATCAAGTCGGTAATAACGTCTCCTTGGTATCCCAACAAAGCGTGATCTCTTACGATAAACTGCTCGTTGTTGACAAAGAATTTGCCGTTGGCAACGTCGTAGAAGGCAATTCCGCCGTTGGAAAACTCGAAGCGCACCACGTCCTCCGCCAAGAAGCTGTAAAAGCCCTCGTAGCTATAACCCATTCGGTCAACGTAGTAGCCGTTGTATATGCCGCCGTTGTCGCTTTCGCGTATGTCGCCCAGCAACAATACCGACCAATCGTCTCCCACAAAGACCTGTTCCTCATCCACCACAAAGTAGACGTACCACAGCTCGTCGGAGAAGCTCATTTGCGCAAATTTGACGTTGAAGGTTGCGCCGCCCTCACGGGTGCTTGTAAACAGCATGCTTTCCAACGTGTTCATCCATTGATAATTGCCTTCGTCGGTAAGGTTGCCGTTTGCGTCATAAAACTCTGCATGACCGTGACCGTCGAGGTACAGTCTTTGCGAAGTGATGTTGCCGTTGCTGTACAAAGCGTAGGTGGCATTGAGGTTGTCGCGAAGGGACAGCTTGCCGTTCGGAAGCACGTCGAACAAGAAGTCTCGAGAATACATACCTTGAGTGCCCTCTTGCATGTTTACTCTGTAGTCGGCTTTGAAAATTACCTGCGCGCCGTTTTGGAAATCGTCTCTCCAACCGTAATCGCTTGCCAAAGGTGAGCGATCGCTGATGTTACCGATTCCGACAGTGCCCAGATAGTAAGTGTCGCCGTCAAAGGTCAGGTAAGTCTCGCTGTAACCGTCGCCCTGTATCACGCCTTCGGCATAGTCGTCTATCTCAAAATCTATGCCGGCTTGCGGGGTCATCTGTCTAAAGAATACATCTGCTGTTTCGCCCGACGGATCGATTTGGAAATCATCTTTGGTTATTATGCAAACAATATCCTCGGCAGGATTACCTTCATCGTCTTTAACCTGCATTACCAATTGGTACTCGGTCCAACCATCTTCTCCAAGGTAATATACTTCTTCTCCCGTCCCAATATATGTGCCTAAGTAATTGCCGTATATTGCTGTACCGGGGGTTGTTTTGGTGGCGTTACCCAACAGAATCACATAGGAGTCGCGATAGAGATAACCGTCATCATATATCAAATAGTATATTCCCGTTCCCGACGGATCTACCAAAAAGTCTACCTGTTTGCCATTCTCGTCGTAAATTACAGATATGCGGTGCGTTTCGCTTCCGGAAACGAACTCGTACAAATACTTGCCGAAGCTGTCAATTGCTTCGTAAGTTCCCTGTTTTTCGGTTTTGTTTTCATCTACAAAGACCGCATTGCCGTAACCGTCCACTCTGAACTGTTCGCCTTTTTGCGACGTGTACTCATCTTTGTACACATACTTGATAGCATACTTGCCTTCCACGTCCTGAACATACTTGAAGTAAAAATCCATGTATGTTTGAGTAAGATTTTCGTCGTTCAAGAACTTGTTGTACTCGTCAAAATTGTCGGGATCGGCTTGGAAACGGAATTCGCCATCAGTGCGACCTGCGCCGATTGTTCCCTCAACAACAAACACGTACGAGCCGGACATAGTGGGGAAGCCTATCAACGCGTGATTTTCGTCCACAAAGTACAGTATGTCGTAGTAACCTTCCTGTCCGTAAAATTGGTTCCACACCAAATCGACCAGCTTGCTCTCGTCAAGAGGTGTGCGTTTTGTTACGATAGTGGTCGTTCCCTCGGAATCCGTTTGACTTGTGTAGTCCAAACGCATAGAGACTATCTCACTGTGCTTTTCCCCTTCGAGTTTGTAGAAAAACTCCAACGCAAATTTGTCTGTGTAGTCGAAAATAAGGTCTCTCGCCCACGAACCGAATGGGTAACTTACTCCATTGTAAGTGAGTGTGCCCCACTCATCCATTGCAAGCTTGCCGTCCTCGCTCTCGAACACCTGAGAAAGCTCCACGGTGGTTTCAATTTTGCCGCTTTGATCGTACTTGAACAACCAGCTTGTTCCGTCACTGTAAAGATTGGTGGTAAAACGGTACAACTTCTGTTCTTCGTTTTCTACGGAGACCACACCGCGATCTACCGAAACATAGTAAGTGCCGTCTTGCTCGCTGACTACCTGCAGCATTACGTATGCGCCGTTTATGGTGCTGTCGTACAGGTAGACCTTGTCATGCTTTTCCGCACCCACGTAGATCTTGTCGGCAAGATGCGCCCACTCCCTCATCACGGGACGATCCACAACGCCGTGGAACGGCAATATGCTCACATACAGCCGTTGGTAAACCGTTTCGCCGTCAACGGTAATTTTCACCCATTCGTCAGTCCATTCGATGAACTCATCGTTTTCCAACACCTTGAGCGTGTTGGTTTCTATTTGGTATGTGCCTTCAACGTAGTCGTCGCCTTTCTTTTGCTTTACTTTGCCAAATCCGTCCAACAACAAATCCGGTTCTTCGTCCAAAGCGTCGCCGAAATAGTGACCGTCAAGTCCGTCGGACGGAGTGTAAGTTCCGCGAATTTCCACGCCATCAACACTGTCTCGCTCCTCGTCTGCAATGCGGAACAAAAACATTTTTTCGCCGGAGGACGTGCAAGCAACGTAAGTTGTTTCATCGAACAGGTAGAAATCTTTGACGCTGCCGTCGTTTACAATAACGTTGTCTTCCCACTCATAGTAGAAAATGCGCATTGCAGCAACCAACTTGCCGTCCGTCACTCTGTACAACATTGCCCCGCCAATGCCGTTTTCGTCTATCATTCCGTCGAGGTAAATGGCGGTTTTACCCGTTTCGTCCAAGTAAAAACCTTTTTCCTGACTGTTAGCGCGGTTGAACACCAACGTGACGCCGCTGCTTGAGGTTTGCGTGTTTACGGCAAAAACAAAGGTCAGTCCGTCCGCGGTGAAAATGTATTCGCCCGTTGTCGGATCGATATCGTAAGTGCCTTCTGTCGAAACAGCGCCGCTTTTGTATGTGACGGAGTTGCTTCCGTTGAAGGTTATGGTATCGCCGTTACCCGTGCCGCTTACGGCAGTTTGTCCCGTCAAATCTTCGAAGTAGTAGTAATTTTCACCCGACACCTTACCTTCAAGCTTGACGTTGCCCTCTTCCTCAAAGGCAAAAACGCCCGTTTCGGAGTTGTAGCTGCCCTTCCTTTCGTCGAGACCCTGACGGTGAAGGTACACGGCATTTTCCTTTTCTACGGCAAACAAGTAGTCGCTTCCGCCGAAGAAATCCGTCAACGCGTTGTCGTCCCATTGAGCGTACAGCGTGGTTGCGCCCTGCCTGTCCGTCGTATCGAAGATATCGCCCGCGCGGTACTTCACTTCGCCCGTGGACGATTCAGACCAACCTACAAAGCGCACGTTGGCAGGCAAACCGAAATCGTTGCCGTCGGCAAGCTTGGGAGAGCTGCCCACAATGAAAAGATCTTCAGGCAAGGTTGCCGTCAATCCGCTGCGGTTGATGTTGTATTTTACGCGAAAGTAGGTAACGTCCATGTACACGGAAAACACTTCGTTTTTGCCAAGCGCGTCGGTAGAAAGACGGTTGGGTTGAGTTTGGTTCAGCGTACCGTAAAATTCGCCGACGTCCACTTCAAACGCTTCGCCGAAACGTGCCGCGCCCGTTGTTGTTTCCGTAGGTTCACTGCCGAAACTTCCCACTGCGTCTCTATAGTACACCTTGACAGTGTAGGCTGCGTCGTACTTGGCAACCAACGTTACGCCCCCTTTGGGTACAACGTCGTTGTCGGTGATTTGTTTGTCACCCAAAAACCAACCTGCAAATGTGATGCCTTGTTCCGTTTGCGGCGTGATGTTTTTTACGACGTCCGTCAGCTTGTCGCCCGCTTTTGCCTCAACAGATGTTGACGAGAGCGTGCCTACCGTGCCAACGTCCAGCTTTACGATCACCTTGTTGTCGCATGCGGCAAAAAGCATCACGCCCAGCGCAAAGCAGACGACCAAGGCTAAAACAAGTAAACGCTTAAAATTTTTCATCAGGCTAACTCCTTTTTACCAATGTTGCGGCACACGCCGCACAAGGGCATAATTGGGATTATAATTTTTCAATTTATATTGTATAAAAATAATTTATATTTGTCAACAAAATAACTCTAT
This sequence comes from uncultured Clostridia bacterium, assembly GCA_947630425.1. GTDB lineage: Bacteria > Bacillota > Clostridia > Christensenellales > CAG-314 > Fimimonas. Next base: position 10,658 of record CANRHN010000034.1, on the reverse strand, counting down.
ACTGCTTGCATACTGCAAATTTTGCATATTTTTTCTACTGTTTGTTACAACACAAAGTAACGGAATGCAAAATTCGTCAAATTTTGCTTTACCGCTCGGTTGTTCGCAAGCAAAAAACAAAACAAAAACGGCGAGCAAGGTCGCCGCTGCAAAAGCAATTGTTTTTTAACCGTTTGTTTCTTCGGTAGGTTCGGAGGGTTGTTCCGCGCTTTCTTCCGCGGATTGTTGCGGTTGCTCCGCTTGAGGCGCGGACTGTTCGTCAATGGGAGTCAATCCCACCACGTCGCTGACGGGCAAGGTAAACGCAATGCCCTGCCCTGCGGTTTTTAACCCCACGTCCCTGTAAAGATTGTGCAACACGCCCTCTTTGATGGTGCTATCCACAAGGATCATGACAATTTCCTTGTTGGGAAACACCGTTATGCCGAAAAATTTTTCCGACTTGGGATTTGCCGTGCCCGTTGCAGTCAGCACAGTGCCGCCTTTGGCTCCGGCTGCGCGCGCCGACGCCATGACGGATTCGGAAAAGCCGTTGTTTACAACACAAAACACCACTTCGTAATTTGTTTTTGCCATGTTTCACCTACTGTTTGTTACTTAAAAATTGATATGCGGCAACACCCACCATGCTGTTGAAGGGAATGGTAAAGGCAATGCCTTTGCCGCCGCGCAACGTGGAAAATTTTTCATCGAGCGCGGCAAGCGCGTTTTCCACGTTATCCTCGCGAATAACGGAAAAAAGCGTTTGTTTTTCCCTGTCCGCGTCCAGATAGCCGAACGCCTTTGTCGCCGTGCCGAAGGACGAGACCTCAAGCTGCATGTTCACCTCGAAACTTTGCAGCAAATCAAGGTAAAAATCCGCTTTACTGCGCGGAATGACGGTGACAAGCAACATCAGCTTGTATGGCGCAAGGGATTTTTTGTGAGCGGGCTTGGTCGCTTGACGCTTTTTGCTCTTGGGTGCGGCGGACTCTGCTTTTTTTGCGGGTGTTTTGTTTTTGTTGTTTACCATGGTTACCTATTGAAAATCGATGATTTGGTCGTCGTCGGCGGTAATGATACGCCGCTGTGCAATTTTGTTGCGAACTCTGCGCGCAACCACCGCTCGGAACCCGAGAAGCTGTATCGTTATGAGGGGAGTCATTGCCACCATTGCCACAATACCGAAAGCGTCAACGAGAATTTTGTTTTCACCCTGACAAACAAGGCACGCGCCGATTGCAAAGGGCAAAATGAATGTTGACGTGAGCGGTCCCGAGGCAACGCCGCCGCTGTCGAATGCAATTGCAGTGTAAATGGAGGGCACAAAAAAGCTCAATCCCAAAGAAATGATATAACCGGGGATTACGTAATAGAGTATGGAAAAATCCAACCACACGCGCAACATAGACAGTCCGATGGAAATTCCCACGCCGATAGACAGCGCGACCATCATGGATTTCCTTGTGATCGCGCGGTTGGTGACTTCCTCCACCTGCTTGTTGAGCACATGCACCGCCGGTTCGGCAAGCACCACCAACATACCGAGTACAAACCCAATAAGAACGAGAACCCAAGGCTTTTCGGCAATTTGAGTGCCCAGCTTGAAGCCGATTGGCAAAAAGCCCACCGATACCGCCGTCAAAAACACCACCAAGCCTACAAACGTGTAGGCAATTCCCACTGCAATGCGTTTTATGCGAAGCGCGGGCAATTTGAGATACACCAATTGCAGCACGGCAAATGCCGCGCATATCAAAAGCAGCGCAAGCCCCACTTCCAGACTCACTTTCCACATTTCAAGGAAAAAGTCTTTGAAAACGTTTTCCCCTGTCGCGTAAGTTTCGGGAGATATTCGATAGTCAACGCCGCCGCTGCTTGTAAGCCCCAGAATCATTACGGTAAGAATTGGACCAATAGAGCAAAGCGCGAGCAAGCCGAAGGAGTTTTCGCCGGAATTACGTCCGCCAATCGTGCCCGCAATGCCGACGCCCACCGCAATGATAAACGGCGCGGTGATCGGTCCCGTGGTGACGCCGCCCGAATCCAGCCCAAGCGCAAGAAAATCGCCGCTTTCGTTGACGACAAGCAACGCAATGAGAGCAAACATCACCATGTAAAAGAAAATCAACATGGCGGAAATGGACTTTTTGAAAAGAATTTTCAGAACGCCCAACAGCAAAAACAAACCGACCCCCACTCCAATGGAAACAATGAGCACGGTGGGGTTTACTTTTTGAGATATTTGTCCCGCCAACACGGACAGATCCGGTTCGGCAACGGTGATGAGAACGCCCATCAAAAAGCTGACGACAAGCAACACGGACAGCTTTTTGGTTTTGGTAAGACCGCTGCCGATGTACTCTCCCATCGGAGACATTGCAAGATCCGCGCCCACATTGAACAAGCCTATACCTAAAATAAGCAAAAGGGCGCAAACAACAAATATTACGATTTCCTCGGAGGTAAGATGTACCAGCGGAGTTGCGCACAAAATCAGTACGATAGCCACCACGGGCAGTACCGACACAAGCGCTTCCTTTATTTTACTCCACAAAATTCCGATCAAACCGATTTTCTCCGACTATAATATATACATCTTAACAAAAAAAGTGATTTTTTGCAACCCATATAAGCTATTTTGGCAAAATTGCGGCACAAAGTACGCCGACGTTTTTCGGTTGTTCACTCGCAAATTCAATCACTTTGTCGGTTCTGTGTTTGCGGTGCGCCCACAGCCGCAAATGTTGCGGTTAAAAAAATTTACAACGAAAACAATTCCTTCACACTCCGACACTATTCCCTTCGAGCAATCAATCAAATGCGATTGTGTTCTATTGCCTGCGCACCGCTTGCTTTCAAAAAAAGCACGAACCGCTGTTCGTGCCCTGCTTCGGCAATGCCCAAAGTGCGCGCGACATTACCGAAGCAATATAATATTACAAGAAGTTTTCTTCTTTGTCAAGATTTTTCAGAAGAATTCTTCTAAAATGTTTTTATGACCATAGGACAAAAAATAAAAGAACTCCGTTTGGAGCGTAATATGTCACAAATGCAACTTGCCAAAGAAATCGGGGTCAGCCAAAAGGCGGTGGACTACTGGGAGCGTGACATCAACGAGCCAAAAGCGGGCTACATTGTTGCGTTGGTGCGCCGCTTCGACATCACGTTTGACGATTTTTTTGCCGACATCGATTGACGGTACTTTTGTAAAATTACAAACACATTGTTCGCCCAAAAAATTTGTCTAAAACACGCCAACCCTCTTTGAAATACGTTTCGCAACTGTTAAACGTACCCCTAATTGCCTTTCGCAAACCTTACGAATTGCTAAATTCGTTAGTAGACCACTACCGCTACTGAAAAACGGGCTTGAAGCAAAAAATCTCGGACAAAACCTGTCCGAGATTTTTGTTGCAAATTTGTGTTCGTTTCGATTAGGAAATAATCTTGGAAACGACGCCGGAGCCTACGGTGTGACCGCCTTCACGGATTGCGAAACGGAGACCTTCTTCCATAGCGATGGGGGTGATGAGGTCAACCTTGATGTGAGTGTGGTCGCCGGGCATTACCATTTCCACACCGGGGTCAAGCTCGATTGAGCCGGTAACGTCAGTGGTACGGAAATAGAACTGAGGACGATAACCCTTGAAGAAGGGGCTGTGACGTCCGCCTTCCTCTTTGGTGAGAACGTAAACTTGTCCTTCAAACACCATGTGAGGGGTAACGCTCTTGGGTTTGGCGATAACTTGTCCGCGCTCAACCTCTTTACGATCAATACCGCGAAGAAGCAGACCAACGTTGTCTCCTGCATAAGCTACGTCAAGCAGCTTGCGGAACATTTCCACGCCTGTAACGACGGATGTTTTGATTTCGTCCTTCAAGCCAACGATTTCGACAGGATCGGAGGGCTTTACGCTTCCGCGTTCCACTCTGCCCGTTGCCACGGTGCCGCGGCCGGTGATGGTGAACACGTCCTCGACAGGCATCAAGAAGGGCTTGTCGGTGTCGCGTTGCGGAGTGGGAATGTAGTTGTCAACAGCGTCCATCAAATCAAGTATGGGCTTGAATACGGGGTCGTTGAGGTTTGTGTTGCCTGCAACGGCAGCGTCCATAGCGGCCTTTGCGGAACCGCGAATGACGGGAATTTCGTCGCCGGGGAATTCGTACTTGGTAAGAAGCTCTCTTACTTCCATTTCGACGAGTTCGAGAAGTTCTTCGTCGTCAACAAGGTCTGTCTTGTTGAGGAACACTACGATATAGGGAACGCCAACCTGACGGGCAAGCAAGATATGCTCGCGAGTTTGGGGCATAGGTCCGTCGGAAGCTGCAACAACCAAGATTGCGCCGTCCATTTGTGCGGCACCGGTGATCATGTTCTTGACGTAGTCGGCGTGGCCGGGGCAGTCAACGTGAGCATAGTGACGCTTGTCTGTTTGGTACTCGACGTGAGCGGTGTTGATTGTTATACCACGAGCTTTTTCCTCGGGCGCTTTGTCGATTTCGTCATATTTCATGACTTCTGCTTTGCCTTGCATTGCCATAACCATGGTGATGGCTGCTGTCAAGGTGGTCTTGCCGTGGTCTACGTGACCGATTGTGCCGATGTTGACGTGCGGTTTGCTTCTGTCAAATTTAGCTTTTGCCATTGTTGTTTTTTCCTCCTGATTTTTGATGATGACAAAATTTTTATTTTCTTGTTGTTTGGTGCAATGTTTTTACATCGCTAAAAGTAATTATACAATATTTTTTTGTTCAGGTCTATACTTTTTGTGAAAGTTTTTGAACCAAAAACATGTTTTATTGGGCATTTTTGGTAATTTTTTCCTTAATTGCCTTCGGAACTTCTGCAAAATGGTCAAATTGCATGGTGTAGTTGCCTCTGCCTTGCGTGCGGCTTCTCAAATCCGTTGCATAGCCGAACATCTCCGCCAAGGGTATCAAGGCGTTTACCACCTGCACTCCGTTGCGCAATTCGATACCGCTGATGTTTCCGCGGCGAGCAGACACGTTGCCCATCACGTCTCCGAGGTATTCCTCGGGCATGGTGATTTCCACCTTCATCATCGGCTCTAACAGAACGGGGTCGGCAATTGCCGCGGCGTTTTTGAAAGCCAGACTGCCTGCGATTTTGAACGCCATTTCCGAACTGTCTACGGGGTGGAAGCTGCCGTCAAACACCGTTGCTTTGAAGTCCACCACCTCGTAGCCTGCAAGCGGTCCTGTTTTGGAAGCCTCGATGATACCGTTGTTGACGGGCTGAATGTACTCTTTGGGAATGCTTCCGCCAACCGTTGCGTCCACAAATTCATAGCCCTTGCCGGGTTCTTGCGGTTCGAGACGTATTTTGCAATGACCGTACTGACCCTTGCCGCCGCTTTGACGAACGTACTTGCCTTCCGCCTCGACGGTTTTGCGAATGGTCTCGCGGTAGCTTACCTGCGGTTGACCGACGTTTGCTTCTACCTTGAACTCTCTCAACAGTCTGTCTACGATAATTTCAAGGTGCAGCTCTCCCATGCCTGCAATGATGGTCTGTCCCGTTTCCTTGTCCGTGTAGGTTTTGAAGGTGGGGTCTTCTTCCGCCAGCTTTACCAACGCCAAGGTCATCTTTTCCTGACCGGCTTTGGTTTTCGGCTCGATTGCCACCTTTATGACGGGCTCGGGGAACACCATGCTATCCAGCACAATTGGGTGCTTTTCGTCGCACAACGTGTCGCCCGTGGTGGTTTCTTTCAAGCCCACCAACGCAACGATTTCGCCTGCGTAAGTTTCCTCGATCTCCTGACGTTCCGCAGCGTGCATTTGCAACACCTTGGTGATACGCTCGCGCTTGCCCTTGGTTGCGTTGTATACGTAACTACCGGCTTTTAGCGTTCCGCTGTAAACACGGCAGTACGCCAGCTTGCCGACAAACGGATCGGCGACGATTTTGAAAGCCAAACCGCAGAACGGTTCGTCGTCGTCCGTTTTGCGAACGATTTTTTTGCTTTCGTCATCTACGTCAAAACCCACCACGTGGTCGATATCCACGGGACTTGGCAGGTAGTCGCACACTGCGTCAAGCAGTTTTTGAATACCTTTGTTTTTGTAGGCTGTGCCGCAAAGCACGGGGTTTACCTGCAATTTGATAACGGCGTCGCGCAAGCCTTTTTTGATTTCGTCAACGGAAAGGTCGCCCTCGGCAAAAAACTTTTCCATCAATTTGTCGTCAGTACCCGCAACAAACTCCACAAGCTCCGCACGCGCCCGTTCCACTTCCTCCGTCATGTCGGCAGGAACGTCCGTTTCCTCTATCTCCAAGCCCTTGGGGTCATTGTAGATGTAAGCGCGACGGGTGATGATGTCTACCAAGCCGCGGAAGCTTTCTTCCTTGCCGATGGGTAATTGAATAGGCAGTGCGTTTGCTTTCAAACGAGTGCGCATCATGTCTACAACGTTGTAAAAATTTGCGCCGTTTATGTCCATTTTGTTGACGAAAGCAATGCGCGGAACATTGTACTTGCTGGCTTGGTGCCACACCGTTTCGCTTTGCGGTTCAACGCCGCCCTTTGCGCAAAACACCGCCACCGCGCCGTCAAGCACGCGCAAAGATCTTTCCACTTCTACGGTAAAGTCCACGTGACCCGGCGTGTCTATAAGGTTTATGCGGTAGTCTACGTTGTCGTAGTGATTGAGCCAATGCACGGTGGTTGCGGCGGAAGCGATCGTTATGCCGCGTTCCTGCTCCTGTGCCATGCTGTCCATTACCGCCGTGCCCTCGTGTACCTCGCCGAGCTTGCGCGTCTTTCCGCTAAAGAACAGTATTCTTTCGCTTGTTGTTGTTTTACCCGCGTCTATGTGCGCCATAATGCCTATGTTGCGCACGTTTTGCAGGGGATAGATTCTTGCCATTTACTTACCTGCTTTGTTTTTAGATTACCATCTGAAATGCGCAAACGCCTTGTTTGCTTCCGCAGCGCGGTGCATTTCTTCCTTTCTTTTGAACGCGTTGCCTTGTTCGTTAAAAGCGTCCAACAATTCTCCCGCAAGGCGTTGATACATGTTTCTTTCGCTGCGCTTGCGTGCAAATTGAACCAACCAACGAATTGCAAGCGTCTGACGTCTTTCGGGGCGCACCTCCATGGGAACTTGGTAGTTTGCGCCGCCTACGCGCCTTGCTTTGCACTCAAGCATGGGCATGAGGTTGTTGATTGCCTTTGTGAACACTTCCATCGGATCTTGTCCTGTTTTGTTTCTGATTTCGTCAAAAGCACCGTAGACAATTTCCTGAGCCGTACCCTTTTTGCCGTCCAGCATCACTTGGTTGATAACCTTTGTTACAACCTTGCTGCCGTAAACGGGATCGGGCAATACGTCCCTTTTGGGAACACCACTTCTTCTGGGCATAAGTTTTCCTCCTTTTTTGATGTTTTTGAAATTTTGTTTTTTACCAAATACAGCCAACTCGACGCACATTGTGTGCGGAGAAACTTCTGTCACACAGCGGACAAGCCGCCGACATACTGCTTACTCGGCGAAAGTCTCAATTTCAAAAACCTCGACGTTTCACCAATTGAACTGTTTGGTGTCCCGAACCTATTTCTTGCCGGCTTTGGGACGTTTGGCACCGTACTTGGAACGGGCTTGCTTGCGGTTGGCTACGCCTGCGGTATCCAACGTTCCACGAATGATGTGGTAACGAATACCGGGCAAGTCACGCACTCTGCCGCCACGAATCAGCACGACGCTATGCTCTTGAAGGTTGTGACCTTCACCGGGAATGTAACACGTACCTTCCTCACCGTTGGTGCGGCGGACGCGCGCAATCTTGCGGAGAGCAGAGTTGGGCTTTTTGGGCGAAGTTGTGGTTACGTTCAAGCAAACGCCGCGCTTTTGCGGACAACTGTCGAGAAGGGGCGATTTGCTCTTTTCGGCTTCACTTCTTCTGCCTTGTCTGATCAATTGGTTGATTGTTGCCATGTTTACCTCCTTGTAATGATGAAATGTCGAGTTTGGAAAAACTCATTTATACAAGCGGTTTTGCCCGCAATTGTATCTCGTTAGCCGTTGCACAACTCTATGGACCTGTTACGCTTACTTTTTGTAGAGCGTTGCCTCCCATCTTGGTGGCAAAGGCACATTCTGCCGCCGTTGCATTTTGCAACAACGTGTTATGCAACCACTTGTGAAGTATTGCCCGTTTACGCTTTGAGTACACCTACCGCGCCGCTGGGCACTTCGATGCCGTACTCGGCGGCAAGCTTGTTCATCGTGGAGCAAATACGGTAGCTGACGCCGTTTTTCTTTGCCGTTTCGATAAGCTCGGTAATATATTCCGTTTCGGCGTCGGCGGCAATGCGGATCTCCGCAACGTTTCCGCGCTTGAGTTCTCTGAGTATTTGCCGTTTGCCCACGACCACATCTGTAACGTTAGCCATATTTCACCAATGTACATTCTACCAAAAGATAGCAAAGCAGTCAAGCGATTTTGACCGCTTGACTGCGCAAGATTTATACATTGAATATCAATTATTATGCTTTTACTGCCATTATTGCAATTTTATGTTTAATGCAGGCACAATTCCCGCACTTGTATAAGACATCAAGTATTGTTGAAAAGTTCCGCTGGAGTTGTATGAGCAGACGTTACCGGTATACGTTACAGATCTAAGCCACCAATACGCCGAGCTGCTACTTGCTCCTTGACTAACGGCGTAAGCACTTGCTTTGAGCTTGCGTGCGTTCGCATCTTGAAGATAGGTGTTTATCTCCTGATAACTCAACAAAAACACACGATCGTTTGTATCAGCGCATATATTCGGGTTTTTCCCGCTGGTAAGTTTGGTGCTATCAAGACCATTGGCAACTGTTGTGATTTGAATCAATTGTTGCGAGGCGTTGTCAAATGCCGTATTGTAGAATGCGCCGTTCAAAAACGATCTGATAGAGCTGTTTTCGTATGTCTGCTCGAATGGTCCTACAAAAGAATTGAAGGGTGGGGCAATGTGATTCCATTCTTGCGCATCCAAGATTTTACTCGCTACAATCAAAGTTGTTCCGTTGCTTTCGTTGAGAATATTCCAAGTGATAGGTTCATACAGATACCAATGAACAGTGTTGAGTTGAAATTTGTTACTTTCTTGTTGGGTTTTCCCACTCACCTGACCGTCGGAAGAACGCGGACGATATTGAGAGAAATATACTCCGCGATACTTGCTTCCGTTGTACATTACATCTGTGTACCAAGCATAATCTGCTACTTCGCCGTCGGAATAGTATCCGTAACCGTGCCAAGCGTTGTTGTTGTCGGGAGAACCACCAACTTTGTTTGTCAATGCGGCTGTCAATTGTTCATCAGATACTTTTTTTTGAGGGTATTGCCCGAATGTAAGCGTTGTTCTGTCCTCACTTACAACATAAAGAGGCTCTTGTTCCCACTTTGCCCACAACACAATGTTTTGTGCTTCGGACGGATCGATTTCCGTAACCCTGTCGGACTCGTTGCATTGTTCGTCTTTGTACCAACCAACAAACAAATAGCCGTATTTGATTGCAGAAGAAAGCACAATTGTGTCGGGATACTCCACCGTGTATACCTGCGGGTTGTCGTTGCCTGCATCTTGAACATTGTTATACGTAATCGTATAATCTATTACTGTGTATACAGCGTTTACGGTAATGTTACTGTCATTTAATTGGTAAGTTTCCCATTCACCGTTGTAACCTTTTTTGCTTGGAACGTCGGGTTCTTCAACACTTGTTGCGCCTGCATTGTAAGTTACCGTTTCAACTGTGTTGCCCTCTGCTACAAACGTGACCGTGTATGTGGTTGGAGTAGGATCTTCTACCTTCTTTTGATACTGACATACCGTACATTTTCCGTTGGCGTCAAAAACGTGCTGCGCCTTGTCGGAAGTTTCCGAAGCGTGTTCGCATGTGGCTGCATGCCAATGGTAGGACGCGTTACTCTCCCACTTGTCCGAAAAAGTGTGCTTATGCGTCGGTTGCGGTTCGGGAGTATTTTGACAGCCTGCCAAAATCAACGACACAACCAATACCGCAAATAACAACACTACAAATGTTTTGCGTACCGATAAATTTTTCATTGTTTTCTCCTTTTGTCAATCATTTCGATGTTTTAAGCAAGCGACAAAACACCTTGTACAAAAAAAACAAATGATAAGCCATCGGTAAACCGCGATTATATTTGTTTTTTGAACAAATTGGTCAAAAGCGCGCACCGACATCGATAAACAGATTATAAACTAACTGTTGGTTAGATATCAATGTTTTTGTATAACTTTTAGTTATAAGGATTTTCAAAAATCTAACTAATGGTTAATATAAAATCATGCAATCAACATTCAAAAAAAGACTAAAAGAGGAAATCAAGCTATCGGGAATGACTACCGTGGAGCTTGCAAAAAAGGTCGGCGTTTCACAAGAGATGATAACGCAGTACTACACCACGTCCAAAATGCCCAGCCTCGAAACGTTTGAAAAGTTGTGCCGCGCGTTGGACGTTTCCGCAGACTATCTGCTTGGACTTTCCGACTGAAAGATCGTTTTTACAACTCAACCAAAGCAACAAAGCAAAAATGCACTCTCAACACAGAGTGCTTTTTTTTTTTGACTTTTTCCTCGCAAAAAAAGGCATTTGCGCGATATGGGGTGGAAAAACAGAACAAAATCAACCT
>CANRHN010000033.1 GCA_947630425.1 uncultured Clostridia bacterium | reverse complement strand
CCCAAAACGCCTATGGTACTTGGCTGGACACGGCCCGGGAGAGTAAGGTTTTGCCGCATCCATTAAAAATCTTCGACTGATGTCGAAGATTTTTTTTGCGTTTTTTTGACGCCATATAAGCTTCGCACTGCTGTGTTAGGCTTACGTTTGCCCTGCGGTCACGTACGTCAAGTACGCTCCCACGTCACAGCTCTTGCTTGACACTCACGTCCACGCGGTGCGTTGACGGTTTAGTTGTCGCTCGGCTGTTCCTTTTCCCAAACAAATCTCGCAAGTTCGATTTGTTTGGGTGCCCGTTTCCGCGTACGTCTCGGAACTCTCGCTTCTATGGCGTCAAAAAGATAACACCATAAATGCTTTGCACTGCTGCGTTGTACTTGTGGTTGCGCGGAAATTGCAGCTTGTTTGTCAAACCGAGGCTCGGTTATATGCATTTTTGCGCTATTTAACATTTTTTTGTGATATTTGCTTCAATTACTTTGCTAAATTCATAAAATTATGCTAAACTATTTGTATATTACTATTTTTACGAGGCGTTCCTCGATCAGCAAGGAAATAGTAACAGGTTAGCCGGGAGGAATATAGTTATGAAACAAGCAAAGAGGCTTTTTGTCGCATTTTTATGTCTTGCACTCGTGCTGACAAGCACTCTGTTGGTTGTTGTAGCATGCGGTGAGGAAGGTTTTTCCATCACCGTTTTGTCTTATGATAGGGAACAAGGCACTGTCGAGGTAAGCGCGCCCGCAGAGGGCAAGCTCTACGACGCGGATGAGAAAGTAGTTGTCAATGTAACGCCAAACACCAACTATACGGTCAAAACGTTTGTTGTCAACGGTGTTGAGCAGGAGCTTACCAACGGAAGCTACACCTTCGAAATCACTCAGGACACTTCCATTGGCGCGACGTTTGAAAAGAAACCCACGCCCAAAACTTACACGTTGAGTTTTGCCTTGGGAGAGCATGCCGCGGAGGACGCGGAAACGCCGCCGTCCCAAAATCTTGCAGCAAACGCCAAAACCACTTTGCCCGACGCTCCAATTGCGGAGAAAGGTTGGAAATTTGCGGGTTGGGGTGAGGAAAAATGGCGGGCAAAAGGAACTTACACAATGCCGTCGGAAAACAAAGAGCTTGAGGCGCAGTGGACTAAGGATACATCTACCTACGAGATCACCTCGCAAGTGGGCGAACACGGCAGCCTTTCTTTCGATCCGGACGGACCCAATTATGCGGCGGGCACAACGGTAACTGTTTTCGTCACTCCCGAAGAGGGTTACGAGGTTGACACATTCACGGTAAACGAAGAGATTCAACCCCTTTCTGCCACCAACACCTACACATTTTCCGTTTACGAAAACACGACAATTGCGGTCACTTTCCGCCTGCAAACCTTTACCATTGACATTACCATAGCCGAAGGCAAGGGAGAAATCGAGCTTGAGCCGCAAAAGGAACGTTACAATCTTAACGAAAGCGTAAAGGTAACGGTGCGCCCCAACGAATACTACGAATTTGTTTCTCTGACAGTCAACGGTGCGTCGGCAACACTCGACGCGAAAAACAGCGTGACAATCAACGTTACTCAAAACATAATTTTGTCGGCAAGGTTCAAGGCAGTCGAGTCTGCCGTGACGTCGATACCGCAGCAATTTCAAGGAAGCTGGACTCAAATCAATCCGCTTGGAAATCACGTCGGAAAAGTGACCATTACCGAAACGGAGTTCAAGTACGACAACGACGTTGTCGGAGAAAAAACTTTTCCTGTTTTTCAAACGGTAGAAGGTTATTTCTACAAGGACGGTAACTTCAAAACATACTTTGGTATGCTTGGCGAGGACGTGTTTTATATAGACATGAGCGCGAGCTTGCGCTTCCTGTTCACCAAGGACGGGCAGATTGTTGACAAGCCTTTCCCGTCGGAGCTAAACGACACCCGTTGGCAAAACGACACCATGGGACGCATTGAGGTGAACAACGGCAGCGCAACGTTGGACGGCAAAAAGATGTACTTGTTGCATGCCGAAACGGAAAACAGCGCTGTGCGACTGCACATCATGTACGACATGTCCTATTGGATTTTCACCTACACCGAGGGCGCAGACGCAATCAATTTTGCACAGCCCGGCGGAGCAGGTCAAAACACCATATACAACAGGGTGGGAGAGTCATTCCTCAGGGACGAGTACTTTGGCAATTGGACGCTTGTAGGCGGCGACAAAACCATCACGGTGAATCAAGACGGCAGACTTTCTTACTGCGGCGAAATTTACCCCGTCATCGAAGCCTACAAAAAGAGATATGCCTACGAATTTTCCTTTGGTAGCAAAAACTACGGTTTGGGCGTTATCGGCGGTTACGATTTGTTGTTCGTACTCAATTTGACGGACGAGGTTTACGAGCTGTATGTTCCGCAAGGAGCGGAGCTTCCCAACGAAAGCGTCAAGCTGCCCGCAACTTACAACGGAGATTGGACCTACACGGACAGCGCGCAAACCGTGCATACTCTGCACATCGAAAACGGACAAATGACCATTGACGGAAAGCCCGTCTACTACTTCGGGCAGGAAAGCAACAGCGGCAGTTACATCGCGCGCGCCATTTACGATGACGTTTATTGGGATGTCACCATCACATTGAGCGGTATCGAATTCGGCAATATTATGTGTGACTACTCTCCCAACGAAAAATGGTATGTCGTTTTTACGCAAAACGGCACTCCGCAACAGGAAAACGTCAACATAGTCGGCGATTTGCAGAGTGCGCAACGGCAGTTTGGCGTTGCGGCAAGCGCAGAACCGAACAGCGACGCCGTTGCCGACAAATCTTTTATTTGCGGCAAACCCCTTGCCGTAACAACGAAATTTTACGAGTAAACAGAGCAATTTGACGGTAACATTGCTTTTGAAAGGCAATGACGTTCGGAAAAACCGTTGTTCGCAACGGCAAAATCAAAAAAGGAGCATTTAATGAAAAAAATTACTTTTATATGTATAATCGCGCTGTTGGCGTCTCTACTGACGTTGACCGTTGCGTGTAACGACGAGGTGGTGCTGCGCTTTGTTTCCAACGGCGAGCAGATTGCCTCCGTCAAGGCAAAAGCAGGCGAGGACATTTCCGAACGTTTACCTGCCGACCCCGAGCGAACAAATTTTGTTTTCGAGGGCTGGTATCTCAACGAGCAGGGCACGGGAGAAAAGCAAACTCTGCCCCAAACAATGCCCGCCAAGGACGCCACATATTACGCAAAGTGGACGGAAGTGGACCTTTCCAACCTTTTTACGCTGACGCTTGACGCAAACGGCGGCGGAACGTTGGAAAATACGACCTACAACCTGACGGGCGGAACAAAACTCAAGCAGTTCCTCGAGGACAAAACGCCTCAAGTCATTGATGGCGTAACGTTTGTTGGTTGGTATTTGGGAAAAAGTCCGATCACGGAAAACTCCACAATCAATTACAGCATGACGCTGATTGCGCGTTACACAACGCACTTTACCGTCAAGCTGTACGAAATGGACGCAAACGGCGCATATCACGAGAGTTCCGCCCAGCCGATCACAAGCACGGCTTACTTTGGCGAACCTTTTGATTGCAGCGAGTACGTCGATGTGCCGCAACACTTTGAATTGGACGCCTCCGCAACGGGCAGCAAGCTTACCACCGACTCGCTGGGCGTGGGCGAGCAATTCAACGCGTACATTGCGCGGCAAAAGCATTACGTAGAGTTTCGCGCCAATCCGCTAAACGGTGTAAGCGTTTCGGGAAGCGGCATCAGACAAGTCTACTTTTACTACGGACAAACCGTTCAAATAGACGATTTTGCGTTTGCATTGTCCCGTCCCGACCGTCTTGTCGGTTGGTCGCAAACAAGCGACGGCGAGGTATACAAAAAGTTCGGCGAAAGCTTTGTGTTGGACGGAAACGTCACTTTGTTTGCGGTGTGGCAGCAGGCGTATGTGGATATGTTCGGCGGTCGGGACGTAATGTACCTGTCGGTGGACGAAGAGAACGTGGCGTACCTTACGCGCAGTCATTCGGATGGCGACATAACGGGTAGCTACAACCCCGTAACGGGCGCGTTCTCCTTTACGTTGGGAAGCGACACGATTTTGGACGGCAGAATAAGCGGAAACTACTTTTTCTACTACTTCGACGCGATGGAAAAGAGCTACAACGACGTGGACGGAACGGACGACACGTTGGCAATCGGTCAGCATGGTCGCACCGTTTACACTCATAAAGGCGAACAGTTTGACGGTTACTACTCGATAGACACGGAAACAGGCTATTTCCGTTTCGAGTCGGAAACGGAAAACTTCCTTTTCAACTTGTTGGAACGCACAAGTGACGGCGAAGTTCTGTTTTGTCGTCAACACTTGGACGAAGTGGGCAACTATGTTACGACCAACGGTTGTGTGATAAGCTTGGACGGGATGGGCGGTTTGACGTATCGTTTTAACCTCGACAACTACATGTACGAAATGGCAGGCGTGCCCGTACTTGAAATTAAAGGCTACTATGAGTGGCAGGAAGAAAATCAACATTTCCTTGCCTATACGCGCGACGCCACGAGCATTTTGTTTGAATTGGTGTTCTACATAGACCGCGACGCGGAGATACCGCCCGTAACGGGTTTTGACGATTTGGAAATCAAAGGCGTAATTGTTCGCGACGACGGCACTCGCGGAAGTTACTTCGACAAATTTGAAAGCACAACCGACGAACTGTACCTTGACGGATTTGGTAAAGGCACTTATGGCGATATCGACGGCAGCTACGAAATTTTCACTTGGCGTTACGTCTATGAGGGCGAGGACGGCGACGAATTTGACAATTACATTCTGGTTCGCATGAAGGGCGAGGACGGAAACATTTACTACTTCCGTCTTGACAACAGCTACTCCGACTTTGAAATAGACCGCGTAATTTCCTCCGACGATGTTCGGCAAGACTACGACGTGGGCAGGTTCGACATCGATCGTATCTACACGCTCGGAACATGGTTCAATATCGGATTTTTGTATATTTTCGAAAACGGCGACGCGGAGCTGTGGACGTACTACGCAGAAACGAACACTCACGAGAATGTATACATTTTGTATGCCGAATTGATCAGCTCCGTCACCAGGCTTCAGGACGGCAGCTACATCTTCAACGAAAAAGTAAACGAAGATACGGGCGAAGAGTACGGCAACGAGTTTTACTTCAACTTGCAGGAAGACATAATCACGCAAGTATATCCCCAAGAACACGACGCCGTTACAGTGGACGACGACCTTGTGTTGGATCGCACAATGGGTCAGGCTTACTACAAGGGCGACGTTATAAGTTACGGTTATTCCTTGGGTTATATCGATTACTATGTGTTTGTTGTTGACGGTCAAAATCGCGAGTACGTCAGAATTGTCAACGGCGCGCAGGAGACTTTTGTGCGCATCACCGAACAAGATTGGCTGGACATCATGTACAGCGGCGACATCGAACAAAACGAGTACAGCGGACGTTTGTTGTTTGTAAACAACGCCGTGTACCTTGGGTTGTTGCTTGACAACGGAATTTACCGTTATGTGGGAGTGGGGCAATCCTCTTCGGCGGGCGAAGGCTCTGATGAATTTGACTTTGTGCTAAGTTCCTTTATCGACGAGTTTACAAGAGCGGAACTTGCCGAGTATGCGGATTTCCGCTACAAAAAGGTGACGGAGGACGGTCGCAACTACTTTGTTCAGCAGGAGCAATCTCCCGAAGAATTTGACAATCTCCGTTCCGACGGTTACGGTAACTATCTGTTCACGGGAGAAAACGACGAAGAAATTCGCGGAACGGTTGCCGCTGTTGTAGGGGACATAATTTTGTTTGTCGATACCGACGGCAATCCCTGCATATTTGCCATTGACGGCAACAAAGTCGTCAATGTGACCGAGTCCGACGATACGGGGTTCTTCTACGAAATGGACGCGAACGCGCTTATCAGTCTCGACCGCTATTTGGTGTTTGACGGCTTGGGCAACGTGACGCTTTACGAAGTAGACATGTTCGGAGAAATGTACGAACCGCAAAGGGCAAAGTACACTCGTACGCAAAATTGGAGTCCCGAGTACTTGGAATATGACATTCAACCCGCGTTGCAGTCGCTTGGCAACATTTCCACGGTGCTGTCACGGGTGTTGTTGGGTGTGCATCAGGTGTCGGAAACGCAATTGTTGCCCCTTTATCAATCACAGATAGACCACCGCACAGGCGACTACTCCGTCAGCGGCGGAGGTCGCATAACAAGCGCAGGCTACCCCGCAGAGCCTGCCACCTACACTGCGTCAAACGGAACGAAGTATAGCGGCAACATGTACGTGGGTCGCTTCAACACGGGTACGGCGGATCACTCATTCATCAACGATCCCGCAGGTAATTACGTGCATTTTTGGGTCGGAAGCAACAACGTGCTTACTTCAACGCATTTCTATTTTGAAATAGTGGGCGGCAGACTTGTCGAATTGACGTTGCCGTACGGCGAGTACGCTTTTTACGACGGCGAAAAAGTGATTACCACCAAGAGGATTATTCTTAACGGCAGGGGCGGTGCAACGCTGCGGGACAGCACGGACAACAGCTCGGTGGAGGGCACGTATTTGTACAACGAACGAACGGATTCCTACGAGTTTGTCACTCCGCTAAACAGGCTTGTTTTCCGTTTGGGTTACGACTCCACGGGGGAGGACCTGATTACCTACGTTTACTACACTTACAATGAAAACGAGGATCGCTTGTATCGCAATCCCGAAGATTGGTCCTGTTTGGATTTGGACGGCTTCGGCAACGCCACTTGCGTCGATCGCTACGGCAGAGTGTACGAGGGCTATGTGGTGATGTTCGCCGAAGGCTACGGCTACTTCGGTTCAAGCGGACTGTCGCGCCTGTTTGCCTACGACAACGAAAAGGGTACGTTCGCCTTTGTGGACCACTCCGAACACGTGGCAACCTACTATTCGGCACAGCTTGCATCCTTCATTCTCGGAGAGGCTTTGCTGACGGTTGACGGTGTTGATTACTACTACGTCGTCAGCGGCGAAACAATCACGGCTTACCCCGTAAACGGCGACGAGGCGCGGACTTTCGCTTTGCCGAGCGACAAGGTTTACAATTTGGGCAATGTTTCCTACTACCGTTACGACGGCGGAGCAATCACTTTTACCGATGATGAGTTTTCCGTCCCACTTACCCTCACATTTACGCCAAACGGGGCGGTGTTCGGCACGCAAGCGACGTTCAACGGCGAAAGCAACGGCTTTACAATCAATGTCGGCTACGGCGTGGATGGGGTGACGGTAAATTTGCGTTACAACAGCGGACAAATGGATTCCGCCACGGAAGAGTACGCCGTGCAGCTGCATTTCGAGGGCGGCAACAACACCTTTACGATAACGCCCGGCGGGTATCACGGAGAGTACGTTGACAGCGCAAACAGCAATTCCGGTATCACCTTGGATGCCCGCACCATAGGTCCTTTCTTGGTGGGCGAAGGAACTGTTGTTTACAATTTCGACTACATCACCGACTCCGCCGACCAACCGTTTGGCGGCACAAGCACGTACAGTCAACTGAAAATGGGCAGCGGTAACGACTTCAATTACGGCTACCCGCTCATTGCCGATTTTACGGGAACGGACGGAATTGTTTACTCCTTTGAGTTCTTCCTTGACAATGCCCAACCGAAAACGTTGATTTTGTCGTCGGTAACGGTAAAAAAGACGTTTGACGTCAACGGTTTGAGCGTAACGGTAACGCAGTTGTGGCAAAGCGGACGTTCCTACGTCGGTAACAAACGCTACGACATCGTTGGGTTGTCAATTCCCGAAAACGGAGTTACAACGACCATTTTCCAATCTGCCATAGAAGGGGGCAGCAAAGCGGTGCTTGTGCATCAGACGCTCAACATGACCACGGGCGTTTACACGTACAACGCTTACGTGTTTGCCGTCAGCTACGACAAGCAATTTGTCAGCGGTCTGACGGAAGAGGGCAAGTATAACTACGCCGAAGCAAATCAAGGCGGAGACTACATGGTGCGCTTCCTCTACACCAACGACAAAGGCACGTTCAACGTCAGGTATGTGCTGACCTTCACTATAGGTACGTCTTTGCAGCAAGCAACGTTTACGCAAAAGGGTGACAACGCTTTTGAAATTGACGTAGAAGGCACGGTTTACCTTGCGACAATACGCCGCGTCGGTTCCGAATTTACGTTGGAAGTAAAGCCTCAATGAGGCAATGAAAGAACGCAAAACGTCCGTATCCGCGCGAAAACGCGAAAATTCTGTTTTACACAGAAGTCGGTTTCCATGTTCCGATTGTTTTTACACCCCAACATATTTCTTAGAACCCATTTTTCAACAATGCACAGTGCAACTTGCTCTGTGCATTTTTAGTACATTTTTAGTAAAAAATGTTGACAAATCGAGACGGGGGGGGGGTATACTAACATTGTTGACAAGATTGTCAATACCAAAAAACAGGAGGAAAGAAACATGAAAAAATTTGTATCGCTTATTTTGATTGTTTTGCTGGCAGTGGGCGCATTGTTTGCCTTGACGGCATGCTCCACGCAGAAGATCGAATCCGAAGAGGATTGGAACAAAGCAATCGAAGACACTACCAAAGCGCTCCAAGAAGGTAGCCTTACCATTACGGCGACAACTACCGCCAAGAGCGAATCGCACGAAGATGACTACAACACCGATAGCACGGGCACCCAAAAAGTAACTGCCAAACTCGTTGTAGACGCCGACAATCTTACTGCTTATTCAAAAATCAAAGCCGTAAGCAAGGAAAAAAGCACATCCGACAACGGTGACTACACCGAAAAGACAACGACTGTGGAAGAAGAGTACATAGAAGTGGTCGGAAAGGAGATAATCTCCTATGTTCGCGAGCAGGACGACACTAGCAAAACCGGCTGGCACATTGAAGAATATGGTGGAAGAAAAGAATACTCTTCGGAAGAAGCAGCCAAGGCGGCTTTCCGCGCTCAAATTTCATCAATGATGGCAATGGTATCGAGCGTATTGCAGTTTAAGTACGAAGACTTCAAACTTGACGGCGGAAAATATGTTCACGAGGACAAGCAAGAGGAAAAAGACACCGATTACAACTATTATCTCAAAAGAACAACCTCTTTGAAATTTGCCGACGGAAAGATAAGCTATATCGGCACCGATGTTGAACAATCCATGTCGGACAAGGGCGAAAGCGGCAGCGGAACGCAAGAGTCCGTTGTTAAGATCAGCTACAAGGGATCGGTAAAAATTCCTTCAAGCGTTGCCAAACTCAAGGACGTCAAACAACCCGAGTAATTCGACGCAAATCAATTTACAAAAAGGATCACCCTCGCGGTGATCTTTTTTTTGGCTTTATGGCAAAGCCATTAGAGCCACCGACCAAACAACAAAAAAGGCGGCGAAAGCCGCTTTCAATAATGAAAAAATATTTTGTTATTTATTTTTTGATACTATTAGTCACATAGTTTTGACTATTGACCCGCAAAGTGCTATTATATACTTTGTGTATATGTGCCCTTAAGGGGAATTTTGCGCTTTTTTTGCGTTTTTTGCCCCCGAAACACGCCAATTTGTATTTTCACAATACCATATTGCGGGCGAGTTTGCAACAATTTTTGCCAAATTTTTTGAAAAATTTTTTTGAGGAGTTTTTGCAATGCAGCAAGACATCAAGATTGTAAAATACGGAAACCACGAAAGAAAGTCGTTTTCCAAGACAAAGGAAGTTTTGCCTTTGCCCAACCTGATCGAGGTGCAAAAGTCCAGCTACCGAATGTTTATCGAACAGGGCATAAGGGAAGTTTTTGAAGATTTCTCTCCCATCGAGGACTTTGCGGGACATTTCCGTTTGGACTTTTTGGAGCATCACATCGACCCCAACCCCAAGTATTCGGAGGAAGAGTGTCGTTTGCGTGACGCCACCTACGCAGCCCCTTTGAGACTGAAGGTTTGTCTCACAAACAAGGGGACGGGCGAAGCGGTCGTGCAGGAAGTGTTTATGGGCGATTTCCCGCTGATGACCAACACGGGCAGCTTTATCATCAACGGCGCAGAGCGCGTCATTGTGTCGCAATTGGTGCGTTCGCCCGGCGTGTACTGTGAAATTTTACAGGACAAAAACGGCAAGCCCATCTACAACACAACGGCAATGCCCAGCCGTGGCGCTTGGTTGGAAATCGAACACGACAGCAATGCCAACGTTTTGTACGTTCACATCGACCGCAACCGCAAACTTCCCATAACCGTGTTGCTTCGCGGAATACTTCACGACGGCATCAACAAAATCGGCGGCAGCGGCAACTATATTTCCAAGCTGTTTGAGTACGACCCCGTGATTGCCTTGACCTTTGCCAAGGACGACACGGCGACCGATCAGGAGTCTCTTATTGAAATTTACCGTCGTTTGCGCCCCGGCGAAATTCCCACGGACGAATCGGTACAAAAGACGTTGAACGATTTGCTGTTTGACGCTCACAGGTACGATCTTGCGCGCGTCGGACGTTACAAATTCAACAAAAAACTTGCTCTTTCTTCCCGTATTGCGGGGCTGACGTTGGGCAAGCCGGTAGAAGTGGGCTTGCGTACTTTTGCCAAATATACCTGCCTCAGCCGCGAACAGGCGGAACAGATTGCGGCAAGCGGCGTTGTAAAGAGCGTAAAAATTCTCCGCTCCGACGGACAAACCGTCGAGGTTGCGGTGGGCAAGGATTTCCTGTCGCAAACCACGGGCGAGTATCTTGACGAGCAGGTCACCATTCCCTGCCGTCGCACAATCGAAGCGGGCACAAAGCTTACGGAAGCGGACGCGTTTGACATTCAGCATAGCGGCGTCAACGACGTGTACACGGAGGAAAAGACCTACACGCAAGTGTTCGACGCAACCACCGCGCAGAGCGAACAGGACTATGAACAGTTGTTCCGCCACAGTCTCGGAAGCGTTGTCTTGACGGAAAAGGGCACGCTGACCATAGGCGACGAAACGATCGACGTCAGCGGCAGAGTGCTTGCCGAGCTTCCGCAATCCACCTACGAAGAAAGAAAGGGACAGGTCCTTTGCTCGGAAGCTGCGCGCATTGCTTACGAAAACGGCTACAATGTGTACAAATCCAACGTGGCAAACATTTTGGTTCTTGCCACAGAGTGCCCGTCCGTCAAAATTATAGGCAACCGCACGGTAGACGCCCGCATCTATTCGATGACGCAGGACGTTCGTTTTGCCGATATCGACTACAAGGCGTTGGGACTGTACGAGGCGGTAGACAGCGCGGTGTTGCGCGAAATACTGTCCGCCGAACTTTCTCTCGAGGACACTGCGGCTTTGATCCGCAGCCGTCGCGATGAACTTATAAGCAAGCACATCACGCACGCCGACATCATTGCCACCGTCAACTACAACCTCGGTTTGAAGTACGGTATCGGCACTGCCGACGACATCGACCACCTCGGCAATCGCCGCGTGCGCAGCATAGGAGAGCTGTTGCAAAATCAATTCCGCATCGGTATCTCCCGCCTCGAAAGAGTCATTCGCGAGCGCATGGCAATTCAGGAACCGGGCAAGGCAACGCCGCAAACGCTCATCAACGTGCGCCCTGTCAGCTCGGCAATCAAGGAATTCTTCGGTTCTTCACAGCTTTCGCAATTTATGGACCAATCCAACCCCATTGCTGAACTTACGCACAAGCGCAAGCTGTCGGCACTCGGTCCCGGCGGTTTGAACCGCGATCGCGCCACATTCGAAGTCCGCGACGTTCACTACACTCACTACGGCAGAATGTGCCCGATAGAAACCCCCGAAGGACAGAATATCGGTCTTATCACATCTCTTGCAGGTTACGCTCGTATCAACGAGTATGGCTTTATCGAAGCTCCCTACCGCAGGGTGGACAAAATTCACCGCACGGTTACGGACACGGTAGAGTACCTGTCTGCCGACGAAGAGGACAAGTACATCATAGGACAAGCCAACGAACCGTTGGATCAAAACGGCTACTTCGAACACGAACGTATCACATGCCGTCGCCGTGAGGAAATTCTCGAATTCCCCCGTGAAAGAGTGGACTACATCGACGTCAGCCCGAGACAGCTGATTTCCGTTGCAACAAGCCTTATTCCTTTCTTGGAAAACGACGACACCAACCGTGCGTTGATGGGCAGTAACATGCAACGTCAGGCAGTTCCCCTCATCAAGCCCGAAGCGCCCATTGTCGCAACGGGTATCGAAGCTCGCATTGCTTACGATAGCGGCGTGATGATCATTGCCGAAGAGGACGGAACGGTTTTGAAGGCTTCCGACAACAAAATCATCGTTCAAAACGACAGCGGCTCTCTCAGAGAGTACACGCTCAAAAAATTTGTACGTTCCAATCAGGGAACTTGCATCAATCAAAAGATCATCGTCAAAAAAGGCGACCGCGTGGAAAAGGGACAGGTGCTTGCGGACGGTCCTTCTACGGACGGCGGCGAGCTTGCCCTTGGTAGAAACATGATGATAGGCTTTATGACTTGGGAAGGCTACAACTACGAGGACGCGGTGCTTCTGTCGGAAAAACTCGTAAAGGAGGACACATTTACCTCCATTCACATCGAAGAACACGAAATTGAGTGCCGCGAAACCAAACTCGGACCGGAAGAATTTACCCGCGACATTCCCAACGTCGGCGATGACGCGTTGAAAGATTTGGACGCGGACGGTATCGTGCGTATCGGCGCGGAAGTACACCCCGGCGACATTCTTGTCGGCAAAGTGACTCCCAAGGGCGAAACGGACCTTACCCCCGAAGAACGGTTGCTGCGCGCAATCTTCTCCGAAAAGGCGCGCGAGGTCAGAGACACGTCTCTGCGCGTTCCCAACGGTGAGGGCGGCATTGTGGTAGACGTCAAGGTGTTCACACGCGAAAACCGCGACGAACTCGACCCCGGCGTGAGCAAGTTGGTGCGCGTGTACATAGCGCAAAAGCGTAAAATTTCCGTCGGCGACAAAATGGCGGGACGTCACGGCAACAAGGGCGTTGTTTCGCGCATTTTGCCGGAAGAGGACATGCCCTTCATGGAGGACGGTACTCCTTTGGAAATTGTGCTTAACCCCTTGGGCGTTCCCTCGCGTATGAACATCGGTCAGGTGTTGGAAGTACACTTGGGACTCATTTCCAAAATGCTTGGTTGGAACATTGCCACTCCCGTCTTTGACGGCGCAAGCGAAGCGGAAATTCGCCGCCTGTTTGAGGAAAACGGCATGGTCAATCCCGAAACGGGCAAGGTGGACGGCAAAGTTCAGCTCTATGACGGACGCACGGGCGAACCGTTTGAAAACAGAGTTACCGTCGGCTACATGTACTACCTCAAATTGGTACACTTGGTAGACGACAAGATACACGCGCGCAGCACAGGTCCTTACAGCCTTGTTACGCAACAGCCCTTGGGCGGCAAAGCGCAATTCGGCGGACAACGTTTCGGCGAAATGGAAGTTTGGGCGTTGGAGGCATACGGCGCGGCAAACGTGTTGCAAGAGATACTGACTGTCAAATCGGACGACGTGGTTGGACGCGTCAAGACCTACGAAGCTATCGTCAAGGGCGAAAACATTCCCGACCCCGGTATTCCCGAAAGTTTCAAGGTGCTTATCAAAGAATTGCAATCGTTGGCATTGGACGTCAAGGTGCTTTCTCCCGACAAGGAAGAAATCATTGTGCGCGACTCCACCGACGACGAGGCGGACTACAACGAAGTTATGCAGGCAGAGCGCGACGACCGCAAGGAAGACATGCGCAATCTCAACGAAGAGGACGAAATCAGTCTTGGCGGCAGTGGCGAAAAGCATACCTTCACCGATGACGACGATGACTTCAGTCTCGACAGTCTGTTTGAAGAGGACGACAGCGCGTTGGACGACTTGTTCGCCGACGATGACGAAAACACCGCGCCCGAGGACGAGGAAAACCTCGACGACGACGGCTTGGATAGCTTGCTGGACGCAATTCACCGCGACAGTGAAGAAGATGACGACGATGACATCGATCTTTTCGGCGATGACGACGATGACGACGGCGACGACAAATAAGGAGGTAATGTAGATGAGTAACGAAACAACAATTACAGGTCAATCCATCTCTACTTTGCGCAACAACAGTTTGGCGCGCACAGGACTCATGAACGATTTCGATTCCATTCAAATCGGCATTGCTTCTCCCGAAAAAATCCGCGAATGGTCTTTTGGCGAAGTGAAAAAATCCGAAACCATCAATTACCGCACGCAAAAGCCGGAAAAAGACGGTCTGTTTTGCGAAAGAATTTTCGGACCCGTCAAGGATTGGGAATGTCACTGCGGCAAATACAAGCGTATACGTTACAAGGGTATCGTATGCGAAAAGTGCGGAGTAAAAGTTACCAAATCCAAGGTGCGCCGTGAGCGCATGGGACACATCGAGCTTGCCGCTCCCGTGTCGCACATCTGGTACTTCCGCGGAACTCCTTCGAGAATGGGACTTATTCTCGACATGTCGCCCAAGTACTTGGAGCAATTGATAAATTTCCAAAGCTATGTGGTGATCGACCCGATGCAAAGCGGAATGCAGTACAAGCAAATTCTTTCCATGAGCGAGTACCGCGAAGCGCAAGCAAAGGCAAAGGAGGACCCCAATTTCAATTTCCGCGCGGGAACGGGCGCAGAAGCGGTGCGTGAGCTGCTGCAAAACATCGATCTCGACGCCGAAGCAAAAGAGCTTCGCGAAACTCTTGCCAAAACGACTCAAGGCGCAAAAAAGGTGCGCGCAATCAAGCGTCTCGACATTGTAGAAGCCTTCCGCAAAAGCGGCAATCGTCCCGAATGGATGATACTTACCGTTTTGCCCGTGCTTCCTCCCGAGCTGCGCGCAATGGTCCCCTTGGACGGCGGCAGGTATGCCACAAGCGACCTTAACGACTTGTATCGCAGAGTTATCAACCGCAACAACCGTTTGAAGAGACTTATCGAAATCAACGCTCCCGAAATCCTTATCAACAACGAAAAACGTATGTTGCAGGACGCGGTTGACAGCTTGCTTGACAACAGTCGCAGCAAGCGTCCGCAAACGGGCGCGGGCAATCGCGAGCTCAAATCTCTTTCGGGACTGCTTCGCGGCAAGCAAGGACGTTTCCGTCAGAACCTGCTCGGCAAGCGCGTAGACTACTCCGGACGTTCCGTCATCGTTGTCGGTCCCGAGCTCAAGCTGCACCAATGCGGTATTCCCAAGGAAATGGCATTGGAGCTGTTCAAGCCCTTTGTAATGAAAAAGCTTGTGGAGCTTGGTCAGTGCCACAACGTCAAATCGGCAAAGAAGCGTGTTGAACGCGCCGACGACAAGGTTTGGGACATTCTCGAAGGCGTGATAAAAGACCACCCCGTGATGCTCAACCGCGCGCCCACGCTGCACAGACTTTCCATTCAGGCATTTGAGCCTGTGCTTATCGAAGGCAGAGCCATCAAGCTGCACCCGTTGGCATGTACGGCATTCAACGCCGACTTTGACGGAGACCAAATGGCAGTACACGTGCCTCTTTCCATCGAAGCGCAGACCGAAGCGCGCTACCTGATGTTGGCAGCCAACAACATTTTGAAGCTTTCCGACGGAAAACCCGTCATTTCTCCCACGCAGGACATGGTTCTCGGGTGCTACTACCTTACGACGGTTCGTTGCGATGTGCCCGAAATGCAGCACATAATGGAGCTGTACGACGAAACGCGTCATCAACGCGCCCTTACGGAAGAGGAAGTGCAGCTTCTTCGCAATGCCAAGTTCTACAGCAGCTTTGACGAGGCTTACGAGGCTTACGTTGCGCACGACATCACATTGCACACCGTTGTCAACATCAAGATGGAGGACGGCAACAAAATTTGGACCACAGTGGGCAGACTGATTTTCTGTCAGGCAATTTACTACGATCATGTAGACAGCAGCGCGGAAAAAATCGACGCGGAAACGATCCGCGACCCCGAAGTGCTTGCGCAAAAGACGTTGGAACGCCACACGTTGGGCATACGCAAGGATCTTACCAAAGAAATGCTTGCCAACCCCAAGAGCTACCTCGTCGGTAAAAAACAGCTTTCTCAAATTGTGGAAAAGTGCTACAAGCTGCGCGGTACAACACCCACAGCCGTCATGCTTGACAACGTAAAGGCGCTTGGTTACAAGTACAGCACAATCAGCGGCTTGACCACAAGCGTGTTCGACATGAACATTCCCGAAAAGAAGAAGGCAATTCTTCACGAAGCCGAAGCGCAGGTCATTGAGATAGAAAACAGCTACAACGAGGGCTACCTTACGGAAAACGAACGTTACAAGTCCGTTATCGACGTGTGGAAGGACGCCGCAACCGAAGTAGAATCGCTGGTCAAGGACGTAATGGAAGAGGACAACCCCATTTGGATGATGGCAGATTCCGGCGCCCGCGGCAGCATGAACCAGATTCGTCAGTTGTGCGGTATGCGCGGATTGATGAGCGACCCCTCGGGACGTACAATCGAATTGCCCGTCAAGGCGTGCTTCCGTGAAGGCTTGAGCGTGTTGGAGTACTTCATTTCTTCTCACGGCGGCAGAAAAGGTCTTGCCGACACAGCGTTAAAGACCGCCGACTCCGGTTATCTTACTCGCCGTTTGGTGGACGTTGCGCAAAACGTGATAATCCGCGAAGAAGATTGCAGCGCGGGCAGCCGTCCGCAGGGAATGTGGATCGAGGCATTCCGCGGCTCGGGCACGGACGAAATTATAGAAAAATTCGAGGACCGTATCATAGGCAAGTACGTCATTGACGATGTTGTCGATCCCAAAACGGGAGAAATCATCTGCCACGGCGACACTATGATAAATGACGACCTCGCTCACGAAATTGTCAAAGCAGGTATCGACAAGCTGTACATGAGAACGGTGCTTACCTGCCGCAGTGAGCATGGTGTTTGCTGCAAGTGCTACGGCTCTAACATGGCAACGGGCAGACCCGTAAACCTCGGCGAAGCGGTGGGCGTCATTGCGGCGCAGTCCATCGGCGAACCGGGCACACAGCTTACAATGCGTACCTTCCACACCGGCGGCGTTGCAACTGCGGACGACATCACGCAAGGCTTGCCCCGCGTTGAGGAATTGTTCGAGGCTCGCAAACCCAAGGGCTGCGCAGTTGTCTGCGAGGTGACGGGCACTGTCAAAGTACCCACCAACACCGACCGTAAGGTTGTGCAGGTAACCGAGCCGAACGGCAACGTCAAGGAGTACTCCATACCGTATACATCTCGTATAAAGGTACACGACGGAGACGCGGTAGAACCCGGTTCGCCCCTTACGGAAGGTTCAATTTACCCGCAGGATCTGCTTTCCACCAAAGGCTTGCGCGCTGTTGAAGAGTACCTTGTAAAAGAGGTGCAGGCAACCTACCGCGCAAACGGCGTGGAAATCAACGACAAGCACGTGGAAGTCATTGTGCGTCAGATGCTGCGCAAGGTTCGCATTGAGGACGCAGGCACAACGGACATGCTTCCGGGCGAAGTGGTGGACATCTTCAAATTCGAAGAGGAAAACGCCAAGGCTCTCGACAACGACGGTGTACCCGCAACGGCAAAACGTATTTTGTTGGGTATCACCAAGGCAAGCCTTGCAACCGACAGCTTCCTGTCCGCCGCAAGCTTCCAAGAGACCAGCCGTGTGCTGACGGAAGCGGCAATCAAAAACAAGTGCGACCCGCTGTACGGTTTGAAGGAGAACGTCATCATCGGCAAGATGATTGGCGCAGGTACGGGACTTGCTTGCTATCGCAACAAGGAGCTTGTGCCTCACGTTTCGGCGGAAGCTCCCGTTGATGCCGACGACGAGGAAAACTGAACTGCCGAGTTCCGTCGCAAACGGAGCTTGCGCCCACCGTCCGACGGTGACGCATAGCTGAAAATCAAACAAATTTCAAATGACGCCGAATTTTGGGCTTACCCATTCGGCGTCATTTTGGCTCTATGTCAAATGTTGGGGTGTGGGTATTTTCCCAACATATAATTGAATCGGCTTGATCCCTCTTTCTGCGGC
>CANRHN010000032.1 GCA_947630425.1 uncultured Clostridia bacterium | reverse complement strand
AATTTCTTTACTTGCACCGCCGAACAGACCTACAAGCTTTGCAACAAGGTCTTTCGCTTCCTTTACATCGAACACCAAATTGATGTTGTTTATGCTTACATAAAGTTTGCTGTTTACAAATCTTAACTGTGCGTATTCGTAAATGGGCAAACCTTCTATGCTGTTGTTGGTGTAGGTGATGTTTGCCCAAACATCAAGGTCGTACAGATTTGCGCTGATGTCCGCTTCCAGACCGAAGCCTTCAGCATGCAGGTTGAGTATGTAGTCGTCGGTAGAAGGTACAGACACTTCGTCCGCTTCTGCGCGTACCTGTGCGGAGACGCTTGAAAGGTGTACGTTGGCAAGCGCAAAGTCTTTGAGTGTTACGCTCAAGTCGTCGCTTGCACTCAAGGTAAGAGTAAATTTGCCCAAATTGAAGTCTGTGGCGTCAATGCCGAGAGACAGTGTTTTGGTTTCGCCGTTATAGCTCAGGCTTTGGAGAAGTTGCGCAAAGTTCAGCTCCGTAACGTCCAATTGAGTAAACGCACCCACTATAGCTTTGAGCTGCTGTACAAGCTCCGAAAGCTCGCTGTGCTTGCTTAGCAACGCGCTTACCTGTTCGTTGTTTGTAAGTTCGTCTATGACGGAGACTACGTCCACGTTGTTTTGTTTGTCGAGTTTGAACGCCGCCTTGATGTCGTTGACGGTAAGGTATACCGTGCTGCCCGCAACTATTACTTCGGCGTTTACAATTGCGACGTCTCCGTCACGCACCGCCGCAGTCACTTTTATGTTGCCCGCCTCGTCCAAAGCAAAGCTGCCTTCCACAACGTAAGGCTTGGAGTCCAAAGTGACGTTGAGCAGGAAATCTGCGGAGTAGCTCTTGCCGCCGATCAGCTTTGCGACAGGTTCTGCAAATGCCTCCACCACCTCGGTGATATCGGCAAATTCGCGGTTCATATCAACGCGGGCGAAGTCGCCGCTGTCGGGACGTACCGTGATGTCGCCAAACGGTGTTCCGTCAAGAGCCACGCGTATGTTGTCAAGCGTTGCGCTGTCGTCGTTGCAAGCAAAACTTACCGTTACCGCCGTGCCGTTCAGGTCGATTTCCATCGAGTAGCCGTTTGACGTGGCAGTGCGCTTGTAGGAAATGACGTCGAGCAGCTTTTTGACCGTTTCTACAACGTTGACGTTTTCCTGCGGAAGCTCGGGCAGTTCCACAAGCTTGCCTATTGCGCCGACAAGCGTCGAAACGTCCTTTACGGCAAGCTTTGCGGACAAATTGCCGTACTGCAAGTACACGTTGCCGTCGGCGTAACGGAACAGCACTTCATCCTTTTGCGAAAGGGTGAGCTGTCCCTCTGCCGTGCCGTTGAACAAGTCGAGTTTGAGCAAGGCTTCCATTCCGTTGGAAAGCTCCACCGCAAGCCCCGTCACATAACTTGCCGCGTCGGGGCGACTTACGATTTGCGTTGATTGAGCAATGCCGAGGCTGACGTTTGCCACAACCTTGCCCAAAGCAAGTCCGTCCGCATCAATTGTCAGCTTGCTGCCAAGACCCAATCTTAGCGTCACTTTGCCCAAGTTGAGTTGCGCAAGATCCGCTTGCAATGTGAGCTTGCCCTGTTCGTCAAAGTACAAGCCGTCAACGAACTCGGAGAACACAAGGCTGCTCCAATCGGCGGGCAGCTGTTCTACCGCCTCTATCAGGCTGTCAAGCACCTCGCTTGTGCCTTGGAATTGTTTGATAAGTCCGATTACGGACGTGACGTCGAAGTTTTGAGCCGAACTTCCCACACCCTTTTGCGGCAGTTGAATTGCTTGGCGAATACCGTTGACGTCGAGATACATCACGCCCTCCGCCACGGTAATTTCTGCGCAAACCAACACTGTGTTTTTGCCGTCGCGCAGTTTTACGTTGGCATACAAGCCGCCGTTTACGTTGAGAAGCACGTCCGCAACGTAGTTTTGCGCGCCGACGGTCAATTCGAAGCTGCCGTCGATAACAAAGTTTTCCACGTCCTTGAAGCTCTCGACGGTGTTCAGCAATTCGTCAACAATTCTGTTGCCGTCTTCAAATTCGCCGTTCGTGTCGAGCTTTGTGGCTTGTTCGCTTTGCTGCGTCAACACAAGGGAGTACTGTTTGCCCTTCAGCTCCACGTCCACGGTGACGCTTGCAAACTTCAGTTTGCCCTCTATGTTGTCAAAGTTGAGACGCGCGCACATTCCGCCCAATTCGAAGGAAAGGTTGGGCTTTTCGCTCTGCAAATTGTAACCCACTGCGGCAAGCAACGCCAACACATCCAAATCCTCGGGAAGCTGCGCGTCTGTGTTGCCGACAAGCTGTTTTACCTTGCCCAAAATGCCGTCAAGCTCCCGCATGTCGAACACAACGCTTGCGCCGCCGTACACCGCGTACAATTTGCCGTCAACAAAGCGAAGCAACGCCTCTTCGTTGCGGAAATGCACGCTTGCCCATATGTCCATTTGCACAAGGTCGAATGTGACGTCGAATTGCGCGCCCATCGCCTCGCCGTGCAAGGTGAGAAGGTAATCTTCTATGTTCGGCACGTCCACGTTTGCAACGTCGCCGTAAATGCTGACGTCGGCGTTTACAGCCAAATCGTTGAGACTGCCGTGCAAGTCCAAAGTCAAATGTCCCGCTTCGTTTACGTACAGTTCAAACGCAACCGACGCGTCCTTTGCAAAGGGCAATTGCTCCGTCGCAACGTGAATACCGCCGTTTACGCTTGTAAATTCGCTTACAATGCTGCTGAAATCTACTGTAAGAAGATTTTCAACGTTGAAGTTTTGTATCGCTCCGACAAAGCCGCCCAACGTTGCCAAAAGCTCTTGCAAGTCGGGGCAATTGTCGAGCAGTTTTACAACACGTTCGTCGTCCGCAAGCTGTTGAAGCGCGGCGGCAAAATCCGTCTTGCTTGCGCCGCCGTTCAAGGCAAACGCCGTCTTTACGCCGTTTACGGTCAGGTACGCCGTTCCGTCTGCCAGGGTGATTTCCGCGTCGATAATGCCCACGTCGCCGTCGTATATCGTTGCCTTGACGTTGACGTTGCCGTTGGCGTCCAAAGCAAGCTTTCCGTTACGCAGGCTGTACGTTTTGCCGTTTACCGTGACGTCCATGCCGAAGTCAAGCCCCAAGCTGTCGCTTGCAAGCAGTTTTGCAACAGGTTCGACAATTGTCGAGGCAAACTCCGTCATATCGACGAAGCTGTCGCTGTCGGCGGGTTTTGTGACGTCTTCCGTCAGTTCGGAGGGCACAAGCGTTGCGTTCACGCCGTAACCCGTTGCGGAAACAGACCCGACGTTCCAACGGTCATCGCGTTCAACAAGGGAAAGAGTGACGTCCATCTCTCCGACAGAAAGAACAAAGTCTACGCCCTCTGCCGTGCGCACCGCCTTGAAGCCGCCGAACAGCGAAAGCAGTTTGACGGGATCGAAATCGGAAATTCCCGTAAATTCGCCGTTGGCGGGAAGTTTTACGTTATCTTTGAATTGCGAAACAAGCTCGTTTACAAGTTTTTCTATGCCTTCGGTGTTAGAAGCGTCAAGTTTGAACTTGACGTTGCCAATCGCCACGTAAACAAATCCGTCACTGTACCACAATTGCACCGTGCCGTTTTCGCCCAACGTTGCGGTGGCTTTGAAGTTGAGTGTGCCGATATCCGCCAAAACGTCCGCAGAAACGACGTAATCCACCCCCGCAAGAGGCAGCGTGACGTTTGCGCCAAGCTCCAACTTGCCATTTTCCAGCAAATCGGCAAGACCGAGTATTTCGGGGTAGCTGCCCTGTTGCAAAGCAAGCGGCTGCCAATTTTTCTTTTCGATGTGAACATTGACGTCGCCCACCGTCACGTCGGCAAAAGCAAATTCGTAGTGTTCGCCCTTGGCGTGACCCACCAATTCCGCTTTGACGGTGACGTCTCCTATGGTTATGGGCAAGCTGACGGTGCAAACGCTCTTGTCGTCGGAAAAGCTGTGAGTAAGCCCATCCAACAGGCTGCTCGCGTCTATGTCGGTTGACAGCCCGTCGAGTGACGCGGCAGCGGGTTTGCCACCGTTTGCCAAGCCCGACAGCGTGGCGGCAAACGCCTTGAAGCCGTCCACAGTCGTGCTGCCGTGGAAATCCTGGTAATTCAAATAAATTTTGCCGTTGCGGTGAGTGTAAGCGGCGTTGAACTCTCCCATTTGCACACTGACGGACAGCTTGCCGGGGTCGGTCACGCCGTTGTCGTCGGGGAAGAAGCCGTCCAATCCGCTGACAGACGCAAGCACCGTTGCCAAACGGTCGTTGCCTTTGCTTACGGAAAGTTCCACTTGCAAATCCGTTCCGCCGAGGTACGGCGAGAACATGTCCATCAGCACTTCGAGAGAGCTTTGCTCCTTGCCGAGATCGCCCTGCGGTTCTTTGTTAAGGTACTGCGCGAAGAAATCGCTGTCGGGCAAATCGCCGTTGTAGTCGGAAAAGGTCTCCGTGATGTCCTCGGTGCAGGTGGCGTTTATGCCCATTGTCTGCGCCTTGTACGTGCAGTCGGTGCGTAGAGATTTTACGTTGAAATCGGCGTCCATTGTGACGTAGATTTCGCACTTGGAAAATTCCGGTTCGCTGTTCAAGCCGCCGTTGGTTATCATTTCGCGGCGCAAATAGGTGGTTGCCCCCACCGTGTCAAGCACGTAGCGGAAGGTGTACAGCCCCTGCTTTTCCTCCACAAAATTGCCGCTCTTTACCGTGTCCCAATTGAGTATGTAACCTGTAAGCTTGTCGGAACGATGTCCGAAATTGTTGTAAAAAACGTCCTCGCTCAACGCTGTTGCCGTGTTTTTCCACTTTACGCTGGTAAGAGAGCTGACTCCTCTTGCCTCCGCCTCGCGGTAGATATAGTTACTGCCCGTAAGATACAGCTGATAAGCGTTGCTTACCATGCCCTTTGTAACCATTTCCTTGTGTACGCTCTTGTTGCCAAATTCTCCGATAACGTAACGGGTGTTGCGAACGTTCTGCTTTACGCCCACAGCAGTTGACGTTCCGCTTGAAACACCGCTAAAGCCCTTGCCTTCCAGCAGAACCTTGTGCGCTACAAACAGGAAATTGCGAACGTCTATGCTATCGTCCGTGATGACAATGTCATCCGTCCTGTCGAGATAGACGTTTGGATCTTCCGTCGGTTTTTCAAATGTGCCGGTATCGCCACCATTGAGATTTTTCATCACAATGATAGTTCCAACCGCCGCCAGAACAGTGGCGAGTATGAAGCATACGATTTTGAATTTGGGCATAATTACTGACCTTTTTGTGAGAATTTGACAAAAGCGAAGGGCAACAACCGCAAAATACGGCATATTATTTCACTTTCGTTTACGATTGTACCTTTGTCAAGTAAATTTTTGGTAAACTTTTAATAGATTTCGACAATTTTTTTAAAGCTATTTATTTATAAAATAAAATGATGTTCCTCTTGACCTCAAAAATATGGCGTAAAAAAGCCGCGGACCAATCGTCCGCGGCAAAACAATCCGTAATACACTACTGCAAAGAGGTACAGCCTAACCTTGTTTAACAAGGCACGAGGGTGTTCGGTGAAAAATAATCTGCAACGAACAACTCGCAATAAATTTTTACGAAGAAAAACACCCAAACCTTATTTAACACAGCCGCGAGTATGTTTCCCGAAAAATAATCTGCAACGAGCATTTCGCGCAAAGTCGAATATGTCCCACGACTAAAGGGCGCGAAGTGCGAGCGAAGCCTTTTTTCGGGAAATATGCGAGCGGTCTATCACACTGTAAACAGGTATTCTACCGTGATTTGCGCGCCGTTTTCCGAAACGTATGCAAGCGAAAGCTTACTCAAGGCGTCGCCGAACAACACCACTTCCGTTTTCATGTCGGAGCAGGCAAACTCGCTGTTTCCCAAAAAACCTTGCGGATTGGAGACGGTCGCGCTCAATGTCGATTTGGTGGCTTTTACGTCCTTCAAAAATCCCGCTTTGAAGCTGAACCCCGTAAAGTCCAACTCGCCCATGGTAAGGTCCTGCGCCGACTCGTTTTCCACGATTTTTCCGTCAACAACGTGTACCGTTCCCGTAACTTTTGTGATGTAGCTGTCGGGATTGCCGCCGTTTACGTCCAATTCGTTGAGTCTGTCAAAGCTGTAGTCCACCGTGGCGTTTTCGCCCTCGAAAGTTACGTTGTACACGCCGTTGAGTTCGATGTCGTCCTTTACCGCGGTAACGTTGACGGTAACGGCGGAGTACTCTGCCGAAAGCGCGTTGTTCACCTTGCCAAGCATTTCGTCGGAGCTTTCGCAGCCCACAAAACAAAACGCCAACAACAAAATCAATGCGATCGCCGCAAACAAAATTTTCCTTTTCATCGCTCTACCTCCCCAGCTTTTTGCCCAACACAACGACAATTGCCAACAATGCCGCCGACACGCTCAACGCCACCGCTTGCGAGGCAAGGTCGCTTGCGGAAGCAAGTTCCTCGTTGTAGGGAGCAATGTCCTCGTTGTACTTGTTTACAGCCGCAGTCAGCGTTGCGTACTCCGTCGCAACGGAATTTTTGGCGGTAGAGTCCATGTTGTTGTAGGCTTCTATCGCCTGTTTGAGCGCGGAGTAACGTTCCTGCAGCGTTTTTGCGGAATCGATTGCGCCCATGGCGTCGCGGAAAGCCTGCGTGTTGGCTTGCTGCGACAACACCTTGACGGTTATCGAAGCAGTGACGCCGCTGTTTTTTGCGCTTGTGGCGGTGATGATCGCCTCTCCCTCGCCGACAGCGGTAACAAAGCCGTTTGCGCTGACGTTGACGACGGAGGGCGCGCTGCTGTTCCAAGTGACGGCGTTACTTGCGCCCGTTGGCGACGCCGTGACCGCAAGTTGCCGCGTTCCTCCCACAGTCAAAGAAAGCGCGCTCGGCGAAATGCTCAACGATTGCACCGACGGTTCGGTAACGGTAACCGTGACGCTTGCCGACACTGCGGAATTGACTTTGCTTGTTGCGGTGATGACCGCTACGCCCTCGCCGACGGCTTTTACCACACCGTTGGTAACGGTGGCAACGCTTGTTTTGTCGGATTTCCAATCGAGCCTGCCGTTGGCGTCTGACGGAGTTACGCTTGCCGTGATCGTCTGCGTTGCGCCGATTGTGAGTGACAGGCTGCTCGGAGACAGCGTTATCGCCGTGGGAGCGGGTTTCGGATTGACGTTGTCGAGATAGCTGCCGTAGGCTTCCACCACGTTTTGCAACGCTTTGTTGTAGCTATTGCCGTCGTAACAGTATATCATTTCGGCATATTCGGGGTGGTCGATAAAGGGGTTGCGATTACCCTGAATCTTTGCCGCCTCATCGTTGCGGCGAATTTCCTGATCCGTGGGCGGTTCTTCCAAGTGCCATTTGAGCAGGGTTGAAATTTTACCGATAGTCTTGTTGCTGCCCGCACTATCCACAAATGTCAGTGAATACTGATCGCCCCACCGCGTTTGCATGTAAAACAATATGCGCGCGGTAGCTCCGCGGTAGCCCTTGGCAGGATAGAAATAGGTGTTGTTGGTATAGCACAGCCCGTCGGGAGCTTTGCCGTAGCTTGTGCTGCCGTTTTCCGCCGCGATTTTGACACCGGACGCCCCCGGTTGCAGCTCATCGTAGGATTTACTCCCGCGAGTGCTGTTGAGACTGTTATCACAGGGACGTATGTGCTGCAAATCTCCGCCAGGGCCCGTCTTTTCGGGAAATGCCTTGCCGGCGTTTTTGGGCCAAACGTGTTCACGGTTGATCTGTCCGGAAAAGCCGCCCGTCCATTTTACCGACGTTCCCGTA
This sequence comes from uncultured Clostridia bacterium, assembly GCA_947630425.1. GTDB lineage: Bacteria > Bacillota > Clostridia > Christensenellales > CAG-314 > Fimimonas. The sequence continues at coordinate 10,338 of CANRHN010000032.1, read as the reverse complement.
TAGAACATAATAAAATTGTTGGAATTGTTGGGGTCTACGTCCGTCTTTTTGTAATAGTTGCCCAAGCTGTCGTAACCCGTGAGCGTTTTGTGCGTTGATGTGATGAGCGAAGCCAGCTCCTTGCGAAATGACGTACCCGTCAACTTGGTGTTGAGGTTGTCGTAGTAACTGCCGGTGTACTCGTTTTGCCATGTGTCGAAGTCGGGCACTACGGGCGGAGCGGCATTTGCCGTTTGCGTTGTAAAAGACAACAGACAAGCAAGAGCCAATGTCGCAAGTAACAGTACGGACAAAGCAAAAGTGAATTTTCTTTGTTGCGTCATAACTCTTCTCCCGAAAAAGTTTGGTTATTTATCAGTATATACCAATTGTATTTTTAAGTAAATACTTTTGGAAAATTTTCGGCTTTTTTGCAAAAATCAGGCAAAACAACAACTAAAACAGAAAAAAAACGCCGACAGTTGTCGGCGCAAACACTAAACGCGTTTTTTCTGTTTTTTTCCGTGAGGTCTGCCGAGCGGAATTTGCGCAACAAAATTTATGCGCCCGTCCGCATAGTGGGCGGTAATCGTGCCGCCGTGATTTTCGCAAATGGCGTTGGCAATGGAAAGCCCGAGTCCGTTGCCCGTGTGCTTTTTGTCGCGCGATTGGTCCACGGTGTAAAATCTGTCAAACAGGTGGTCCAGCTGCTCGTCGGTAATCTCGTTGCAGTCGTTGCCCACCCTCAACTCCGCCACTTTGCCGTAGAGAGTTTGCGCGCTTAGCAGCTTGAGCGTGATGTTTCCTTCGCCCACGCTGTACTTAAAAGCATTGTCCAAAAGTATCGTCGTAAGCTGCTTCAGCTGCCCGTCGCTGCCAAAAATCGTCAGATGGGGTGCGATTTCGTAACTGAATTTCTTGTTTCCTTCGTAAAAAAGCACTTCCTGCGCCAACGCCACCGACTCTACGCATTCGGACATGTCTACCAAGTCCAACTCTTCCCTCAGCCCTTCGTCGTTTTTTGCGAGAAACAACAAATCGTTTACAAGCTCCGTCATTCGTTCCGTTTCGAACCGCGTGTTTTCCAGCCACTGCATTTGACTTTTTACCGTGGCGTTGCCGTGCGCGGCAATCAAATCGGTGTTGGCGCGAATGACGGCAAGAGGCGTTTTTAGCTCGTGCGACGCGTCTGCAACAAATTGTTTTTGCCTTTTCCAAGTGGTTTCGATGGGCTTCAAAGCAAAATTTGCCAAAACCATACTCAGCGCAAGGTAGAAAACCGAGCCGACAAACAATGCTATCAGCGAATAAATGACGTACTTGACGTCCTTGCTGCTGTTGTAAAAGCGGTCGTACAGGGCAACACGCAAAACTCCGTTTTCGACGCGTTTGGAATAAACTATTTTTACTCCGTAGCTACCGCTTTCAAGATATCTTGCCGCAACGCGCGTCACGGCGCGCTCCGCTTCTTCTTCCGAAAGAGTAACGCCCGTGCCGATGAGACTCCACTCCGTGCGTTCGCCGTCAACGTCGTACTCCGCAAGCACAATGCCCGGAATGTCGTCGGCGGAAACAGCCTTCCAATCGGACCTGTCCAGCACCGTGTTGAGACGGGCGACGCGTTCGTCATTGATACGATCGAAGCCCAGAATGAGCAGCACCGCAAGACCTATCAAAAAAACCAAACACACCGACACAAAGCAAATGATTATTATCTTGGTGCGCAGTTTTTTTATCAAGCCTGTTCCTCCAAGTAGTAACCCAGCATACGCTTGGTGGAAATCGTCACCTTAGAACCGATAAACGCAAGTTTTTTGCGCAAAAAGGACATGTAAACCTCCACGTTGTTTTCCGTGATGTTGCTGTTTACTCCCCACACCTTGCTGATGATGTGGTCCTTGTTGATGACCTGCGCGGGGTTGGAAAGGAACAGCTTCATCAGCTCGTACTCCTTGGCTCCGAGGTTGACGGCCTTGTCGCCGCAGCACAGCGTGTAGTTTGTTGTGTTGAGCATGATGTCGGCAAAACGATATTCGTCAAACACCATGTCCGACTTGCGACGAACCAACGCCCTGACGCGAGCCATAAGCTCCTCGGCGGCGAAGGGTTTGGTAAGATAGTCGTCCGCTCCGCAATCGAGTCCGCGCACACGGCTGTTTACGTCGTCCTTTGCGGTCAACATAAGCACGGGCACGGTTATCTTGCTGTTGCGCAGTCGCTCCACCACCTCGAAACCGTCCATTTTCGGCAGCATAACGTCCAGAATTACCACGTCGTAGCTGCCCTTTTTTGCGGCAAAGTAACCTTCCTCGCCGTCATAACGCACGTCCACGACATGTTGTCTGTGGCGGAACATCTCCCCCAGAGCGTCCGCAAGCTTGATTTCGTCCTCCACAATCAAAATTTTCATAATTTTCCCCCTTGTTGAAAACAGAAATTTCCTTATTTTTGAGTACCTCAAGGTACTATTTGTACACCTTTGCCAAGCCGCCGACGGCGGTTTCGCGGTACTTGTCCGATATGTCTCGCCCCGTCTCGTACATGGCTTTTACCACCGTGTCGAAGGATATTTTGCGGCTGTCCGCAAGGAACGTCGCCAAACTTGCCGCGTTGACTGCGCGCATTGCGCCAACGGCGTTGCGTTCTATGCAGGGAATTTGCACCAAGCCGCCCACGGGGTCGCATGTAAGCCCCAGCTGATGCTCGAGAGCCACTTCTGCGCTGTACTCTATCTCGTCGAGGGTCATTCCGTACAGCTCGGCAAGCGCAGCGGCAGCCATTGCCGTTGCCGTGCCTATTTCCGCCTGACAACCGCACTCCGCACCGCTGACGGAGGCGTTTGTTTTTACCACGTTGCCCACAATCCCCGCCGTAAGCAATGCGCGGCATATTTCCTCGTCGGAAAACGCCTGTTGCTGTTTGGCATACATCAGCACTGCGGGCACAACTCCCGAAGAACCGCACGTGGGCGCGGTGACGACCGTGCCGCCGGAGGCGTTCTGTTCGCCCGTGGCAAACGCGTATGCGGCAAGAATACGGTCTCTTGTTGTGTGACGGGACGCGTCGTTGAGTTCACTTAGCAGTTTTTTTGCGCGGCGTTGCACGTTGAGTCCGCCGGGAAGCACGCCTTCCGCAACCAAACCGTCCTTTACGCACTGTTGCATTACGCGCCAAATTTGACGCATATATTCCAGCAGCTCCTCCCCCTCGCATTGCAAGGCGTACTGACAATAGCGCAGATTGTTCGCCCTGCAAAACAGCTTGATTTCCTCAAAACTGCCTTGCGGGTAGACGTCCTCGCCCTCCGCGTAGCTTTCGCCCGCCACGAGAATGTCGCCGCCGCCGATACTGAAAACCTGCATACGGGCGACCTCGGTTTTGCCGTTGTAGCCCGCAAGCTCCATTGTGTTGGGATGAACAACGCATTTTGTTTGCTTGTCGAACACCACCTTGACGGGTCTGTGCCCGAAGGCGCGCTTTACCGCAACGTCCGTGCCGTGTCCCTTGCCCGTCATTGCAAGCGAGCCCATCAGCGTTACGACGTAGCTGTCGCAACAGCCGTGCTCCGACAAAAATCTTTCCGCCGCCTTTACGGGTCCCATCGTGTGCGACGAGGATGGTCCGACGCCTATCTTGTACAGTTGTCGCAAACTCTTCACGGCTTTGCCTCCCATATTATGGTAACGGGACCGGCGTTTTGTTGATCTATCGTCATGTCCGCGCCGAAAACTCCCAACTCGGCGGGCACTCCCGCCTGCTCAAGCAGCTGCGCGGCAAAAAGATACAATTCCTTGGCGCGCTGCGGCAGCTCGGCGTTCTGAAATCCGGGGCGGTTGCCATGGGAAAGGTCGGCGGCAAGCGTAAACTGCGAAACGAAAAGCACCTTTCCGCCGACGTCCGCCAAAGACAAATTCATCTTGCCTTGATCGTCCTCGAAAATACGCAGTTTGGCAAGCTTGTTTACAAATGCTTGCGCAAGAGCCTCGTTGTCCCCCTTTTCCACGCAAAAATAAACAACGACGCCCTTGCCGATTGCGGAAACAACGTTGTTTTCTACGCTCAATGTTGCGCTGTTGACGCGTTGAATAACTGCTTTCAATGCCTTTCTCCTAACTGATATTTTATTGTATCACAAAAACAGAACGTTGAAAAGAGTTTTTGCAAAAGTGCGCAAAATCGTAAAAAAAGGCATAGTCTACCCATGTGAGAACAGGGCGTTCACTCAATTGACAGAACAAAACCAAAGTTGTACAATTTCGGTATGCACCAAACAAACACGGCAGACGCCTACTACAAAAAAATGACGGAAACGCCCATTGTACGCCTGATAGTGAGCTTGGGCTTGCCCACCACCGTGAGCATGCTCATCACCAGCATCTACAACATGGCGGACACCTACTTTGTCGGCACTCTCGGCAAAAGCGCGCAGGGTGCTATAGGCATACTGTTTACGCTGCAATCCATAATTCAAGCCATCGCCTTTATGTTGGGACACGGCTCGGGCACTTACGTTTCCAAGGAGCTTGCCGACAAAAACACCGAAAGGGCTTCGCGCTACGTGTCGTCGGCATTTTTCCTCGGCGGAGCGATAGGTTTGCTGTTTACCGCGGTGGGCTTGGCGACGCTTTCTCCGTTGATGAAGCTGCTTGGCTCTACCGACACCATACTGCCCTACGCAAAGGACTACGGCTTGTGGGTGCTGCTCAGCTGTCCCTTTATGATAACCAGCCTTATACTCAACAACAATTTGCGCTACGAGGGCAAGGCGTTCTACGCGATGTTCGGTTTGGTAAGCGGCGGTTTGCTCAACATGGGGTTGGATTTTGTGTTTATACGCTACTGCCACCTCGGCGTTTTCGGCGCGGGCATGGCTACCGCCATTTCGCAGACGGTAAGCTTTGCCATACTGCTCGTGATGTTTTTCAAAACCGCCCAAAGCAAAATACGCTTCAGATACATCAGCAAAAAGGGCAGCTTGTACCTGCAAATTTGCCGAACGGGCTTTCCGTCCCTTATACGGCAGGGTCTCAACTCCATAAGCAGCGGTCTGCTCAACAAGCTTGCGGGTAGCTACGGCGCAAAAGTAAGCGCAGAAATGGCAGACGCGTCCATAGACGGAATGACGGTTGTAAACCGCATAAGCAACTTTGTTATGTGCGTGGGCATGGGTATCAGTCAGGGACTGCAGCCCGTGGCGTCCTTTAACTATCAAGCAAAAAAATATAACCGCGTCAAAGAAGGCTTGTGGGTGACCTGCATGATTTGCCTCGGGTGCGTGACGGTACTCGGTCTGCCCATAATTGCCGCTCCGCGCTTTTTTGTGGAAATGTTCCAAAAGGAAAAAATCGTTGTGGATTTTGCCACTCCCGCAATGCGCTACGCAATTTTCGGACAGCTGTTTGTTCCGTTGACCATTCCCCTCAACATGACATACCAAAGCATACGCAAGGCGGAAATGGCGTCCTTCCTTTCGCTGCTGCGCTCGGGGCTGCTGTTCATTCCCATTTTGTTTGCTTCGACGGCGATTTGGGGCTTGACAGGCATACAATTTGCTCAACCCGTCGCCGACGTTTTGACAGCGGCGGTCAGTCTGCCCATAATGGTACGGTTTTTCCGTTCCGACCCGACAAAGGAGAAAAAATGATAGTTTTGATAGGGGGCGCAAGTCACACGGGCAAAACCTTGCTTGCGGACAAATTGGTAAAAAAATACGGCTACGCCTGCATTTCGCAAGACCTGCTTAAAATGGGACTTATACGCGGCGGAGTCACATCTATAGACGTAAAAGACATCGACGCGCTTCGTCCGTACTTGTGGAACATCACCAGAGAAATTGTGGTAACGGCATTGGAAAACGGTCAAAGCCTCATTGTGGAAGGCTGCTACATCCCCATGAACTACCGCGACTACTTCAATGAAAGCCAACTCAAGTACATACGTTTTGTTTGTTTGGTAATGAGCGAAAAGTACGTGCGCTCTCGTTGGAAAGACATTGTTTCCCACGCCAACGACATAGAAAAGCGTTTGGACGACAGCGACCTCGAAACAGAACGGCTGGTGCGCTGCAACGAGTACTTTTTGCGCCGATGCAAGGAATGTGACGCGCCCTACGTGCTGATAGACGAAGAATACAACGTGAATTGGCTTCCCTTCGAAACAACATAACGAGGCTGTGGCGTCAAACATTTTTTATGCAAAATGATATCGAAAACGACCTGAAAACATCAATTTTCAAGTCGTTTTTTTCATAATTATTCTTTTTTATCGTTCAAGCGATTGACGCGACAGCCTGACTGTTTTGTAAATTTGTTCGCATTCGGCTGCTTGCGCTTTTTACAAGCCCGCTACCTGTTGAGCCAGCGCATAAACTCCTCGAATTGCGCCTTAAGCTCCTCTTCTGTGCCGTTGTTCAACACATAGTAGTCCGCCTTGGCAATTGGTCCGCCCTTTTCCGAATGTTCTATTTCCGCAATGTCGCGGCTGTCTACCATTTCGGGGGTAAGCGGACGAACGGCGCGGCTGACAAGGCGTTGTTTGCGTATGCCGCTGTTGGTAACCACGGCAAGCAACACAAGGTCGTCGCCCAAAAGCTCCTTGAGAATGAGGTACTCGCTCCAGCTATACAAGCCGTCCAACACCACGTTGGTTCGAGAAAGCTTGTCGAGAATTTCATCCTTCAAGATGACGGCAAATGCCCCCATGCCCAACTCTTTTCTGAGGCGTTCGCGAATTTCGCGCTCGTTTGCCTCGTTGACGGGAATGTTGTTTTTGACCAGCTGCGACACGGCAACGCCGCCGAAATAAACGCTGTCCCAGCCCAAATCGGTAAAGTACTTGCACAGAACGCTCTTTCCCGAGCCGCACATACCCACAACGGCAACTGCTTTGTTCATATAGCCCTCCTTTGTTGCACACCTACATAGTTTACACTAAAATACAATTTTTCGCAAGAGCCAATGGGTAAACAGCGCAAAAATTATTTCACTATTGGCTGACGTTGCTGTTGACAATCTTTGGTGAAATATATATAATTTTACTATATAGGAGATTTTTATGTACAAAAGCGTTTCGGAGCTTGTGGATCTGATTTTTGCGTACTACCCCAAAATACGAAAAATGTTCCGCAATTTGGTTTCTATCAAGGACATTCCCATCTCCCTCACTCAACTGACATGCCTGCACGTGTTGGAGCAAAACGACCGACTGAGCATGACGGAATTGGCGGACAGCTTGTGTATGAGCAATCAACAGCTGACCAAGCTTGTGGACGCTTTGGTGGATTACGGAATGGTAGAGAGGGTTTGCGACCCGCAAAATCGTCGCAAGTTCTACGCCGAGCTTTCGCCAAAGGGAAAGGAATTGCTTGCCTCGCTCAAGCAGGAAGTGGACCGCAAAATGGGACACGTTCTGCGCAAAAAATCTCCCGACGAAATAGACAACCTCTACGACAACATTGCCCATGTGATGAGCTACTTCGGCTATAAAGAAGAGTAGCCGACCAAACGCAAGGCGGTCCGATGGACCTGACGTTTCTCAACAAGAAAGCTATTTGGAATTTTTTTTATAATCGAAAAAACTTCGGAAAACTTGTTCCGAAGCTTTTTTTTCACAAATTTAAGCGGTTTTGCGCACATGGGGTGCAAAAAACAAGGGTTTTACATTATTTCAGTCCGTTGCCTTGCATTTGGTCGGTAGCTTTGCGCTACTTCAGTCTGCCGCCGAGCGGCTTGGGAACAGCGGCGACAAGCAGCTCGTACAGCCGCGTGGTTTCGGCATTGAAGGGAACGGGGAGTATATGTCCGTTGGAAAACTCCACTACAAAAAAGTCTCTGCCGCGTTTGACCCTTCCCATGTCGACAATGCGAAAATCGGTGCGGTAGTCCTTGAGAACGTTGACGGCGACTATGCCCTGCTGGCTAAGTTCGATACGTTGAAGCATTTTTCCCTCGCAGCTGTTCAAATCGAAGTAAGCGCCGCCGTTACTTGCGCTTTTGCGAACGGACAGCGCAAACAAAACCTCGAGAAAAACTCCCAACGCCGCAAGGACAGAGCCGGCAACAAGCCGTTTTACAAAATCCTCGTCTTTTTTGACAAACGCCAAAACAAACATCAACACCGCTGCGAGCAAAAATATCACAACGCAGACGCTGCCCATTACAACCTTGCTTTGACCATAACGGCGCAAAATGCGCACGGACTGTTCGCGCGTCAATTCGTATTCAAAGCTCAGCACGTCCGTCGGGCGTTCCTTCGACGCGGACTCTCGGCGCGGATTGGCGGCGGCTGCCCGTTCAAACAAGGCGTTGTCCGTCAACGCGTCGTACAGCTTTTGCGTCTCGCCGTTAAGCGGCACAAGCTGGGCAGCTCCCGTCGCCAAATACATTGCAAAAAAATCTCCGTACAGCTGCACCCTGACAATGTTGGGTCTGTCCAAAACGTAGCGATTGTCGTTGCCCAACTCCGTTACGCAAAGGGCGTTGCCCGTTACTTCGATGCGTTCCCTGACGAGACCGTCCTTTGCGCTTTGCGTAAAGCTCTTTTCCCTTTGCGTGCGCGCGCCTTTGTGCAAAGAAAATGCAAACACGCCCGCAAGCACCGCAAACAGCACTGCCGCAACGATGTAAACAATGTAGTCGTCGGAAAACACGATGATCACGGTAAAAAGCGCAGCCACAATGGCAATTACGATTGCCATTGCAGACAGGTACACCTTGAGCGTTACGCGTTTGCTCATTTTGACGAATTGCTCAAAATTGTAGCTGTACTCCACCGACAAAACGTCGGGATCGGTCGCGGACGGTCCTTCCGCACGCGGCTCGGGGCGTAAAATAGGGTTTTCGCTTTCGTTACTTGTCATTGTTTTCTCCTTTTGGCTCGTCCAAAGTCAGCTTGGCGGTAAAGCAGGTTTCGTCGCGCTCTCCCACCACGTAAACGGCGTTGCCCTCCTGCTTGCAGTACACCTGCGCCGTGTCGCCCAACTTGAGTTCCTTTTGGTATACAATTTCTATCTGCGAAACGTACCTCAGCGGATCTAACACGTCCAAAGCATAATTGATATAGTTGGTGTTGTTGACGTGTCCGTTGACGTCGAGGTCGCTGCGCCTGACGGTTTTTTCGTAGCTCAAAACGTAGCTATTGTCGCGGCGAATACGCTCGAAATCGGCAGTTACGTCACAGTGAGCCTCGTCAAACTCCGCCTTGTAAATATCGGCAAGCCTGTCGGCGGACGCAATGCGGCGGCTTTGTCTGTCGATGACCAACCAAATGGACGTTGCCGCAAACAGCTGACGTCCGTTTTCGTCCACCGCCACAAAGCAGCGTTCCGCAAAAAAGCGCGCGGGCTTGAGCGGCCACGTGTACAACACAAACCGCTTTTGCTCTTTTAAGGGCTTGTCAAAACGTATTTTAAGCTTGGAAAGCACCCACAAACAGCCCGTCGCGTCCAAATCGTCCCAGCCGAAGCCGAGCTGTCTTGCATGCTCGCCCGCCGCGTCCTGCAGCAGCTCCGCAACGCGGTGAAGGTTAAGCGTGCCGTTCATGTCGAAATTGCTGTCAAAAAGCCGACACTCCGTTTTAAAAAATGTTTTGCTCGGTAACATAAGCTTTCTCCGTTTGCTGTTTTCGGTGATATTATACCACCGAATAATTTTATTGACAACTTTATCGCTCTGTGTTATCATAAGCTCAATCGAATACCCGTGAGGGAGTAATCGACGCGCAAGCGCAACAACTGCCAACAACCGACGGCAAGTCTGGCACTGTTTCAAATGATGAGACTCACGCAACCGAATTGGGTTGCGTGAGTTTTTTGACAAGTTGCCCGTTTTGCGCAAAAAAACGACCCCTTTGTTGCAAAAAACAGTATATGGGGTAGGAAAAATTTCAATTTGGGCGGGCAACACAAATTCGCCCGCGGGAGAACACAATGCAATTTTACCAAATGAACGTTGACGAAACCTTGAAAGACGTCCATTCGCACGCAGACGGTCTGACGAGCGAGGAAGCGCAAACAAGGTTGAACGCCAACGGCAAAAACAAGCTTGCCGAAGGCAAAAAGCAAAGCGTTTTCGTCAAATTTCTCAAACAGCTTGCCGACCCAATGATAATCATTCTGCTTGTGGCAGCCGTGGTCAGTCTGGTGCTTACGATCGTAAACAACGCCGACCCCTCCAACGAAAGAGAGTCCTTTGCGGACGTCATCATCATTGCCGTGGTCGTGCTGCTCAATGCCGTTCTCGGCGTCGTGCAGGAAAGCAAAGCCGAGCAAGCCATCAAAGCGTTACAATCCATGACGGAAGCCAAATGCAAGGTGCTTCGCGACGGCAAAATGAGCTTTATAGACAGCTGCGACCTTGTTGT
>CANRHN010000031.1 GCA_947630425.1 uncultured Clostridia bacterium | reverse complement strand
TGTTTATATTGAAATATGAGAGGAAAAACTATGATTTTACTGCCCATAAGGTGTTCGTACGAGGTTAAACAAACGCATATTCGCCTATGCTTTGCAATTGACTGTCGCCATCAAGCGTTACAGTTCGCAAATTGGTGCAATTCTCAAAAGCGGAGCCGCCTATACTCGTGACAGTGCTCGGAATTGTAATTGATGTTAAATCATAACAATTATCAAAAGCGTGGCTCTCAATGTTTGAAACAATGTATCGTTCTTCATTAAATTCTACACTTTGCAATATCACAACTTGTGTTAGTAACTCATTTGTTGTATTCGATACCGACGCAATATTGTCGTGATATAACGCATATACAATCCCATTCATCAACGCAAGTCCACAAGAATTCCACACAACAGGTCGATTGTCGGGGTTCCAACGGGGGTGCCAACCTAATGGTTCACCTGCAGCCTCAGAATAAATTGTTAATTTGTTACATACATTGAAAGCGTCTTCGCCTATGCTTGTAACGGTGTTTGGAATTATAATCGCTATCAATTGACTACAACCGTAAAAAGCCATGTTACCTATGAGTTTCAATTTGCTTCCGCTCTCAAACGTTACCGTTTGCAGATTATTACAATTGTAAAAAGCCTCGTCGCCTATGCTTGTGACCGTATTCGGAATTATGATTTTTGTTAATTGACAGCTGAAGAACGAACTTCTGCCTATGCTTTTCAATTGACTTTCGCTCTCAAACGTTACCATTTGCAGATTGTCGCAACTGCGGAAAGCCTCGTCGCCTATACTTGTGACTGCACTTGGAATTACAATTGATGTCAATTGACTACAATCGAAGAAAGCGTTACTTTCTATACTTTTGACAGTGTTTGGAAGATTGATTGATGTCAATTGATTGCACCCATAGAAAGCGAAAGGACCTATGTACTGTAACTGACCTTCATTCTCAAATGTTACTGTTCGCAATCCTGTGCAATCTCGAAACGCATCTCCATCAATGCTTGTGACTGTACTCGGAATGGTAATCGATGCCATGTGTCGACAATTGCGAAACGCTTCGTAACCTATGTTTGTGCTACCCGTGACAACTACCGTTGCGAGAGAAGTCGGGACATAACTATAGTTGTCGTCATAACTACTTGCGCCGAAAATATACCCGAAATGCAATGCACCTGTGCCGTCGGCATTTTGCCCTACAAATGGCAAGGTGATATCTTCCAAACCTTCACAGCCGTTGAAGGCATATTTTCCTATACTTATGACGCTGTTTGGAATTATTATTGATTCCAATCGAGAGCAACTTTGAAATGCATGGTTTTCAATGCTTTTCAATTGGCTGTCGCCATCAAACATTACCGTTTGCAAACTACCACAGTCTTCGAAAGCCCTCTTACCAACACTTGCGACCGTGCTTGGAATGGTAATTGATATTAATTGACCACAAGCGTAAAAGGCGTAATCACTTATGCTTGCTCCGCCCATGATAACTAACTGTGTAAGAGAGGTTGGAACACTCAATTGATTTTCTTTATAATCATTTGCGCCGAAAATATAACCAAAATGTGTAGCACCCGAGCCGTCGGCATTTTCTCCCACAAATGGCAATGTCATGCTTTCCAGCCTATCACAACCTGAAAAAGCAGCCTCTATGTTTTGCAATTGACTGCCACCTTCAAACGTTACCGATTGCAAATTTCTACAAGAATAGAAAGCGGAGTCGCCTATGCTCGTAACCGTGCTGGGAATTGTGACCGACGTTATATTGAATTTATAAAATTGAAAATCGCCGATTTTTTCTACTCCTTTCGGAATTTCGATTTTTCCTAACACTTCCTGCCATTCACCACTCTGTTTCATATAGAACTTTTCCGCATAATACAGTGGATTAGCGTATATACTGTCAAACTTAACTCCACACCAATTCTCAATTGTCCCACTATAACAAACGTTTTTTAAGTTACTGCAACTGGAAAAAGCATAACTCGGTAAAGACAAGATGTTTTCACCTATCACCACGTTAGTCAAAACAGAGCAATAATTAAATATAGAATTTTCACTGTCGCCCACTTCTTCACACTTTGTTGCATTCCAATACACGGTACTCAACTGACTACAGTCAGAGAAGGCATTGTGGGCTATGCTTGTTACAGTGCTAGGAATTGTAATCGATATCAGGCTACTACAACCGCTGAAAGCCTCACTGCCTATGCTTTGCAATTGACTGCCGTCCTCAAACGTTACAGTTTGTAAGTTGGTGCAACCGTAGAAAGAGGAGTTACCAAAGTTTGTTACCATGCTTGGAATTACAATTGATATCAACTGACCGCAACCGTAGAATGCGCTTGCTCCTATACTTTGCAATTTACTGTCACTCCCAAAGGTTAGTGTTTGTAAATGGTTACAATTGCTGAAAGCGTAAATACCTATGCTCCTGACCGTATTTGGAAGTGTAATTGATGTTAAATCAAAACAATACTCGAAACAGTAGTCGCCAATGCTTTGTAATTTACTTTCTCCAACAAATGTTATTGTTTGCAAATTGATACAATTGCAAAATGCACGCTCGCCTATACTTGTGACGGGCAACTCGTTGTAGAATGGCAAAACGATTGCTTCTTCAATATCCGTTGAAACCGTTGTCAAACTGTAACTTTGTTGATCCTCGTTGAGAGTGTAGGTGTAGCCGGGGGTATCCAATGTGTACACGGCGTTTACCTCTTGGTTGTCGTCAAATTCGAAATCGAAATCTTCCCACGTGCCGACATAATCAAAACCAAAATATTTTTCTTTTGCAGGAACTTGTGGCGCAGTTACATTGTCCTTTGTTTCCACAGTGTAGGTGCGCTCCTCACGTTGACCATTGCCGACAAAGGTGATTCTGTACTCTATCGGCGTGTAAACAGCCTCTACCACTTGACTGTCATCAAACTGCGGCGCAAATTGTTGCCATTGCCCCGTATAATACTGTTTTGCAGGTACAGTCGGCGCAACAATTTGATTTGCCGTTGCCTCTGTGTAAAATTTCTCAATGCGTTGACCTTCGCCCACAAAAGTTATTTTGTACTCTATGGGCTTGTACTCTGCGTGGACGACTTGCTCGTTGGTATACTGCAATTGATACTGCTGCCACCCACCCGTGTAGTGATCTTTTGGTGTGACTGTCGGTAGGACAACACCCGTTTGATCCTCTATGGTATAGGTAAATTGGGTTTGTTTTGTCCCGTCGTCAAAAGTGATTGTATACTCTATCGGCGTGTATATGGCGTTTACCACAATATCTTGTTCGCCAAGAGAGTAGTCTGCCCATTTGCCCGTGTAATGGGGTTTTTCTGGAACGGACGGTTCGTTAAGCGTTTCGTCGCCCTCGTCAAATTCCACAACGCTCACAACGCTTCCGTCCGCTTTAAATGTGACTTTGTGTCGGTTCGTTACGTTTCTGTTGTCGTTGGTGTCGCACGCAACAAGCGTCAACGCCGCAACGACAAACAGCGCAAGCAATGCGACTAAAGACCATTTCCAAAATTTTTTCATAATGTGCCTCCTGTTCGATTTTTCAACAAAAAAAGTGCCGTCTCTACCGAAACGGCACTTGTAGATGCGTGTCCCGATAGTTACCACACTATTTCCACCGTGCATTTACACATATGAAAGAAGACACACTAATCTACCATCGTTTAGTGTGTGCAAATGCACTTATAAGGAAATAATGTGGTGTTTTAATTTTACAATATGCGGGGCAGGATGTCAAGATTTTTGCAAAAAAGCAAAAAAAGTGCCGCTCCGCAAGGGAACGGCACTGCAAATGCTCTCCCCTACAGTTGCGACACATCCATTACTGTTGCAATGCGAAAGACTCTCCTTGAGCATACCCGTGGTAATGTCAGGCAGAGCAAATTGCCTTTTATTACACAGGTATACCTCTAAAAGAGTATAAAAAAACTCCCGCTATGCAACCGTGTTATATTCAGATGTGTCGCAAGGGTAGTTTAACAAATATATAGAATATTGTCAAGTAACAAAATTAAATGTTCCGCATGAACAATGCCATACGGAACACAAAAATTGATTTTTGGGGGTTTTGAAAGAACAAAAAGGCTTGTGCTTTTGTTACATTGAAAGCCTGTTACATCACCGTGTAGCCTTCGGTGTTTTCTATCACCTTGAACAGCTCCACTTCCTTGCCTGTGTGACTGTCGATATAAACATAGTACTGACGGTCGCCCATCATCGCCTCGAATTCGTAGCAGGTAAGCAGCTTTTTGTCCTTTTCGATGAGCGCCTTGGCAACGTTTGTGACGCGAAGTCCCTCGTTGATTGCCGAACGAGCGTCCTTTTCGCTGACAATTCCGAACTCGACGTTCCAATCGCGGTGGTTCAAAAGGTACGCCCTTGCTTCCAAACCGACAACCTTGCCGTCGGAGCTTACGGCAACCTTTACAAGGTCGGGGTAAACGACAACACCGTTTTTGACGGTTGCGCAGTTGACGTAGGTGACAAAATCCTGTACCTTGCTGACCCACACGCCCTTGACGTCGTAGCCCAGCTTGGAGCAAAACTCCTCGGCAACGTCTATGCACTCGTCGCTTTTGATGCTGCCGCTTGCAGAAGGCTCTGTGTACATTTCGTACTGCACCACGTTACCACCGCAATCCGTAAGCACTCTACCGCCATCCACGTCAAAAACGTACATCACGCCGAGGTTGTCGATTTCGCAGACAAATTTGGGGTTGGCAAACACCTTGGAAATTTTTGCCGCGACGTCCTTGTGAGACGCCTTTTTGTCGCACTTTAAGGTTTTTTGCTCCACGCTTTCGGAAAAAGGTCCGTCGTAAATCAGTTTTTCGTAGGTGAAGGCGTTTTCTTCCACCTTGTCGAGGCTGTCGGAAAGCGCGCCTACGTTGCCTGTGCCGTTGCCGTTTACAATGAACATTCCGCTGTCGCTTTCGCTGTACTCTTGCAAAAAGCTGTAGAGGCGCGTGGCAACGTCATCCAAGCTCATCAAGGACGCGCGCTCATCTGCCGAAAGAGCTTTGCCCTCCGACAGCTTGCCCAACAGGTAGGTTGCGTAGTCCTGCGTTTGATTGACAAAGCGTTGGCACGCCACAAGATTGTCGCTGTCCGCAATGGGCAAATCGGAAAGGCTTTGATTGACGGCGTTGGCGTGTATAACAACGTCCGTCAGCATTTTTGTCTGGTGCGAAGCGTCGTTGGAAACAACCAGCTTGCCCAAATTGGCGTCGATGTTTTTCATGCTGTCGCAAGCAGAGTAAAGCGCGCGCTTGTAGCCGTTTTCCTGCGAAATTTTGTATGCGTTGTCGTCCGTTACCTGCGACATACGCATACGCGCGATTTTTTGAGACAACACCGTACTCAAAATGATTGCCGCGGCAATTGCAAGCAACGCCACCGTGCCGAAAAATATCATCCAAAAGTTTTTTATTGTTTTGTTTTGTCTTACCATCACTCACCTCACGAACAAAAGATATGTTTACCTATTGTAACAAGCTGCGGACGTGACCAAATCCATTTGCTTGTTGCAGTTGCGGGGTTAAAGTAGTAAATTGCTCCGCCCGTGGGGTCCCAGCCGTTCATGGCGTCCTGCGCGGCGCGGGTACATTCGTCGTTTGTGCCCATGTTGATTTGTCCGTCGGACACACAGGTAAACGCGCCCTGCTGGTAAATTACGCCCGAAATGCTGTTGGGAAACTTGCTGCTCTTGACGCGGTTAAGTATGACCGCGGCGACTGCCACCTTGCCCGTGTAGCTTTCGCCCCGCGCCTCGCCGTAAACGCAACAGCTGAGCAAGTACAAATCGCTGTTGCTTAGCTTGCCCGAGGTGGTTGTGCCGTTACTTGAAGCTGTGCCGGAAAGACTGATACCCATTGCTTTGGCTGTGGCACTGCCCACAATGCCGTCTGCCGTCAAGCCGTTTTTGCGCTGAAAGTACTGCACCGCCGCCTTGGTTTTTGCACCGAAAATGCCGTCTACGCTGCCCGTATAGTAACCCCAACGCTTTAGCTTGGTTTGTATTGTTTTGACTGTTGCGCCGCTACTGCCCACCTTGACCACTGCGGCGTCCGCTTTGGGCGCGGTGAGTACCGCAAGCACCAACGCAAGCGCAAGGACCGCAAGCGCCAACGCAACAAACTTGAATGTTTTTGTTTGTGTCACACAAATGTCCTCCTGAATTTTTTTGTTAGTATGAATATGTTTTAAGAGGAATATTCTTGCGCAAACACATTGAGCGCATAGAAAAAGCGAGAGTTTCCTCTCGCTGCATTTGAAAATTTTGCGGTTCGGCGCGTATGTCGTCGTTTGGCGCGCTACTTTGTTGCGTCCTGCTTGTTGATGAGGACAATTTCCGAAATATCCCGCTTTAAGTCGTACAACGGTTTAAGCTCCGAGTACTTTGCCACAAGCTCCTCGGTGACGTCCGGCGTTTCGGGCACGTCGGCGGCGGCAATTTTTACTTCGAACATTGCAATGTAAAGAAACGGGTGGTCGGGCGTCGGTTCTTCTTTGTTGACGGTGATCACAACGTCGAGAAAGCGTTCGTCCTCTTCCAAAACGATCTTTGAGCCGCGCTGATAACTCTCCACGCGGCAACCCACAATGTCTTTGAAGTCCACAAACGTTTTGGTAGACAGGTACGTGTTGGCAATGCGCTTGTTTTGGAAGTCGATGCACAAAATTTGCCCGTCCGCCTCATAGCGTTTGTCCGTGTGGAAATTTTCCCTTAACAGAAGATTGTCGAACTTTTGAGCGTGCCCCTGCGCAAGCAGATACACCAAATATACGACCAATCCGTAAATGACCGCGGCAATCGCATACGCCCACCAGGGCAGGCTTTGCCCCGTTACGCGGTGAAACACCACATAAAACAAGCTCAGAACTATCACTCCGCACACCGCAATGACGGCGCAGGAGATCCATTTTTTCTTTGACATAGCTTTCTCCGACAACGCGGGCGGCTTTGCGCAAACACGTCCGCCAAAGTACTACCATATTGTACCACACCTTTCGTCAAAAATAAAGAAAAAGTTTTGTCGCACGGAAAAAAACAACAAAATCCGTTGCAGAAAACCACAACGGAAAGCAAAAAACAGCACATGGGGTGGGAATTTTTATTTTGAATGCGAACGCCACTCGTTGATGATCTCCATCAGCTTGGACTTGTACACAATGCTGTTTGTGCCGTTGGACTCGCCGCCCACAAAGCACAGCGGCGGGTACACCACGCACCACCAATTGTTTCCGCTGCCGCTGCCCAGCTCGATGATGAGCGCGTCGTAAATTCCGCTTTCCAATGTCACCTCGCCGTAGGTACGGTCGGGGAATTGCTCGCGGCACAGCTTGGCTTTGGATTTGTAGGCAAAGCCGTTGTCGGAAAGCACGCAATCGCAAACCTGCTCGATTTCGTCAAGATGATTTTCCACCGTGTCCATTGCTTCCTTTTTGCTGTGTACTTCGGCAAGATATGGCGTAAGGTACTCCACCACGGCGGATTTTACCGCGTATTTTACGTCTTGGTCGGCGGCGGCGTTGCTGTCGGCGCGGATATGTATTCTCAAGTACTCCGTGTTTGTTTTGCCGCTCGGCACTGCCACTATAACCGTTACCAAAACTGCCAATATAGCCACTGCGAACAATATTTTTTTCATTGCGCACCTCTCGAACTGTCGGTACTGATGTTATTGACGAAGTTGTCGGCGCACAAAACAACAAGCCGCGCAAAGTTGCACGACTTGGACGTAAAATTGTCGAAAACCACTGCTTTAAGCTACTTTTCTCCTATGCCCGAAGTGACCGAGCGACAAAGACGCGCGGAAAAACCGCCACTCACAAGCAAGTTCACCACACGCTCCGCTTGCTCCTTTTGCTCAAAGACAACAAAGTAGGCACTGCCGCTGCCGCTCATTGTGCAGGACAAATGAAGATTGTTTGTAACAAAAGCGATATATTCGTCGGCGTAGTCGGACAAGCTTTGGGCGGCTGACTGCAAATCGTTGTGGCAATGCGCCGCCAACTCCGCAACAAACGTTTCAACCGCTTGCTCGCTTGATTGTGCCGAATTGGGCAAATCGTGCGCCCAAAAACGCAACGAATTTTCCTTTTGCAATTGCGCGTCGGCAAACAACTCGTCGTACTTTGCGTAAACCTCCGAGGTCAACATTTGTTTGTCAAAGGTGGTCAACGCAAAATATAGTTGCCGACCGAGCGCGGAAAACGTAAGGTCGTCCCCCTTGCCCTGCATACGCGCAAAACCGCCGCGCAACATAAAATTGACGTCGCTGCCCAACTGCGCGCACAGCGCATGCACTTGCTTGGAACGGACGTCCACGCCAAACAGCTTGCACATACAGTAAACCGTTGCAGCCGCGTCCGCGGAAGATCCGCCCATTCCCGCGCCTATAGGAATTCCTTTTTTTACAAAAATTTCCACCCCAGGTGTGCAAAACGCCTCTTTGAAGGCGACGGCGGCTCGGCAAGCGGAATTGTTTTCCGGTTCGATTCCGTCACAATGAACGATTACCTGTTCGTCGGCGCGAGCCGCAACTTCCACCTCGTCAAAAACATCAACGGATGTGACCAAGCTGTCAACAGAATGAAATTTTCCCTTTTTGCCCCCTACAAACAACGTGAGATTCAGCTTTGCGAACACCTTTACTTTCATATTGTTATTGTAACACAAACGCGCCGAAAATTCAACCTTCAGCGCGACAGTGGAACGCAAAACATTGTTCCGTTTTGTTAGTTTCAAAAAGCAAATCAGATTTTGTTGAACACCACTATGCGGGCGTCCGTTTCCAACGGATTTGTTATTTCCGGATTGGTGGCAAGCAGATCCTCTTCCGACATGTGAAGCCCTTTGCACAACTGCCAAAGCGTTTCGCCCTTGTGAGCAAGGCACACCTCGATAGCGGGCAACGAAGCCTTGTCAAAGGGCTGCTCCTCGGCATTTACAATCACCGAGCAAAGCGCGTCTCTTTCGCTTTCGATGGTAAAGCACAGCTCGGCGTCCACCTGCAAGCTGCCCGCGTCCTTTACGTTGATGTCGGCAACGGTCGCCGTACAGTAACTGCGACACTGCGGCATCAAGTAGTCCACCGCTACCGTCTCCGCAAAGGGCAGCTCGACGCGCTTGCTTTCGGTGCCCACTTCCGTTGCAAACAAAACCGTTGCCTGCACCACGCCTTGCACTTCCGCGCGGCGTTCCAAAGAAGTGCATTTTGTCACCATTGCCGTGGCATTTACAATCGTAACGGGCGTTTTTCCCGTTTCAATCGGAACGCTTGCGCTGACATGTTTGCGTTCTACCGTGCTGCCGCAAGGAAGCGTTGTCGTGACGCTCTTGCGCTCAAAGGAAAAGTCGCAATCGGTGCCGTAGGCGTCGCAAACGGCGTCGCACAGCCCTATCTTGGTCGCTTCGACGTTTACCATTGCGGAAATTTCCACGCTGAACACCGTGTTTACCTCTTCCTCTGCGATGTTGAGCCTCACTTTTGTGGATTTGGGAGATAGCGTGACGCGCAACTGACAATCGGCGTCTATCCCCGAGGCGTCCAACTCGCGGTCAAGCGTAAAATTCAAATTGTCCGTCACAATCGAGCCATCGCTGATGTAAGTAAGCCGTACAGTGCCCTCTCCCGTCAAGTGCAAAACGCCTTCCTTCAAGGTGTAGTCGGTGGCGCAAAGCGCGGTCTCGGCAAGCAACACGGTGGTAATGTTGCGCGAGGCGTTCAGTTCCTCGTCCAAAACAACGGGCAAGTGCAAAATGTTTGCTTCTTGCAGATATTCCAACGGCTCTGTTTTGCAAAACACGTCCTCGGACGCGCACAGGTAAGGCACTTCCTCCGTCACGTAAGCGTAAGCCGTCACCTCCAACAAAATGGTAAGCGTTGCGGTGTTGACGCTGACGTCGATTTTTGTCTCTACGGTGGTAACGTCAAACGTAAGTTTGCTGTCGGCGTCCAAATCGTCGCCGTTGACGGTTGCCGTAAAGTCAGCGTTGTAGTTTTGCCCCGCGACGGACGTTCCGTCCGAGTAGAGCAAGCGAATACTTGTTTTTCCGTAAAATGACGCCTCGCCGCGGCTTGCCTCATAAGAATTGACCGTACTCTCCACCCCGACGGACAAAACCTCGGCAATGTCGTTTTTTACAGAGATACGAACGCTTTCGGCAGTTTGTACCGTACCCACCAAGCGACGAGAAAGAGTTGACAGATTGGAAAATTGCATTTGACCGTTACCCCCACACGAAAAAATTTGTTTGATTTCAATGTAATATACGAAAAAGCAGGGCAACTTAGACCAACAAAAAACGCAGTCGACGCAATGCCGCTGCGAAAAGAACAAAATTTTGTTGCGTATGGTCGAAAACCGTTTGTTATGCTTTGGAACGCCGACAAAAGCGGTTTACGCTAAGCCCGCGGACGGATTACCAGCTCTCCGCAAATCAAATCGACGTAGCTGCAGCTTATGCGGTCGAAAATGTCGTCGGCAAGCTTTATTACAAACACATTGGAGTGCGCTTCCGCAAGCACGCCGCGATAGTGCTTGATTTTGTTTCTGCCGTGATTGAGTCGCACGTCCACATTGCAACCCAACAATTTGTTGACCAATTCCTTTGCTTCTTCCTCGCCGAGCTTCTTTTTCACGTTGCACCTCGCCATTCCTTCTCGGTGAAGTGTTGCCCGTTTTCGTTATGTTCAAACAGCAAAGCAACAAAAAAGCTCAATGCGTTTGCACTGAGCTTGCCTTTTTACTCGTCGTTTTCGTCATCGTCATCGTCGTCGTCATCGTCGTCGTCCAAGTCGTCGTAGTCGTCTATGTCAAAGTCGTCCGCGAGATCCTCGGGGTAGTCGTCCAATTCGGAATCGGTGTTTTCTTCATCTTCAAAGTCGTCCTCTTTGAAGTCCTCGTCGTTTTCCAATTCTTCCAAAGGAATTATGTCCTCGTCGTCGGAATCCTTGGTGTCCTCATCGTCGAGGTAACTGCGCCAATCGTCATTATCATCGTCCAATTCGTTGTTTTCGCTGCGCTTGTAGTTGGCAAGGCAGTTTTCGCACATTTCCTCATCCATGCCGATATAGGACGTTTTGCATATAGGACACAGCTTGAGCGGCTCGTCATCGTCTATGATGTCGTCCAAAAGCACCAATTTGCTATCCAAGCCCAATTCGGACTTACAAACGTCGCACATATCCTCGTCTTGCAAGATATAGTTCAAATCACAACGCGGACATTTTTTGTATTTTCCCATTTTGCCACCTTCGCGTAAAAATATCGTGCCCGTTTTTCGAGCAAACATTTTGGTAAATACTTGTATATTAGCCCGTATACTTTACCATTATTCAACCGAAATGTAAACTGTTTTGCTAAAAAAAACACAAAAAAATTTGGCGGAAAGTTTCCGCCAAAGCATTTTTTACTCTAATTATCCTTTTCCAACAACAAAGATTGCTGTTCCACAGCCAAATTCAACTTTGTTGTACAACCCACCAAGCTTTGCCTGCGAAAACGATATACCGCTTCCGCCGTGGGAAGGTAAACGTAGTCGTTGTTGAAAGAAAGGGTGTAGAACGTGCCCGCTTTGTAATGTATGCTGTCTCCCGCAAAGCTTGCGGTGATGCCGCTTGCATCATGCACTATGGTTGCGTCTCCAAGATCGACATACTTTTTGCCTACAAGCTTTTCGGCGCGGAACACTCCCTGAAAACGGTAATTCGGCGAGGAAACCTCCTCTTTGACGCACTGCGCCTGCCAATCGTACCAATCCGTCACCTTGTCGAACTTGCCGCCGACAAGCGCGCCGAGCTTGTTTTGAGTAACAGTCATGCCGCATTTGCCGCATTTCAGTTCGTTACCGTGCGCCGTCATCACAAATTCCTCGCTGCAACAGGGACATTTGTAGAGAATGTTTTCCAACCCCTCAACAAGGTGGTCGTCCTCTATTTCTATGTTGTTTTGCAATTGATAGGCATAGTCGTCGTAGCTAAGGTCCTGCAAAATACGTTGATGTATTTCCGCGACGGTGATGGTGTTTACCTCTTCCGGAGAAACAGCCAAACGCACGTCCATACGAACAGGAACCTTGCGCGTGGACTTGGTCCAACGGGGACTGTAAAGGTAGTTGCCGTTAAAGCGCACCGTGACAAGCGGCACTTTTAACAGCTTGACAAGTTTGGCAATTGCCGGTTTTATCGGATTGGGCTTGCCCACCACCGACAGCTTTGCTTCGGGGTAAATGACCACCGGACGTCCCTTGGACAAAACGTACTTGATGTCGCGAATGAGAGACGTGTCTACGGTAAACTGCTTTTTGGGCAACACGCCCATGGATTTGATTGCCGAGGGCCACTGAACAAGCTGCGTTACGGAAATGACAAAGCTTGCGCAATTGGGGTAGGTAGACATGATAAGCCCGCCCACATCGGCAAAGCTGGCATGATTGGCAACTATGATATAGGGCGGCTTGATGTGTTTCAACGCTTCGCCGCCTTGCAGCTTGGCTTTTTTGACAAACTTTGTTTTGCCGTAAAAGCATATGCCGCACCCGATCAAAAATTTGCTTGCTAATTTAGGATGTTTTTTTGCCATGGTTTACTTCGCTTTTCAATTAAAAATCCCCCACGTCAACAGTGAGAGATTGTGGAGTGTTTTGTTTTATAAGCCGTTTTTTTCCAGCCAAGTTATGTCATCGCCTTTGATTCGACCGTGTTCCTCTGCCCATTTTCTCACGTAATCGTCTGTTTTGAGATATTCGGCGAGTTCCTGCGTAATTGTTTCCTGCTCTCTTGCCTCGGCGATCAATTCTTCCAACCTTTCGGCGCGCTGATTGAGCGAGCTCATCTGCATCAGCGTTACCAACAGCATGCAAACCAACAACACCAAAATCAGTAGTGCCGTTATTACCGCTATCGCCGTTGACTTTTTGTAAAACAACTTGCTCATTTTCCTTGTCCACCAATTTACTTGTGAACAAAGTATACAACAATGCCGAAAGTTTGTCAAGCGTACGTTTGCAACTAAAATAGACGGTTACAACGCCCAACGCCAACGCCATAAAAATGTACGCGCGAATCTGACCGTTGTTGCAGCTCAAATTGACCCTAAAAACAAGCCACACCGCAAAAGCACCGAACAGGCAATCGAACACAATTGCCGCAAAGCGGGATTTGAACAGTCCGCAAAAAAAGATGTAGACCAACGAAAAACCGACCCCAAGTGCCCAAAACACGGCAAAAACATACAGCTGCTCGACGCCTACGCCCAATGTCAACGGAACAATCCTTTAAGCGACAAACCGCTTTGCTTGTAATTCAAAGAGGAAAGCGCGCCCACTTCCAGCACAACTGTTCCTTGCTCTCTGTCCAATTTGGCAACGTTTAGTCCCGTGCCTCTCACGGTAAGCGTGTTCCCGTCCAATTTGAGTACCGCCTGCTTTTCCCCTATTTCCACCACCTGCTTGACGCCGCGTATTGTCAGAACGTTGTTTTCAAAGCAAAAAAAGTGTTGCAAAGTTTTTTCCGCCATAAAAATCCCCTTGCACTACATTATGCAAGGGGAAACCTTTTGATACTGAAAATTTATTTTTGCACTAACTCGTAGCCGTCGGCGGTGTCCTTGACGGCAAACCCGCATTGGGCTATCTCCTCGCGCAGACGATCGCTTTCCGCCCAATTTTTTTCGCGACGAGCGGCAAGACGCTTTTCCGCAAGGGCTTTTACGTTGTCGGGAATGTCTATTTGCGCCTGCTCGTTAGCCTTTACCTTGTCAAGGTCCAACGCAAACACCTTGTCGAACTGCAACGCCAGCTTGTACACGTCCTTGGATTTGGGCAGCTTTACAAGCGACCACAGCACCCCGAGAGCCAATGGAACGTTGAGGTCGTCGTTGATTGCCGCCTCGTATTTTTTTTGAAAATCCTCAAGCACTTCGACGTCCGTTGCCACGTCGCTGTTTTTGTGCGCCCAAAGCTGTGTGCACAGCTTGTCGTAGGCGGTTTTTGCGGCGGCAAGTCCGTCCCAAGTGAAATTGATTTTTTGACGGTAATGCACGTTCAAGCAAAAATAACGAAACTCCACAGGCTTGTAGCCGCGCGCCACTATGTCGTCTACCGTGTAGGTGTTGCCGAGGGATTTGCTCATTTTGCCCCCGTCAATCAGCATAAACTCGCTGTGCATCCAATAATTGACGGCTTTGTGCCCCAACCAGCACTCCGCTTGAGCAATTTCGTTTTCGTGATGGATCGGAATGTGATCCACGCCGCCGGTGTGAATGTCGAATGTCTCTCCGAGGTATTTTTTGCTCATTGCGGTACACTCGATGTGCCAACCGGGAAAACCGCGCCCCCAAGGGCTGTCCCACTGCTGTAAATGATTGGGCGCAGCCTTTTTCCACAGCGCAAAGTCCACGGGATGACGTTTGAAATCGTTTACTTCCACGCGCGCGCCGTGACGTTGCTCCTCCAAATTTATGCCGGAAAGCCGCCCGTAGGAAGGGAACTTTTCCACGGAAAAGTATATACCGTCCTCCGTTTCGTATGCGTAGCCCTTGTCAAGCAACGCCTGCACTATGGCAATCATTTCGGGAATGTTGTCCGTCGCTTTGGGACAAACGGTCGGACGCTTGATGTTCAGCGCGTCGATATCTTTCATAAACTGCTCGGTGTAAAACGCGGCGATTTCAAGGGGCGTTTTACCCGTTTCGTGCGCGGATTTTTCCATCTTGTCCTCGCCGTCGTCGGCGTCGCTTACAAGGTGTCCCACGTCGGTGATGTTCATTACGGACTTGACCTTCATTCCGTCGTACTCCAACACGCGCCGCAGCTCGTCCATAAAGATATAAGCGCGCAAATTGCCAATGTGCGCGTACTTGTAGACAGTTGGACCGCAGCTGTAAATGCCCACCTGTCCCGCCTTGATGGGAATCAGCTCTTCCTTTTTGCGCGTGAGTGTGTTGTAAACTCTTAGTTGCATAGCGTTACCTCGACAAATAGCCGTCGTCAACTTATGCGCTTCTCAAACATTTTGTGCATTGCGCCGACGATTGCCTATGTATGTGTAGATTGTACCACAAAAAAACATATATAACAAGTAGAATATACCAAATTTCCGTAAACTGTAATTTACATTTTGACTGCCGCTCATCACGAATAACTTGCAAATTATTATTGCAATTTGTTTTTTTGTGTGTTAAAATACTATTGCCAAACAACATCAAATAGCAACTACAAAGGGGAATTTTTTCTTTTGGGGAGTATTTTTTCTGTGCGCCTAACACAGAATTTGGAAAAATGCAAATTCCAACTTAGGAGTACGGAATTCTCCCCCTTCTATTTGATTTGTTTGGCGACAATCGGAGTTTGCGTTTTCGGCGTCAGCTTCGGTTGACGCCTTTTTTGATGTCTCAATGTCGATTGAAACCCAAACGGCATATGACAAATATAACACAAAGGGAGAAAAATATGTTTTGCAAATTTTGCGGCAACAAACTTGACGACGAGGCGTTGTTCTGTCCAAAGTGTGGCAATCGCATACGCAACACAGCAATTCAACAGCCTCAAGCATCGCCTGTAACCGAGCCTGTAACCGAGCCTGTAACCGAGACGCCTGTCACAGAACAAGCTCCGATAGTGCCCACCACAACACCGGTTGTTGAGGTATCGACCGAAACGCCACAAGCGGAAACGCCTCTCACACAACCGACGCCGAACACCGCGCCACAGCTCTCTACTAAACCCAGACCGAGGGACAAGGCTGCCAATTGGTGTCTGTGGAGTGGCTATATCTTAGGAGCTATAGGCGTTTTAGGCTTTTTGATAACCGTATTGGTATGTCTGATTGACGAGGGGGATGTTTACCTGTTTGGCATATATCCTGAAATCATGGCACCGATTATTGTGTTCATGGTGTTCATGTTCATAGGGTTCATAAGTGTGATAATAAGAATTATACTTATCTACGGCTGCCACGTCGGAACCCAACCACGTCGCTTGGTGTGGAAAATACTTGCTCTCATACTTGCCATACTTTGTCTTGGACTGCTCGTTTGGGGAATAGTGGACGCATCTGAATCAGGAACCTTCGAAAAAACGTTTTCGGCTTACGAAGCGTATGAATTAGCCAATTGTTCGCCTCCATGGGCAAGAACGTTTGACGAATTACTTATGATAGACACCAACCCATATAACTATGACAGTGACAGTTATTTATCTTTCCAATATCTTACAGATGCTACAAATGCCATACAAAGAATACATGTAATATACAACATACCAAGTTATGTTTACGACGACATGCTTAAAACAACTGCACTGATGGGAAGGCAATACTATTATGGTACTTATGTGGAAGTTTCTTGGACCTATCATCCGGACAATGGTCTTGAAGTCACTTACGCACCCGCCTAAATGCACACAACTCGATGCAAAAATTTGTTGCGGAATTGAATATTCACTATTACAGACTTCCTTTTGCGGAAGTCTGTTTTTTTACCTGCCGCGTTTGCGCAAAACACT
Organism: uncultured Clostridia bacterium; assembly: GCA_947630425.1. GTDB lineage: Bacteria > Bacillota > Clostridia > Christensenellales > CAG-314 > Fimimonas. The sequence goes on along the minus strand of CANRHN010000031.1, from coordinate 2,153 downwards.
TTGTCAAATTATTGCAAATGTCGGGGCAGTGTGGTAAAATAAAAAGTGAACTTTCCCGCAAAACGGAAAACTTTTCTAACGCGAGGTGCACCACTATGATTGATGTAAATCTGATACGCAACGACGCGCAGGCTGTGCATGACAGATATCTGAAACGCGGCAAGGACATAGATTTTGCGCCCTTCCTCACGCTTGACGAACAACGCAAAAGACTGATTGCCGAAACGGAAGCGATGAAGGCGCAACGCAACAAGGCGTCGGGCGAAATTCCCATTCTTAAAAAGCAAGGCTTGGACGTGTCCGCCACCATTGCGGAGATGAAGGCGCTTGGCGACAAAATTGTCGTCAAAGACCGCGAGCTTGACGAGGTAAACGCCCAAATACGCGACTTTTTGCTTCGCTTGCCCAATTTGCCCGATGAAGATCTGCTACCCGGCGGCAAAGAAAACAACCGCCCGATAAAAACCTTCGGCAACAAGCCTCACTTTGATTTTCCTTTCAAAAACCACGTGGATCTGTGCAAAGACTTGGGGCTAATTGACTACGAGCGCGGCGCAAAGCTCGCCGGTAACGGAAGCTGGATCTACACAGGTCTCGGCGCGCGTTTGGAGTGGGCATTGCTCAACTACTTTGTAGACAGCCACATTCAAAAAGGCTACACATTTATGCTTCCGCCGTATATGCTCAGCTACGAGTGCGGACTGACCGCGGGACAATTCCCCAAGTTCGAGGACGATGTGTATCAGCTTGCCAACGGCGAGGGTCGAAAGTTTTTGCTCCCCACTGCCGAAACGGCTTTGGTCAACCTGTACCGCGACGAGATACTGTCCGAAAGCGAGCTTCCCAAAAAATTCTTCGGGTATTCCGCTTGCTTCCGCAGAGAGGCGGGCAGCTACCGCGCCGAGGAACGCGGAATGATACGCGGTCATCAATTCAACAAGGTGGAGCTGTTCCAATACACCACGCCCGACAAGTCCGACGAGGCTTTCAAAGAAATGGTAGATATGGCGTGCGGGCTTGTGGAAGGCTTGGGCTTGCACTATCAGCTAAGCAAGCTCGCGGCAGGCGACTGTTCCGACAGTATGGCGCGCACTTACGACATCGAAATTTACATTCCGTCTATGGACATCTACAAGGAAGTCAGCTCCGCGTCCAACGCACGCGACTACCAAGCGCGCCGCGGCAACATGCGTTACCGCAGAGAAAGCGACAAAAAACTCGACTACATGCACACCTTGAACGCCAGCGGTCTGGCAACAAGCCGCGTGTTCCCCGCATTGCTGGAACAAAATCAGCAAGCGGACGGCTCGGTTGTGATACCCGAAGTGCTACGCAAGTACCTTGGCGGCATGGAAAAGCTCGTTCCCATTAAACGTTGACTATGACAGAAAAAGAAAAAATGATTGCGGGAATGATTTACGATCCGGCGGACGGCGAATTGGCAACACGGCGCACATTGGCGCACAAGCTGTGCAACGCGTACAACAGGTTGGACGAGGACGACCCCGAGCGCGAAAACATTTTGGCAACGCTGCTGCCCCACCGCAACGGCGCGTATTTGCAAGGTCCTGTTTACTTTGACTACGGCGACAACACGCGCTTTGGCAATGGTTGCTATGCCAACTTCAATTTGACCGTGCTGGACTGCGCCCCCGTTACCATTGGCGACAATGTGTTTGTGGGTAGCGGAGTGAGCGTCGTCACCCCTTTGCACCCATTGCTCCCCGAGGAACGCAAAATGTACGCACGCCCCGACGGAACGGTGACCGACCGCGAATACGCAAAGCCCATTGTCATCGGCGACGACTGCTGGATCGCTTCCAACGTTACCGTTTGCGGCGGAGTGACGATAGGCAGCGGCAGCGTTATAGGCGCAGGTTCGGTTGTGACGCGCGACATTCCGAGTGGCGTGTTGGCGGCGGGAAACCCCTGCAAGGTGATACGCACGCTGACAAAAGAGGACAGCATATACTTAAAGGCGCACTTGTTCCCCAACAAATGAACAAACGTTTTCCGACCAAACGTATGCCGACCAAAAACCCCGACCAAAAACCCCGACCAAATTCGATCGGGGTGTTTTTTGGCTCTATGTCAAATGTTGGGGTGTAGGTAATTTCTCCAACATATAATTGAGTTAGCTACTCCCTCTTCCT
>CANRHN010000030.1 GCA_947630425.1 uncultured Clostridia bacterium | reverse complement strand
GCCGCAGAAAGAGGGATCAAGCCGATTCAATTATATGTTGGGAAAATACCTACACCCCAACATTTGACATAGAGCCTTTTTATATATTTCATTTTTTGTTCGGTTCAACCCAGCTTTGCGCCACTTGCAACAGCAGCCTTTTTTGGTTTGTGTTCAATTTTCTAAAAGTAGACAGCATTTCCGAATCCAAACGAAGCAAATCAACTTCCGTGACAAATTCGTCATCGTTGCGTTTTTGTTTGTCGGTATCGGCTGTGCGTTCGCCAAACAAATCCGTTTCTCTCCCCAACAAAAAGTCCACGCTCACGTCAAACAAATCTGCCATGCGCAACAACATTTCGGGGTCGGGCTTGTTTATCCAATTTTCGTAGTTGCCGTAGACCTGCGTGCTTATGCCCAGCTTTTGCGCAATATCTTTTTGTCGCCAACCTTTTTCCGTACGTAATTCCTTCAATTTGATGTTTATCATAAATTTAGTATACAAGGAAATCATTATTTATACTTGACAAACAAGAAATACTTTGATATTTTACAGATATAAACAAGAATTACTTTATTTACAACACCAATAAATAAAGAAAAATTGTTTTTTGCAAAAGCAAAAAAAAGAAAAAAGGAGTGAAACGATGAAAAAACTTGTTTTGTGGTTTTTTGTTGCAGTGATGACGCTTTCGTTGTTTGCGCTTGTCGCATGCGACAAAAACGATCCCGATCAGAAAGATCCCGAAGTAAACAATCCTCCCGCCAAGTACACTGTCACCTACGACGCTAATGGCGGAGAGTTTGCAAACAACGAGAGCACAACTCAACAAACGGTGGACAGCGGCAGTAAGCTTATTGCGCCAAGCTCTCCCTCTCGCGCAAACTACAACTTTGCAGGGTGGACCAAGAGCAAAAACGGCTCGGACATGTGGTTATTTGACAGCGACACCGTCAACGGCAACATTACGCTTTATGCAAAGTGGGGTCAGGAGTCGGCAATCATTCTTTCCGTTGAAGGCGCAAGTATCGACGAGCAGGAAATATTTATGTTTGTCGAACACCAAATTGACAGCGTTTCCCTTGCACAAAAGGTGGTGTGCAGTGAGGACAGCGTATGGAAGCTGTACCGTGACGCCGACGGACAGACCGAAATCCCAACTCGTATGGCATCCGGTTTGGTTGGCGGCAACAATGAGTACTATGTTGTTGTCAGCTCGCAAAACGGCGTGCAGGTAAACACCTACCATTTGGTTATTCACCGCAGTCACGAAGTGACAATCACCTACCGTGACGGCGAAAGCGTTTTGCACACGGACAGTGCCTACACAGGGTACGAGTACGAAGTGGACTACACGCCGAACATCATTGGTTACACATTCAACTTTTGGAAAAGCAATGCTACGCGCTACACAACTGATGTGCTGTGGGACTCCCTCACCCTCACAGCCGACAAAACAGCAAAAGAGTATGACGTTACCTTTGACGTGAACAAGGGCAACGAGCTTGACCAAAGCAACCAAAGCAAAGCTGTTACTTACGATAGCACGTTCAGGCTGCCCGTTCCAACACGCACGGGGTACAGCTTCACGGGTTGGTATCTCGACAATAACACGCAGATTACAGACAGCAAAGGCGACGGGTTGGTCGAGTGGAACGTAGACAGGGATGTCGAACTCACCGCCCATTGGCAAGCCAACGAGTACGAGTTGATCGTTGTTGGCGAAAACAGCAGTGCAGGCAGCGTTACGGGCGGCGGTACTTATGCCTACGACAGCACAGTGTATCTCTACGCCCAAACCAATGCCGGCTACAAATTTGTGGGATGGTTCGACGGAGCTAACAAGCTTTCCGAAAACCCGTCTTTCGATTACACAATGGGCTTTGCAAAGACGCTGACGGCAAAGTGGGAGTACATACAGTACAGTATCTCGTTCCATTATGATAGCGCTATCGCTGAATTTGATGTAGAACCGCCGACGACATATACTGTTGAAGGTTTGACCTTACCACAGTTGGTAGGCAAAAATGACAACGGACACTATGCCGACGGTTGGCAAGCCGAAAACGGCACGGTATATAAAAATAAAATTCCGCAAGGAACAATTGGAACATTGGAGCTTACCGTAATTTGGGGCGGTACACATACCTACGGAAGTGATGGTTTGTGCGTGGTTTGCCATCTTCTAAGACCCGTTATCGGCACCAGCATGAACTTCGGAGTATATCCGCAAAGCGAAGTGACGGACAACGCATTGAAATCTATGCTTGACGCTGAAATACAGAGTAAAAGACCGTCGGCAGAAGAACTTAACGGTTGGACGGACTATGAGTATTATATTGAAGGAAGCGTTCAAAGTTATATGTGGTATATCGACGTGGAGTACAATGAAGCAAAGTACCGTGGGGTATATTTTACAAAATTACGTCCCCATTGTGCAAAAGTCAGTAGCACTCCGGAAAACAGTTATCAGGACGATAATGATTACAATGTCAACACGGTGTACTGGTTCAAATGGGAGCCTATTACTTGGCGTATTCTCAAACAAGAGAACGGTAAGGCATTCTTAATGTCAGACCGCATTATCGACAATCAGCTCTTTTACCATGATGACGCTATTCGTACCATCAACGATAAGCAAATATATAGCAACAACTATGCCGAGAGTGACATTCGCAAATGGCTTAACGGAACGTTTTACAACACGGCATTTGATGAGTATTGTCAAAAGTATATCATCCAAACAAATGTGGACAATAGAGCAAGTACTACAAAAGATTCAACAAAAAATTGGTATGCCTGCGAAAACACCTCTGATAACGTATTTTTGCTCAGTTACAAGGACTCTGTCAACCAAAATTACCAATTCGACAATGCGAACACTTCAGACTACGACCGTAGATTACAGCATTCTGCTTATGCCAAATGTCAGGGTCTTTTTACTTCAGTAGGCTACGGCGTAGAACAGTACGGCAAATTCGGTGGTTGGTGGCTGCGTTCTCCTGTCAATTTTGATTTCAGTGTGAGCTATGTCTCTGCTGGCTGGGTAGTTTTTGCGCAAGAAAGCCACCGGGATAATAGTTCACATTGGATTTGTAATACCGCCTGGAGTACGTGCGGCGTGGTGCCCGCAATGTACATTGCGCTGTGATAAAACAAAATTCAAAACAAAAAGTAAATCCGGTGTTTCAATCTGACAGCGCTTGTATCAAAATACTGCGCTGTCAGAAACCATTTTACTAAAACAATCAAGAAAATTGAAAAATTACAAAGGAGAAGTAAAAAAATGGAAAATATTGATCAAATCGTAGCAAATTGGTCGATAGTTGTCACAGCAGGAGTAGGTATTGTCACACTTTTTTTTACTATAGTCAAAACTGTAAAAAATACAATCCCCTACCCATATTGGAAAACAAAAGCGTACAAATATGAGTTTTGCGATATTTTGACAAACAATGGCGTAGGATATTTCAAAATTGAGAATATCGAATACTATTTAGATGACAAACTGATAAACGTAAACAAAATAACAAAAATATATCGTGATGAGCTGCGCAAAAAAAATGCTGAGGTTGCAAATCGTTTGTTTGTGAATACGGTAACTGACAATTCGAGCCTGATTGGGAGAGTAATACAGCCCGAAAAGAAAATTGTTTTGATGAATATCAATTTGCAAAAAAATAAGAATTTGTTGATTAAACACAACATGAGTGTAGAACAAGTAAAAGAAATATTAAAAAGGATTAGAAAAAGGATAGAAATCAAACTGACATATTCGCAGACTTATGGTCCACGAAAATGTATATCTTTGTATAGTTGTTTATAAAGCGTTTTGAGCAAACAGTCCGAGATAAAAATCTTGGACTGTTTTAGATTGTTTGCTTGTTTTTTCGGTTTATACGCCCTTTTAGTAAAACGGGCGGCTTTGTCCGTTTGTCGCTTCACAACGTGCTTGTGCTTGCAAGGTACTTCATGGGAATGTCGTAGACGTCCATTGCGCCGCGGTAGCCGTCGGCAAGCAATTGCGGCAAGGCGCGCGCGTAGGCAAGCATAATTTTTGCCGTGTAGTCGGGGTTGTTGTCGAGCTGCACCGTGCAATTTGCTTCAAAGCCCTCGCCTGTACAAATCACCTGTCCGCGGTGGTGGGTGCGCTCCTTCAGCGCGCGAACCTCACGCACGCCGACAAAGTGTACGGTGGTGTCGTACCCCTCAAAGTAGTTGGGCATGCGTTTTATTTGCCGCTCGACGTTTTCGCGGTCGCTTTCCACGCACGCAACGTAGCAAATTCGGTCGTGGAGCAATTTGCCGTCCGTCACCCCTTGTGCAATCAGCTCGAGCGCGTCCGGCTTGGGGACGGTGAACTGCACGGCGTCCAACACGCCCGCTACGGAACGAACGGCGTTGCTGTGTCCCTGCGAAACGCCCTCGCCCCAAAGAGTGGTACAGCTCGTTGCGCCAATTCCGAACACCGCCCGCGCAAGGCTTAGCAACCCGGGATCCCACCCCGTCGAAACAATGGCAAGGCTGTCCTTTTTCAGCCTGTTCAGTTGCGCCTTGTATTCGCCTATTTTGGCGTGCGCGTCAAAGCTGTCAACGGTGTTAAGCGGAGCAATCGCGTCGGCGTACTCCTCTACGTCGGCGTAGCTTCCCAATGCCACAAGCGCAACGTCAAAGTCCCGCTGTTTGCCGAGTTCTTTCATCGGACGCCACAGCGAGTGGTCTATTTTTCTGCGCGAATACACCGCGACAAGCCCCGTTTCCCCATCTTTTTTTGCTTGTTTTTCCAAACTTTTTCCGAGATTTCCGTAACCGACAATTGCAAGTTTGAGCATAATTTTTCCTCCGACACAAATATATGCTCGGGGCGGCGCAAAGTTGACGACGCGCCAAAAACGGCAACCGATTTTGCCTTTCACTTTCCCCGTTTTTCCCCAAAAGAAAACAGCCTGCGCGTTTGTTCGCTTTTGGGCAAATTTCGATGTACGTACAGCGGTTTTTGTCAAAAAAAACAGGAAAAAACAGCGGCAATATGCTTTATTTTTTTTTGAAAATATTGTATTATTATGTTAATGATAGTATAATATTTGTGCCAAAGGCGCAATTGACGGTAAGGTAGATATGCAAGACTTTTTGAAAAATATGTTTACGAACGTTGACGTAAAAGAGCTTGTCGCAAGGATCGTTTTTGTGATAGCTCTCACGTTCGTTTTTTACTTGTTCTTTTACTATGCAAAAAAACGCAACTTGCAGCTGTACACCTACATTGTGGTGGGCGTTGTGGCTGTGCTGTTTGTGCTGTCCTTCCTGATGGGCGCGCGCGAGCTGCGTTTTGAAGTCTACATTGCTTTGATGTTGCTTGCCGGCTTGGGATTGATGCTGTTCATTTCCGATATCAACAGGCACATTTTCCGTCTTTCGTTAAAGCGTAAAGCCTTTCGAGACAGCCTTGCCGATCACTACGGCAGCGAGGATCTTTCCAAATCCGTCGGCGAAATTGTCAAGTCCTGCTTGCGGCTTTCCAAAACGGACACGGGCGCGCTGATTGTGATTGCCGACCACATGTCGGACGAGATACTTGACAGCGGTATCAAAATCAACTCGGAAATTACCGCCGAGCTTATAGAAACGTTGTTCTTTCCCAAAACTCCGCTTCACGACGGCGCGGTCATCATCACGGCAAACAGAGTGGCAAGCGCAGGCTGCTATCTGCCCCTTACGCAGGCGCAAAATCTTCCGCGAGAGTTCGGCACACGTCACCGCGCGGCAATAGGAGTTTCCGCCGCCTTTCCCGATTGCACGGCGATAGTGGTAAGCGAGGAAACGGGTATCATTTCCGCCATGCACGACGGCAAAATCAAACGCTATCTCGACAGCCGCCAGCTGCAGGACATTTTGGATTGCGCAATGGGCTTGGCTGACGAAAGCGCGGAAGAAAGATTGTGGGGGGAAAACAAATGAAAAAGAAAAAAGGAATGACGTTATCTCAAAGAGTTGCACACTTTTTCAAACACTATTTTGTGCTGTTGTTGCTTGCGTTGGGCTGCTCGGTGATGACGGTGTTGTTGCTCGCGTTCTCCGCCGCAATTTAGGAATGTAAAAATTGTCATATTTGTGAAAATTGCTAACCGCAAGGAAAATGTACTTGTTTGTGCGCTTTCCTTGCGGTTTTTTTTTTGCGGCAGATGCGTTGCCGCGCGGGGGAATTTTTTGTATAAACGCGGTGGCGTGTTCGTACAATACGGTATGATTGTGGCAAAATTCGGGGGCACGGCAGTCACGCCGCGCAACTTGATCTATATCAAACGCATAGTCACCGAGGCTCATCGCGCGGTGGTGGTTTCTGCCGCGGGAAAGGAGTTCAAGGAGGACGAAAAGGTCACCGATTTGCTGTTGAAATTTTACGACGAACGCGACGAACGGCTTTGGCAAAAGGTGGCAAGCAAGTACCGCCGCCTTGTGGAGGTAAACGGCATAAGCGTCGACGCGGAAGCGTTGCTGACCGACGCGCGCGCCCGAGCCTTGCGCTTTGACAGGCAGTACTGCGCCTCTCTCGGCGAGGAAATTTCCGCACGTATCGTTTCCGCGTTTCTTTGCGCCGACTATGTTGAAGCGGAAAAGGTCATTCGCTTTGACGAAAAGGGCGAATTGCTTGTTGAGCAAACCTACGACGCCATTCGCGCGGCGTTCGACGGCGACAATCGGCGAGTGATGGGCGGCTTTTACGGCGGTTGTTCCGCAGGCGGACGGCGTACCTTTTCCCGCGGAGGGGGAGACGTGACGGGCGCGATAGTTGCCGCCGCTTTATGCGCCACGCTGTACGAAAATTGGACGGACGTCAACGGCGTGTGCGTTGCCAACCCCGCAAAGGTACACAACGTGGCAACGGTTTCGGGTATGAGCTACGCCGAAATGCGGCTTTTGTCCCTTGCCGGAGCGGAAGTTCTCCATTCCGACGCCGTTGCTCCCTGCGAACAGCGCGCCGTGCCCATACGTATCGGCAACTTTTTCAATCCCGACGGCGCAAGCACCCTCATTTCCCACTGTCCCTCGCAGGACAAGCTGCTTTCCGTGGCGGAAAAGGCAGTTGAGGGCGGCTATGTCGTCACTGTGCTGCACAGCTTTCCGCTTTGGCAGATCACGCGCTTGATGTCGATTTTTTTCAAGCAAAACACGCGCGAGTTGCACTTTTTTGACAAAAGCTGTTCTGTCGATCCCGATGTGGCGCAGGTGGAGCTTTCCGACCGTGTTGTGCGGGTGTTTTCCCGTCGCTCGTTGCTCAACGCCCTTTACCTTCATCTCTCGTGTCGCTCGGGCAGTCCGTGAAAAAAGGGCTTCTCTCACACCTCGCGCCCTTTAGTCGTGGGACATAAAGGACTTTGCGCGAGGTGTTCGTTGCAGATTATTTTTCACGGAGTACCCTCGCTCCTGTGTTAAACAAGGTTGGGACTTTTAAGCCTTCTCTTGAGGACGCAAGAGAAGGGGGACCGCCGAACGGCGGTGGATGAGTTTCGACACGAAGGAGCGAAGTACGAATATGGCGCAAACTGGGACTCCAACGAGTTGAGTATAACGAAACTTGTTGGGGAGAGGAACAGCCGACCGATAGCGGAACCGACCGAGCCTTGCGCGAGGTTGGTGCTATCGAGGGAAAGCTGTGACGAGCGGTGGATGAGTTTCGACACAAAATAGCTTCCCCGAGAGAGTGGGCGTGGCGCGTAAAGCCAATCACCACAGTGTGGTGTTGGTAGCTGCCACGCGCTCGCCGCTACTGACTTACCGCGGCGAGCGGTCCATGTTGTCCCCGAAGGGGAAAAGGGACGAAATTTTATTTCGTTTAACCTTATAAACGACTTTACATTGGGCAAAAAACAAACTTACCTATAAAGGGGAATTCTTTTTGTCGCGCCGAGGGGCGAGGCGGTTTTTTGCCTTGACTAATTTTTTTTAATCGTCTACAATATATTCGCGAGGTATCTATGAAAACATTGGTTATCGGCGGAGGAATGGCAGGTTTAACTTACGCAATAATTGCCTGCAAAAACGGTTTTGACGTGACGGTTGCGGAGCGAAACAGCCGCGTCGGCAAAAAAATCGCCATGACGGGCAACGGCAAATGCAACATCGGCAACGCCAATGTCTCTGCCGCGTGCTTCAACGCAAGCAGCATTGTTCCGCGCGTGCTTGCCTCCGTCAGCGTAAACGAGTACAAAAAATTTCTTGTCAGTTGCGGTATTTACACCTATACCGATTCCGAGGGTCGAATGTACCCCCTTTCCGACAGTGCGTCCAACGTGGTGGATTGTTTGAGACATCAGCTTACCAAATTCGGCGGAAAACTGCTGCTTGACGCCGCCGTCACAAGCGTGGTCAAGTCCGGCAAGCTTTACGACGTCAATCTCGGCGGCAAAACGGCGCAATTTGACAAAGTGGTGCTGTGTTGCGGCAGTCGAAGTCAGGCAGAGCCCACCTTTTTGCCGAGTTTGGTGTCCGCGTCCGCGCTTACGCCAGAGTTTCCATCTCTTGTGCCCGTCAGGGTGCAGGGAATGGACGGCGTACTCAACGGTTTGCGCGTTCGCGCCAAGGTAACGCTGAAAAACGGCGAAACGGAATTGGCAAGCCGAGAGGGCGAAGTGTTGTTTCGCGACTACGGATTGTCGGGTATCTGCATTTTGGATTTGTCCGCGGTAATTGCGCGGCGCGAGGTGCAACGCAAGGACGGCAGCTACGTTTTTTCTTTGGACGTTGTTCCGCATTTAAGCGAAACCAATTTGCGGGAAATAGTGCGCCGCCGTCTCTTTTCGGGCGAGCGTGACAAGGCTTTTTACGGAGTGTTGCACAACAAGCTCGCCGAGCATATTCTCAAGCGCGCGGGGCGTGACGCAAACGCGGCTACCATTGCGCACCTTGCCAAAAATCTTACTTTCCGCTTCGACAGACTGCTGGATTGGTCCATGAGTCAGGTGACGGCAGGCGGCATTGCCGAGGGGTATCTCGACCCCGAAACCCTTACGCTCGGCAACGGAGTGGTGGCGTTGGGCGAGGTGCTTAACGTTGACGGCTTCTGCGGCGGAAACAATCTTTACTTTGCCGCGGCTTCCGCACTGTATGTCTTTTCTCCCGAACAACGCGCCAAAGCCTTTTCTATTTCCTGAACAGACGTCAACGCAGTGCAATTGGGCATTACCACTTAAATTTTCCGCAAAATATATACTACTATGTCACACATAGTACCGTAAAACTAACAAATTTATGGCATATTACATCACAAAACCGATAAAAATCCCATTGGGGGAAGATGACAAGGACGCCAAGGGGAGAATTCGCACCTTTCTCAAATTGCGCGGCAAAGAGCTGAAGAGCTGTGTTTTGCACCGTCAGAGCGTGGACGCGCGCAACAAAGAGGACGTGCATTTTGTCTGCTCCTACTTGGTGGAGGCGACCAAGGCTCCGATTAACGCCACGTTGTACACCCCGCCGCGCGACGTGCTTGTCGAAGCGCAAAAGACCGATTGCAAAGCGTCCTACATTGTGGTGGGAGCGGGTCCTGCGGGGCTTTTTGCCGCGCTGTATCTTGCCAAACGCGGCGCTTCCGTCACTGTGGTGGAAAGGGGTTCGGACGTTCCCGAACGTTCCGCCAGGGTGCAAAGATTTTTTGACGGCGGCGAATTGGACGTCAATTCCAACGTGCAGTTCGGCTTGGGCGGCGCGGGCACATTTTCCGACGGCAAGCTTACAAGCGGCATTTCTTCTCCCCTCACGTACACCGTTTTCAGGCAGCTTGTGCGCAGCGGTGCGCCGCGCGAAATTTTGACGGACGCGTTGCCCCACGTGGGCACGGACAAATTGGTAAACGTCGTTGCCCGCATGCGAGATGAAATCATCTCCTTCGGCGGTAGATTTCTTTTTGACAGCACCGTTACCGATTTGATTGCGGAAAGGGGCGTTGTGCTCGGCGTGCGACTTTTCGGCGGCGAAACGTTACGCGCGGACGGCGTTTTGCTTGCTTGCGGACACAGTGCCCGAGATCTTTTTTACCGCGTTGCCGAGCAGGGCGCGGAAGTGCAATTCAAGCCCTTTGCCGTTGGCGTGCGCGTCGAACACACCAGAGAATTTGTCAACACCGCGCAGTACGGAACGCTTTTTGCCACACATCGCGATTTGCCTGCCGCAAGCTACAAGTTGGTAATGAATGGCACGTCTCACAGCTGTTACAGCTTTTGCATGTGTCCGGGCGGCGTGGTGGTGGCGGCAAGCTCCGAGCCCGACGCCGTTGTGGTAAACGGCATGAGCAACTACTTGCGCGACGCGCCCAATTCCAACAGCGCGTTGGTGGTAAACGTCACCGCCGAGGATGTAAAGCGTTACGGTTTTGGCACGGGACCTTTTGCGGGCGTGGAGTTTCAGCGCGACCTTGAAAAGAAAGCCTACCTTTTGGGCGGCGGCAACTACATTGCGCCCTGTCAAAACGTGTCGGATTTTGTCGCAAACAGAACAAGCACGCACTTCGACGTCACGCCGAGCTACCCTCGCGGAGTGCGCTCCGCCTCTTTGCGACAGCTGTTGCCCGAGGACATAAGCGATGCCCTTTGTCAGGCGCTTGTCTGTTTTGACCGGAAAATCAAAGGTTTCGGTTCCGGCGGCGTGCTGACGGCGGTGGAAAGCAGAACCTCGTCTCCCGTTCGCATTGTGCGCGGCGCGGATTTTCAAAGCAACCTCAGGGGTTTGTACCCAATGGGCGAGGGCGCAGGCTATGCAGGCGGTATTGTGTCCTCTGCGGTGGACGGACTGCGCGTTGCAATGAGCATTTTGTAAATTTCAGCGCAACAAAAAGGCTTCCCTGTACAGAGAAGCCTTTTTGTTGCCGATGCAGCCATTTATAAGGTTATACAAAAAACATAGTCATTTTTTCCTGTTAGGACTTCCACTCTCGAATGGGGGAAGCTCCTTTTTGTCGAAACTCATCCACCGCGTCGTCACAGCTTTCCCTCGATAGCACCAACCTCGCGCAAGGCTCGGTCGGTTCCGCTATCGGTCAGCTGTTCCTCTCCCCAACAAGTTTCGTTATACTCAACTCGTTGGGGTCCCCTTTGCGGTCCCCCTTCTCTTGCGTCCTCAAGAGAAGGCTTTGTGTGGCGAAAATAGAGCCTTTTTTCGGGGAATATGCGAGCAAAACTTTGGTCGGAAATTATCCTCTAGCTCCGCTGATGCTTGTAATTGCATCCAGCAAATCGCCTATGAAATCCTGCAGCAGCATTTCCTGCCACTCCAAGCCGTGTTCAGCGGTGGGCGCACTCCCGTTGTGTCCCGAGCAATTTTTCCAATAAGTTACCGCGTCTTGCCCCGAGGTGATGTACCCAATCAGGCTGCAACCGTGGCTCTCATTTTTTTCAAATATAATGGAAAGCAGTGCAACGTTGTCGGGATCTAAATCCATCATTTTGCTGTCTATCAAGTCCAGCACCGTCAGGCTTTCCGCCAGGGCAGTTATTTTGTTGCCGTTCAAGTCGTCAATGCGCAAATTGGAAAGTTTTTCGCTCAAGCCCTTTACTTGCTGACAGCTGCCGTTTGTGCCGTGGACGTGATCGGGATCGTCGTCGTTTGTCGAGGGGCAATTGTACCAGATGTACCCGAAGCAGGTAAACGTATGCTCGTGAGACAACGTTTTGTCGCGGCAGGTCAGTTGCGCTTTGTAGTAGGTGTCGTGCTTTTTGTCGTGAATGTAGTAGTTTCCCTCGCCGTCCTTGTACACCTCGTCCGAGCGATTGTGATTTTTGTTTGTGTCGGCGGCGATCCAAGTCCAGCCGTCGTCCTCGGTGCGTTGTACTTCCTGACGGCGGTAGCTCATGGCAATACCGACGTAAACGGCGTCAAGCTCGTCGCTCAAGTCGCCTATTTTGACGGTCGCAAGCTCCTTAAGCAAGCCGTTGGAAGTTTTTTCCATCGTCAGCACGTCGCCAAGCGGTGTGTCGTTTACCACGTTGGAAATGTTTTCGCCGTTAAGCTCGTTTATCTTGAGGCGGCTCATTCTGCCCAACAAATTTTCGGCGGGCACAAAAGCGGCATTGTCGGGATTGTCGTCGGTAGGTATCCACTCGCCCTCGTGAGAATGACTTTCGCCGCACTTTTCGTACCAAGTGATGCCAAAGCATGCCGCGGTGTGGGGGTGTGGCGTTTTGCCGCAGGTGTAGTTGTTGTGTTCGTCCTTTTTGCAGGTGGCGTCGTCGTGGACGTGTTCTTCTATACCGCAAAGATTGCTTGCAACAAACCAATCCGTTCCGTCCCGCATTGCGTACACAACGGTTTTACCCTCTTGTTTTTGCATAACTCCGTCAACGGAAGTTGCGCTGAAGTCGGCAATTTCTTGGGCGGAAACGCTCTTGCGCCTGTACTGCAAAAAGCTGCCCAAGTACATGCTGTCAATTGCCTGTCCCAAGTTGCCTATGGGGGTGTCGGCAAGCGTCAACAGCGAAGCGGGAATGTTGTCGCCCATCACGTCGCGCAGGGTAAAGGTTTGAATGGTGGAGTTGAGGTCGCCGAGGTTGCTCACCTTTTCGTCCGCCAGCTTGCCCATCATGCCGTCGGCAACGACAAAGTGTTTGCTTTCGTTTTTGGGAAGCCATTCACCGTCGTGGTCGTGTTCGACATTGCAAGCTTTGTACCACACGTACCCGTAGCAAGAGGACTTGTGCGTGTGTTCGGGCGAAACGTCTGTGCAGCAAAGCCGTGCCTCGTACCAAATTTCGCCCTCTTGTTTTAGCGCGTTGCCCTTGTCGTCCAGCCTGACCGCGTAGGACAAAACCGCTCCCGTCTCGTCCTTGGAGGCTTCCAGCTCGGTGGTGTAGTCGCTTGCGTCAACGCCCAACTCCTCCGCGCTTCTGCGGCGGTATTCGAGGAAGTCGCCAAGGTACATTCCGTTTATCGCTTCGTTAAGGTTTTTGATTTTTGTATCCTTTATACTCTTAAGCATGTCGGGTACGCTTTCGCCCAACACGTCCTGGAGCGTAAAGTTTTGTACGGTATCGTTCAGGTTGCCGAGGTTGCCCACCTTTTCGCGCGCAAGCTTGCCCATCATTCCCGTAACGGGGACGCGGTGAACGTCGTCTACCCATTCGCTTTCGCTGTGTTCGTGGTCGCCCTCGACGGCTTCGTACCACACAAAGCCGTAGCAACCCACGCCGTGAGTGTGTTCCTCGTCGCAGATGAACGCGGCTTCGTACCAATTTTCGCCGTCGTCAGTCATTGCAAACGCCCCCTCGCGCTGACGTACTTCAACGCTTCCGTCCGCGTACAAAGAGGTGTAGCTTTCAAGTTCCGTTACGGGTCTGCGTTTGTATTTGAGCAGGTCGCCGAGGTACATGCCGTTTATCGCGTCGTTCAAGCCGCTTATGGGGGTGTCCTTTATGGAAACAAGCATGTCGGGAACGCTGTCACCCAGCACGTCGTAGAGCGTAAAGGTTTGAACCGTTTCGTTCAGATTTCCGAGGTTACTTACCTTTTCGTTTGCCAACTTGCCCATCATGCCGTCGGCAACGGTGTAGTAGCTGTCGCTCGTTTCGGGCAGCCAATCGCCCTCTTCCGCATGATTGTGCTGCGTGTCGCACAGCTTGTACCAAACGTAACCGTAGCAAGCGGCGGTGTGAGTGTGAGCTTCGCTTTCGTTTGTGCAAGTAAAGCTCGCCTCGTACCAAGTTTCGCCGTCCAAACGCACGTAGCCTGTGCCGTTGCTCTTTACCACGACCACATCGTTTTCCGTCAACGTTTCTTCAACGTAGCCTTCAAAGTCGTCAATTTCCGCGCTGTCTTTGCGGCGGTACTCCAACAGCTGCCCAAGGTACAGATTGTCTATAGCCCCGTCCAGCTTGCCTATGGGCACGTCCTTTAAGCTCTGCAAAATGCCGGGGATGTCGTCGCCCATCACGTCGCCGAGCGTCAGACGTTTTGCCGTCTCGTCTAAATTGCCCAAATTTTTGACCTGTTCGTCCGCCAATTTGCCCATCATACCCTCGGCGGGGACGTAGGGCAAACGTTCTTCGTTGTTTTCTTGAGGAATCCATTCGCCGTCGTGACTGTGTTCGGGGGAAGAGTCCTCGCACTTTTTGTACCACACAAACCCGAAGCACTCGTCGGTGTGCAGGTGTTCCGTTTTGCCGCAGACGTAACCGTCCGCGCCCTTGTTACGGCAAGCTTCGGAGTGAACGTGTTCCTCCTCTATGCAGTTGAGCTGCGCTTCGTACCACACCTCGTCGGAAAGCTTTGCGTAGCCCGTCACATTGTGTTCGGCGTCAATTTTGTACTTGACGTTTTCAACGGGCGTGGCATCGGCGTTTGCAAAGTTGTTTGCATATTGGCTCAATTCGTCGTCCGTCAGCGGTCTGCGCCTGAAGGAAAGCAAATCTCCCAAGTACATGTCGTTTATCGCGTCGTTCAGTTCTCCTATGGGAACGTCCTTCAAGCTGTTCAGAATGTCGGGAACGCTGTCTCCCAAAACGTCCTGCAAAGTCAGCTCCAACAGCATGTCGTTGAGACTGCTCAAATCGGAAATTTGTTTGTTGGAAAGCTTTGCCATCAAGCCTTCGGTGCGCTTGAAGTGCTTTTCCTCTTTGACAAGCTCTCCCTCATGCTCGTGCTGTTCGGTACATTGCTCGTACCACACAAAGCCGTAGCAACCGCTTACGTTGTGCGTGTGTGCGGTTTTGCCGCAGGAGTATGCGCCGCCCTCTTGCAGGTGACATTCCGAAGTGTGAGTGTGTTCCTCTTTTGTACACACAAGCTCGCCCTCGTACCAGGTTTTGCCGTCCATGGAAAGCCCAGCAACCGTGCCGTCCTCGTTTTCGATCAAATACTTGCTTACCTTTTCCCCGTCCTGTTTGGGGTCGTTTTTGTACAGTTCCGTAATTTCGCCCGCGGGACGGTCGATTTCGTTCAATTCGTAACCCAGCAGCTGTCCGAGGTACATATCGTCAATGCCGCCGTTGATGAGTTCGCTTATGGTCATATCCGCCAAATTTGCGAAAATGCCGCTCATTTCCTGCCCTTCCAACAGCTCCTTTAGGGGAACGTTCATAACTTTGTTGAGCAGAGCGTTGCTGTCGCCGCTCGTCAGTTGTCCCATTGTGACGTCTGCAAGTGCGGCATACATTCCCGTTGCAAGCGGGTAGTGCAGTTCTTCCAAAACAAGGTCGGTGTCGGCATGCGTCTCGGTGGCGGTGGCGGAGTACCACACAAAGCCGTAGCAGTCAAGAGTATGCTCGTGTTCTTCCTCTTCGTTGCGGCAGATGTTTTTTGCGGCGTATGCTCCGTCCTTCGTCTGTAAAGCGTAGGATTGCGTTTCTTCGCAGTACAGCAATTTCATGTCGTCGTTTGCGTGTTCCGTTTCAACAAAGTTTTCCAACTGTTCTTCCGTTATAGGTGCGCGTTGCAAACCCAAAAGCTCGCCCAAGTACACGGAATTGATTATCAAATCGGGGTTGAGGTCGCCGTTTTCGTCCACCAGATCCTTCAGCGCGTTGCTTTTGAAAAGCGCGTTGAGAATTTGGCTTGTGTTGCCCAACAACGTGACCAGCGGCTGATTGCCCAGCGTTTCAAACGCGCCGCCCTCTTTGAATTGCAACAGCATTTTACCCTGAATACCGCCAAGCAACGGTCCCAATTTGGATTGTCCCAACGCCCACAAAAGAGTGTTGTCCTCCGTTTGTTCCAAGGGCAGCATACCCATTGCAATTTCCGAAATGTACACTTCGGCAAACACGTTCGCCATGCCGTCCTTAAGCTCCGTTACGCTGTGCGCGGAAAGCTTTTCCAGAACGCTGTCGGGGAACATGGCGTTTGCCGAGCCGTCCTCGCTTTCCTTGCCCGTGTACATGTTGATGAGCGCGGGAATAACGCTTACTTTTACCTGTTCGAGAGCCTTGTCCTTGTCTCCCTTGATGAGCTCGAACACGGGTACGTCCAACACCTCTTGCGGCACTTGTTTACCGCCGAAAAGCTCGTTGGGGTTGATGTTGTAGTGTTCGCAAAACTGCCCCAAAGTGAAGTACTTGCCGTTTTCGTCCGTCACGCCCACCTTGTCGTTGTAGAGCGCGCTGACGGATTTGTATATGTCCCAAAGCGACTTGCCTGCCAAATCGCCGAGAAATTTTGTGCTGTCGGGGTAGATGTCTTTGGGCTTTATGACCGTGGCGGCAATGAAAAGTCCGCCGGCAAGCGCGCCCAAAACCAAAATGATACCGAAAATCATTCCAAGAAAAAATGCTAAAATTCTTCTTCCCATAGTTACCTCTCTTCCGTCCTTTGCGGCACAAACGAATCGAAAATCATGTTGTCAAAGCAGTCGTGCAGCTCGTCGTACTGTTGTTGACTTTTTATCGTCCAACAAAGAATGGGTATTTTTTTTGCAAAGCGTCTCACGGCTTTGTTGGTGCAAACGGTGTCGGCGCAGTAGGCAATGAATTGACTGCCGTTCCATTTGCACAGCTTCAAGTCGGCAAGCAGCCAACGTTTCAACGGACCGAACGCCCCCTTGAAGGAGCAGGACAGCTGTCCGCGTATCACTTCGGGCGCGTGACGTTTGAACCACCTGATGATGAAGGGATCGAAGGATTCTATGCAGTAGTGCCCCTTGTAGCCCTTTAACATATCGTAGGTTTTTTGTTCCACTTCGCCTATGTTTGGGTGCGTTTTGATTTCCACAACAAGGTTTGCGCCATTTGCCGCCGCGAGAAATTGCTCAAAAGTGGGCACTTTGCAGTCCGTTTGCAGCAAACGCAGTTGTTGCAGCTGCTCGTAAGTCAAATCGCACAGCCTGCCCTCCGCGCCCGTCATTCGTTTGAGGGTGTCGTCGTGAAAAACAACCAACACTCCGTCCTTTGTCATCTGAACGTCCGTTTCGATGCCGAAGCCCTCTTGCGCCGCCCTTTCAAATGCGGGCAACGAGTTTTCCGGTATGCCGTTTTCGTTGTCGAACAAGCCGCGGTGCGCCACAAAAACGTCCGTCAGCCATTTGTAGTCCTGCCTTATCATTTTTGCTCCTTGAATGTGTTGTATCGTTGTCGGCTCACACGCGCGTGCGCGCTTACCAATTACACATTATATAATGAATAAAATTTTTTTGCAACAAATATACCCATATTTCCGTAAGGGCAAAGGCAAACAAAACCCGTCAAAAAACACTGCGACGTGTAGACAAATCGGACGAATTACTGTATAATTGAGGTATGTCACAACAAACAACAAGAAATTTTTGCATAATTGCCCACATCGACCACGGCAAAAGCACCCTTGCGGACAGACTTATGGAGCTTACGGGGCAGGTCGCCAAGCGCGATCTCGAAGCGCAAATGCTGGATTCGATGGACATCGAGCGGGAACGCGGAATAACAATCAAACTTACGCCCGTCAGAATGAACTACGTCAAAGACGGCGTAAATTACACGCTCAACCTCATCGACACCCCGGGGCACGTGGATTTCAACTACGAAGTTTCCCGTTCTCTTGCCGCGTGCGAGGGCGCGCTGCTCGTTGTGGACGCCTCGCAAGGAGTGGAAGCACAAACGCTTGCCAACTGCTACTTGGCGTTGGAAAACGACCTTGAAATCATTCCCGTTATCAACAAAATCGATTTGCCTTCGGCGGACATCGAGGGCGCAAAACGGGAAATTGAGGACGCCATAGGCTTGGACGCAAGCGCAGCTCCCCTTGTTTCCGCCAAGGAAGGCATCAACATCAAGGACGTGCTGGACGCCGTGGTGGATTTGATTCCGCCGCCGCGCGGAGAGGAAAACGCTCCGCTTAAGGCGCTTATATTCGATTGCCAGTACGACAACTACAAGGGCGTAATCATTTTTACGCGCATTGTGGACGGCGTTGTGCGCGTGGGCACGCAAATAAAAATGTTTCAGACGGCGGGCAAAACATTCGACGTCACCGAGGTGGGAATTTTTGCCCCTGCCATGCAGCCCGTGGATTGCCTCAAGGCGGGAGACGTGGGGTACATTTGCGCAAGTATCAAGACGGTTTCCGACACCAAGGTGGGCGACACCGTCACGGACGCCAAACGCCCCTGCGACAAGGCTTTGCACGGCTACAAGGAAGTAAAGCCCATGGTCTTTTGCGGCATTTTCCCCGCGGACGGCAGCAAATACAACGATTTGAAGGACGCCCTCGAAAAGCTCAAGCTCAACGACGCTTCGTTGACCTACGAACCGGACACCTCCGTTGCGTTGGGGTTCGGTTTCCGTTGCGGCTTTTTGGGGTTGTTGCACATGGAGATAATACAAGAGCGGTTGGAGCGCGAGTTCGATCTCGACCTTGTTACCACCGCGCCAAGCGTTGTGTACAAGGTGTTTACCACACAAGGAGAGGAATTGTACATAGACAATCCCACCAAGCTGCCTGCTCCCACTCAAATAGAACACATGGAAGAACCCATTGTAAAGGCGGAAATTTTTTCTCCGCCCGAGTACGTGGGGGACGTGATGGGGTTGTGTCAGGACAAGCGCGGCACGTTTATCGACATGACATACCTCGACACCCGTCGCGTAAAGCTCACGTACGACCTTCCCCTCAACGAAATTATCTACAACTTTTTCGACACGCTTAAAAGCCGCACAAGGGGCTATGCCAGCATGGACTACGAGCTTAAAGGCTTTACCCCCGGCAAGCTTGTCAGAATGGACATGCTGCTAAACGGCGAAGTGTGCGACGCCCTTTCGATAATCGTCAACGAGGAGCGCGCCTACTCTCGCGGACGGCAGATGGCGGAAAAACTCAAGGACGCCATTCCGCGTCAGATGTTTGAAATTCCCATTCAGGCGGCGATAGGCAACAAAATCATTGCCCGCGAAACGGTAAAGGCGTTGCGCAAAGACGTGCTTGCCAAGTGCTACGGCGGCGACATCACGCGCAAAAAGAAACTGCTGGAAAAGCAAAAAGAGGGCAAAAAGCGCATGCGTCAGGTTGGTTCGGTCAGCGTGCCGTCCGAAGCGTTTATGTCGATATTGAAAATAGACGAATAGTCGCCTTTTCCGACCAAACGCGAGGCGGTCGGATGGACTTGACACTCCTCAAAAATGAGATAAAAGCTCTTTAGAAAATTTTTTAATAAAAAGGAGCAGACACCTCTGTGCTTGGCGTCTGCGCCATCGTGACCCTACGGGCGCGTTGCGCCGCCTCGGTCGGGCTACTAAG
>CANRHN010000029.1 GCA_947630425.1 uncultured Clostridia bacterium | reverse complement strand
AAAAGGGCACGCAAAGTGCCCGATTTGCATTGCAACTCAAGAACGCAGTTGCCGAATGGTCTACCTGTCGGGACTCGTCCCGCAGGGTAAGCAAAACGAAGTGGAGCGCTACGTTATTTCGAGCGATACCGAGCAGGGGGAGAGGGAGGCAACAAGTCAAAAGGCAGCAATGAAAAAAGGGCACGCAAAGTGCCCGATTTGCATTGCAACTCAAGAACGCAGTTGCCGAATGGTCTACCTGTCGGGACTCGAACCCGAAACAACGCCGTCGGAGGGCATCATTTTATCCAATTAGACTACAGGTAGTTATTTGTAAAATTTATTATATCACACAATCGTCTGTTGTGCAATCGATTGTTAAACTTTGCTGCAGACAAAAAAAGTTAAGAAAGTAGTGCAAAAGTGTTGATAAATTCGGCAATTTGTGGTATATTATAAAAGTAATTTCTGCTGGTGTGGTGGAATGGCAGACGCGTCGGACTCAAAATCCGATGTTGGTGACAACGTGTGGGTTCAAGTCCCACCACCAGCACCAAATAGTGCAAGTTTCTACGGGAACTTGCATTTTTTGTGTGGTGGAATACTCTGCTACGCTCCGTGGCGTTCGTTCGCTGCGCTCACTCGGCTAAGGGCAGACGCATAACCCGATGTTGGTGGTTCGAAGAACCTTCGCCAACGGCGAAACAACGTGTGGGTTCAAGTCCCACCACCAGCACCAAACAGTGCAAGTCTTTAAGAGGGCTTGCATTTTTTGTTTGTTGGAACGGCTTTTTTTTTGTGCGATTTATTGGTAAAGTTTCGGTAAATTTTAATTTGCCAATATCGGTTTGCGCCTTATTTTGTAATTTACATTGCGCTTTAACTTGTTTTGCATTGCATTTCGTGATATAATTGTCAAACGAGGTAAAAAGTATGAAAAAGTTTTTTGACGACGTAAACAAAAACTTCGGGTTTGGTTGTATGCGACTGCCGCTTAGGGGCACGGACATCGACGTGGAGCAGGTCAACAAAATGGTGGACGAATTTATTGCTCGCGGGTTCAACTATTTCGACACCGCCCACGGCTATCTCAGCGAGCGTAGCGAGCCCACCTTGAAGCAATGTCTTACAAGCAGATACCCGCGTTCGAGCTACGTTTTGACGGACAAGCTGACGGATTTCTTTTTCAAGTCCGAACAGGACATCAGACCGCTACTTGAGGAACAGCTGGCGCGGTGCGGTGTGGACTACTTCGATTTTTACCTTATGCACGCCCAAAGCCGCCGCAACTACGACTTTTTCCGAAGCTGTCGCGCATACGAAACCGCCTTTGAGCTTAAAGCCGAGGGCAAGGTCAGGCATGTCGGTATTTCCTTCCACGACACGGCGGACATGTTGGAACGTATTCTCAACGACTACCCGCAGCTGGACGTGGTGCAGTTACAGCTCAATTACTTGGATTGGGAAGATCCCGCAGTGCAATCTCGCGCATGCTACGAGGTTTGCGTTCGTCACAACAAGCCCGTAATTGTTATGGAACCCATAAAAGGCGGACATCTGGTCAAGCTTCCGCAAAATGCCGCGCGACTCGTCGACGGCTTGGGCATTTCGCCCGCCAATTTGGCACTGCGATTTGCCGCTTCGCAACCAAACGTGTTTATGGTGCTTTCCGGCATGAGCAGCTTGGAGCAAATGCAAGAAAACGCGTCCTTTATGGAAAATTTTCAACCGCTTTCCGAGCGCGAAATTGTTGTTGCGCACGCCGTTGCGGGACTGATCCACGGTGAAAACATTATTCCCTGCACAGCCTGTCGCTACTGCGTGGACGGTTGCCCCAAACACATCTCCATTCCCGATTTGTTTGCATGTCTCAACAGCAAACGTCATTTCGGCGATTGGAATGCCGATTTCTACTACAACAACGTTCACACCAAAAACCGCGGCAAGGCAAGCGATTGTATCAAATGTGGCAAATGCGAACGCGCTTGTCCGCAAGGGCTTAAAATACGCGCTCTTTTGGAAGATGTGGTAAAAGAGTTTGAACGCAAATCCATTTAGCGAGGTGGGGCTATGAACAAACCGTATACGCACAAGGTACAGTACTACGAAACGGACAAAATGGGTCTGACGCATCACTCAAACTATCTTCGTTTTATGGAAGAGGCGCGTGTGGACTTTCTCGAGCGCGTCGGCTTCGGCTATCGTCGTTTGGAAGAAGAAGGGCTGATTTCTCCCGTCGTGGCTGTAAACGTAGATTACAAAAAACCTACCACGTTTGACGACGAAATTGCAATAGAAGTGCGCGTAAGGGAATGCTCTCCCGTCAAGCTTACGATAGCTTACACAATGACTTGTCGTGGCGAAACGGTGTGTAATGCGACAAGCGTTCACTGCTTTGTCGACAAAAATGGTCACCCCATGTCCCTAAAACGCGCCAAACCGGAGTTTTTTCAATTGCTTTGTTCCCTTGCAGAAAAGGCTTAGCGCAGGCGAACATTTCCTTGAACAAAGGCTTTGTACAACAAAAAAATTTTTATACAAAAAAAAAATGTCTGATGTTTTTACGCAGACTTTTTGAATTTACCGACGCTATAAAGCCAAGTTCCAAAGCAGTTGTGTGCCAACAAGCACCGCCAAAAAGGAAAAGTTTATCATCAAAAAGGTTGCGATGTATCTTTTGAGAGCGGCGGGATTGTGCTTGCGAAATTCGTTGAGAGTGATGAGGCTCGCAAGCGACGCAATGGGCGTGCCCAGCCCTCCGATGTTGACGGCAACGAGCAGGTTGGCATAGTCCGTCGTAAACTTGGAAAGCAACACAGCTGTAGGTACGTTGCTTATAAGCTGACAGCTTGCCACGCCCACAAGCAACGGCGATTTTGACACAAGGCTTGACAGAATTTCGTTTACGGCGGTTATGCGCGCAAGATTGCCGCTGAACACAAAGAACGCCGCAAACGTAACAAGCAGGCCGTAGTCCACTTTGCCCAAAGCTCTGAAATCCAACATGAGAATTGCAACGGTCACCACAGCAAGCACAATGTACCAACTCAGCACGTCAAACACAATCAGCAATGACAGCACAAACAGCAAAGCGTACACAACGCTACGCCACACCGACGGCGTTTTTTCCTGTTTTGCAAAAAGCTGTATTTTGTCTTTTTTTACAAACAGACAAACTGCCACAATGAGTAGAAGCGCCACCGCACAGGGAACGGACATTATTTTCAAAAATTCCGCCGCGCCGATATTGTAAAAGTTGTAAAGATAGATGTTTTGCGGATTGCCGAAAGGCGTCAACATTCCGCCGAGATTGGCTGCAACGTTTTGCATCACAAAAACTATCGGCATTTTGTCCTGACGCTCACAGCTTTCGAGAACTATGTAACCAAGCGGCAAAAAGGTAATCAGTGCCATGTCGTTTGCCATTACCATGCTGCCAAAGTAGGTGATGAACACCAAAGCAAACACGGTGTTGCGAAGATTGCCGAATTTTACGACGATTTTTTTGGCTAACCAAGTAAAGAAACGAATGTTTTTGAAGGAAGCTACAACCGCCAACGTACAAAAAAGAGTCGCAAGCGTGGAAAAATCGAAGTAGCCGAGATATTGCTTGTCAAAAGGTACAAAAAAGCAAGTCAAAGCGGCAAGAACAATCGCCACGATAGGCATCAGATTTTTGACAATCAGTCTGCCCACACCCCAGCGGGGCAGAGAATGAAATTTTGCTGTTTTTGTACTCATTTTTTTTACCGTGGCAAATTGTAGAATTTTGTAAATTATTTGTCAAGTGTTCTGAATTGGTTTTTTTAATTATTTTTTTTATGTTGAATATTCGTTGTTGATGAGGGTAATTTGGGCAGCAAGAAAAAAGACGTAGGAAACAACGGCATGACAAATGTCGCGTCGTTTTTCGTCGCTTTTTTGCTTGATTTTCGTTCCCGACAAATTTGCATTCCCTTTTCTCAAAAAAATTTACCGAAAATGAATAAAAACAGTTGCATTTGATAACAAACAAATGTATAATGATACTGACACGGGGAGGGGGTATAGCCCATGAAACAAAAATTCAACATAACGGGAATGACTTGTTCGGCATGCTCCGCGCACGTAGAAAAAGCCGTTGCAAAGGTCAAAGGGGTCAACAGCGTCACCGTAAGCTTGCTTACCAACAGCATGACGGTGGACTACGACGAAAAAGCGGTATCTGCCAAGACCCTTTGTACCGCCGTCAAAAAAAGCGGCTACGGTGCAAGCGTGGTGGGCGACGGCGCAAACGCTGCAACGCAAACACAGCCTACGAACACGGTCAGCCTCGCTCGGCTGTTGATTTCATTGATATTTTGCGTGATATTGATGTACTTTTCTATGGGACACATGGTGGGTTTGCCGCTGCCGTCCTTTCTTAGCGGGAGCGAAAACGCGGTGTCTCTTGCTTTGGTGCAGTTGTTGCTGTGCTTGCCCGTGTGGTTTGTCAATTCCAAGTACTTCACTGTCGGCTTCAAGCGGCTGTTCAAAGGCTCTCCCAACATGGACAGTCTGATAGCGGTGGGTTCTGCCGCAAGCGCATTGTATGCCATAGTGGTAACCTTTGTGATGAGTTATGCGTTGGGCAAAGGCAACATTCAAACCGTTGACAAGTACCGCCACATGCTGTACTTCGAGTCCTCGTCAATGATACTTGCGCTTGTGGACTTGGGCAAGTACTTTGAAGGACGTAGCAAAATGAAAACGGGCGACGCGCTTGCCAAGCTGCGCAAGCTTGCTCCCGACAAAGCGTTGCTTGTTTCAAACGGCGACGAAGTGGAAGTGGACGGCAAATCATTGAAGGTCGGCGATGTGGTCGCCGTCAAAGCGGGAATGTCCTTTCCTGCCGACGGTAAAATTGTTTTCGGCAGTTGCTTTGCCGACGAAAGCAGCGTAAGCGGAGAAAGTCTGCCCGTAGAAAAACAGTCGGACTCATTTGTAATAGGCGGCACGGTGTGCGTGGGCGGCTACGTTCGCGTTCAGATAACGACCGTTGGTCAGGACAGCGTTTTGGAAAAGATAATTGCGCTTGTTGAGGAAGCGGGCACATCTAAAGCACCCATTCAACGCCTTGCAGACAAAATTTCCGCTGTGTTTGTGCCCGTTGTCATGTCCATTGCGCTTGTGACGTTCGTCGTGTGGTTGTGCGTGCGTCATCCTGTTTCCGAAGCGCTCAACTTTGCCGTGTCCGTGCTTGTCATTTCCTGCCCCTGCGCGTTGGGTTTGGCAACGCCCGTTGCAATAATGGTAGCCACGGGAAAGGGCGCGGAAAACGGTATTCTCATCAAAAACGGCGAGATATTGGAACGGTTGGCGGACATAAAGCAGGTGGTGTTAGACAAAACGGGCACGGTAACTTTGGGAAAGCCCTTTGTCAAGCAATTTGACGCGTCAATGGACGAAAAAGAGTTTTTCGCCGTGGTGGGAGGTATCGAAAAACAAAGCGAGCATCCCCTTGGCAAGGCGGTCGTCGAATATGCCGAACAACTCGGCGTAGAGTGCCTCGTTCCCACGGAATTTACCACATTGTCGGGTAGAGGCGTGCTGGCAACGGTGGAAGGTAAACGCTATGCCATCGGAAACAGAAAATTGATGGAAGAGCAAGGGGTGGATTCTGCAGGCTACGCCGACAAAATGAACGCGTTTTCGCAGCAGGCGCTTACCTGTCTTGCTGTCGCGTGTGAAAAGAAATTTGTCGGTCTTATCGGCGTCGGGGACGAAATCAGACCCACTTCTCACACGGCAGTAGAGCTTCTCAAACAACAGCAGGTTCAGCCCGTTCTCCTTACGGGGGACAATGCGCTTGCCGCAGAGGCTGTAAGCAAAGAATTGGGCGTAGAACAGTACTTTGCAGAAGTGCTTCCCGATCAAAAGGAACAAAAGGTGCGCGAGCTTATGCAAAGGGGCGTCACGGCGATGGTGGGAGACGGTATCAACGACGCTCCCGCGCTTGCCCGTGCGGACGTGGGCTTTGCTGTCGCGTCCGGTTCGGACATCGCTTTGGACAGTGCGGACGTTCTGCTGCTGAAAAACGACGTGCGCGACGTGTCAACGGCAATCAGGTTGAGCAGAAAAACCAAACTTAACATCAAAGAAAATCTGTTTTGGGCATTTTTCTACAATGTACTCGGAATACCGCTTGCGGCGGGAGTTCTGTACGCTACGCCCTTGCATCTGCAACTTACGCCCATGATTGCGGCGGCTGCCATGAGTTTGAGCAGTCTGTTCGTTGTAACAAACGCCTTGCGGCTTAGATTTTTCAAGCCGGTCGGCGAGCTGAAATCCAACAAGACAAACAAAATTTACAAATCAAAGGAGGCAAAAAACATGACGGTAAAACTTGACATCGAGGGAATGACGTGTGAGCATTGCACCTCACGCGTGCAAAAGGAGCTTTCTTCTTTGCGCGGAGTAAAGCGCGTTGAGGTCAGCTTGGAGAACAAATGCGCTGTTGTAGAGGGCGGCAAGCTCAAAACGGACGCGCTTACCAAGGCGGTACAAAAAGCCGGCTACACTGTAACGGAGGTGACGGAACAATGACGGCAGACAGAGCCAAAGTTATACGCTTGTTGAAAACGGCGCGGGGTCAAATGGACGGCATACTCAAAATGATAGAGGACAATCGCTACTGCATAGACATTTCCAATCAGATAATGGCATGTCAGGCGGTACTCTCAAAGGTAAACAAGGAAGTGCTTCACGCGCACCTTTCAAATTGCGTGTTGAACGGCAACCGAGAGGACAGCGAAGAAAAGCTCGCCGAAATAGCCAAAATCCTCAATCAACTGTTGTGATAACGAAAGAATTGCTCTCTCCTCAAATATAATAGGGGTATGAGCAATTCTTTTTTACAGTGCATTTCCAACATCTGCGGGTTGGAGCTCGCAACATTGATCAAAGATTACAAATATTCCCTTTTCGGCGGACATACGGCGGTTGTGGAAGGACACAAGGGTATTGTCGAATACAGTCTCGAAGCCATCGGTTTTGCCCTGCACAAGGGCGTTTTGCGCGTCAAAGGCAAAAATCTACGTGTCAAGTGTATGGAAAATGGCTTTGCCGTTGTGGTGGGTGATGTGGCGTGCGTTGAGGTGAGCCATGACAAATAGCTGTCAAATCACCTTTGAGGGACTCAATCTCACACGATTGCTGAACACTCTCAACAAGCGGGAAATTTCCGTGCAAATAGTGCGTCGCAGCGGAAAAAAATGCACAATACGCGTTCCCGCAAGACGTTCGGAACAGACTCTTGCAATATTACGTGAAAGGTGCTATAATATACTCGGTATAGAATTTTTCGGTATACCGAGAACGGTGCAATTTGTCAAAAAACACTTTGTTTTGCCGCTTTTTTGCTTGATTTTGGCAGCTGTTTTGGCAATATTGTCTCAACGTTGCCTAAAAATCGAAGTCAGCGGCGATTTTGACGAACGGACGGTGTGCAGCGCGTTGAACTCCGTAGGAGTAAAAATAGGTTCGAATTTGCACACACTAAGTCTCAAACAAGTTCAGAACGCTCTCGCAAACGAGTTGGACGCCATGTATGCCGTGGTAAAGCGTTCGGGGAGCGTGTTGTACGTCAATGCTGCTGCGCGGAAGGAAATTGCTCCGCCCATAGATTTGACCCAAAAGCGCGATATAATTGCAACTCGGGAAGGAGTTGTGACGGCGGTTGTATGCGAAATGGGCACTCCCCTTGTAAAGGCGGGTGACGTCGTACACGAAGGGGACGTTCTTATAGAGGGCAAGCGAATTTTCAACGACGGCACAAGCGAGGACGTCTATGCGTTGGGTAGAGTAGAATTGCGACTGTCTGCAAGCGGTTTTGCCGAGTTTGACGGTACAAAATCCGTCGATGAGGAAACGGGCAGAGTGTTCAAATGCACGGGTGTTGTGCTGTTCGGCAAGGAATACAAACGAGCCTGTCCGTTTGAGCGATATACGCTCGATGTAGAGGAAACAAAGCTGTTTCCGCTCAATATCACAGTGAGGCGCAATGTGTTTCGCGAAATTACTACCCGCCGCGTGCCTGCCGCTATCGAGGAATGTATCGACCAACTGAAAGCTCTTGCTCTTAGCCGTGCAACGGAAAATTGCAACTTTACAATCGTTCAAACGGTTTTCGACGCAACGAGTAGCGGCGTGACGGCAACGGTATACGGTTGTTTGCAAATAGAATAGTCGGAGGAAAGCGTGATATCCAAAAAAATCGAAGTGGATTCAATGGACGAGCTGATGAAGCTGTTTGGCGCGTTTGATGAAAATATCAAAGCCGTATGCGCGGCGTTTGACGTCAAACTTGTTTTGCAGGAAGGTCAAAGTAGCTTGCTCGGAGAGGAAACCGCCGTTGAGTTGGCAATGCGGGTCATCAACAAATTGAGGGACTTTATTGCAAGCGGCGACAGCGTCGATATAGGTCGCGTAAACTACCTGTGCGAGCTTGCCAAGTCGGACAAGCTGGACGATGTGGACGAGCTGTTGGACGACGTGGTGGCAATCACTTCGCGCGGAAAGCCCATCAAGTGCAAAACCGTCGGACAAAAAAAGTACGTCGATTTGATGAAAAAGAACACAATCACTTTCGGTGTAGGTCCGGCAGGCACAGGCAAAACTTACCTTGCGGTGGCAATTGCGGTAAACGCGTACAAGTCCAAGCAGGTAGAAAAAATCATACTTACCCGTCCCGCTGTGGAAGCAGGCGAAAAGCTGGGATTTTTGCCCGGCGATTTGCAGGAAAAGGTCAATCCGTATCTTCGTCCCTTATATGACGCTCTGCAGGAAATGCTCGGGCTCGACAGCTATTCCAAAATGATGGAGCGCGGCACGATAGAGATTGCTCCGTTGGCATATATGCGTGGCAGAACATTGAACAACGCTTTTGTAATTTTGGATGAGGCGCAAAACACCACCCGAGAACAAATTAAAATGTTTTTGACAAGATTGGGCGAAGGAAGTAAAATGGTTATCACAGGCGATCTGACTCAGATTGACCTGCCCAAGGGGCTTACCTCGGGGCTTAAACACGCAATAAAAATATTAAAGGATATAAACGACATAGGAATAATTCGTTTGAATGAACGTGACGTTGTGCGCCATCCGCTGGTGCAGAAAATCGTCAAGGCATACGAAACAGAGGATAAATAATGAAAAAAATCAAAAAAATCACCAATATCAAATGGAAAGACATGGTTTTGAGCTACATAGCAATATTCATTGTCTTTTCCGCTTTGACTTTGTTGGTAAACATTCATCGCCTTACTTGGGTGAGAGTGGGCGTACAGCTGGCGACGTTGATAATTATGCTTGTCGCGCTGGCTCTGTACACATTCTTCTCGGATATTGCGGTGATGGAAAGCGTGCGCAAAACATGGGCAATGTTTTCGACAATGTTGGTCGCTTACGGGCTCATTCAACTTGCGCCTCTTTGGGAGTACGTAATATATCTTGTTCCATTCGCGCTTTGTTCGCTGATTTTGTCGCTGATAGTTTCCGGCAAGTGCGGTTTCTTTGCAAACTTTATCGTCATCATGCTTTGCTTTATGCAGGATATCAATTGGCAGGTTTCGGCGACAGTGGCAACGGAAAACTTCTTTTACTTGTTGTTCAGCGGCGTTATAGAAGCGGTGTTTGCTTCCTTTGTGTTGGGCAAGCATTATCGTCGTTACCGTTACCTTATCGTAGGCTTGGTGCTTGGTATTATATCGGTGATTTGCGCCACGATCAGCTATGCGATGTTCAGCGACGAGTGGTCGTGGGTAGTATACGGCTTAAAAGCTGCATGCAGTTTCAGCAGCGGTATTATCGGCGTAATGCTTATGTTTGTGCTTGTGCCCTTGTTTGAAAAGATTTTCAATGTCAGCTCGGTGTTCCGTTTTTCGGAAATTGCAACGTCCGACAGCGAGCTTATGCGCAGACTGTTTGAAAAAGCCCCCGGAACGTACAACCACAGCTTGACGGTTGCAACTTACGTTGAGGCTTGTGCCGCGGCGATAGGAGAAAGCGCGGTTATGGCTCGTGCCGCAGCATATTACCACGACATCGGCAAAATGAAAAACCCCAGCTACTTTGCGGAAAATCAATTCAGCGGTATCAATCCGCACGACAGCATGACGCCCGAGGCAAGCGTCAACATGATCAAGTATCACACCTTGAACGGACTTGCCATTGCAAAGGAATACGGGCTTCCCAAGGAAGTTCAGTCCGCAATAGTGGAACACCACGGAACAATGGTCATCAAGTACTTCTACCTAAAAGCGCAAAAGTACACCGATGGAACGCTTCCCTATGACGGGTACTGTTACGACGGACCCAAGCCCACAAACAAGATCTCCGCAATTTTGATGATTTGCGACGCTGCCGAGGCGGCATTGCGCGCCAACGGAGACAAAAGCAACGTCGAAAAAATCGTGGACGACATCGTTGCCGAACGTATGGCGTTTGAACAGTTTTCCGACTGCGACATATCTCTCAAGGAATTGGATATAGTCAAAAGCACAATTATTTCCACATTTGCGGGCATCAGGCACAAGCGCGTGTCCTACCCCGACATTCGTCTGACCGGAGAAAAATGACAATATATTTTACGAATGTAGGTATTCATAAACACAAAATCAAACAGGTGCTTGAGGGCGCGCTCAAACATCTCAAACAGCCTTCCCGCCAAATAGAGATGTCTCTCTCCATTGTGGGAGAGGAGGAAATACGCAAACTCAATCAGCAGTTTCGCGGTATAAACTCCGTAACAGACGTGCTGTCTTTTCCGACGCTTGATCTTGCCAAAGAGCAGCTCGATCACAGAGATTTTCCTTCCGACGCCGTAAATGCCAAAACGGGCAAGCTCAACGTTGGCGACGTGATAATTTGCTTTAACCGCGCAAAGGAGCAAGCAAAAAGCTACGGACACAGCTTAAAACGCGAACTTTGCTTTTTGTCGCTGCACGGTTTGCTTCATTTGTTGGGTTACGATCACGTTCAAGAGGGTGATGAAAAGGAAATGAACGCGCTGCAAGACGAAATTCTTGCAAAAATGCACGTCACAAGGGATCGTAAATGAAAACAGGTTTTATTGCAATAGTGGGACAAGCAAATGCGGGAAAATCCACTTTGCTCAATTCTATGGTGCAGCAAAAGGTGTCTATCGTTTCACCCAAGCCGCAAACTACCCGTGAGCAAATAATGGGCGTTTGGACAGACAGCGACAGTCAGATGGTGTTTGTCGATACGCCCGGTTTTTTGCATAGCAAAAACGCTCTTGGCGACTACATGCTGAAAAGCATAGACAATGCCGTGCAGGATGTGGACTGTATTCTTGTCGTGATAGACGGTCACGACGGTATAGACGAGCGCGAGCTGGCGCAATTGGAACGCTATCGTAAGCAAGGCGTGCCCATTGTTGTAGCCGTAACCAAAACGGACATTTCTCAACCCGCAAAACTTATGCCGGAGCTTGCCAAGCTAAACGGGGTGGAGGGAATAGCCGAGGTGTACTGTGTGTCCGCCAAGCGTAACGACGGCGTGACGGAACTCAAGCAAGGCTTGAAAAAGTATCTTAAAGGGACGGAAATGTATTTTGACGAGGATGACGTTACCGACAAAAGTCAGCGTTTTTCCGTGAGCGAAATCATTCGAGAAAAGGTGCTACTTGCCTGTGAAAACGAAATTCCGCACGGCGTGGGAGTTGTTATCAACAAAATGGAACAACAAAATTCCGATTGGGACATCGACGCGACCGTGATTGTGGAAAAAGCCTCTCACAAACCTATCGTTTTGGGCAAACACGGTGCTATGATCAAGTCTATAGGCACTCACGCGCGTGAGAGCATAGAAAAGCTGCTTGGCGCGCATGTTTTTCTCACCTTGTGGGTCAAAATCAAGGAAGATTGGCGCAACAATCCGTCGGTTCTTTACGAATTGGGGTACTCCAATCGACGTAAATAGTTGTATATAACGGTATCTTTTGAGGAAAACTATCCCACGGAGGCATGTATGAAAGATACCGTTTGGAAATTGTTTTGCGAAACGGGCAATCCCGTTTACTACCTGCTGTACAAGGAGCTGACACAGGATGGACGTAACGACCAAGGGCATAGTCCTGAAGGCGACGGACTACAACGAAAATGACAAATTGATTTTGCTGTACTCGCTGGAGTACGGCAAAATTACCGTTCATGCCAAAGGTATACGAAAGGGTAGCGCCAAGCTCAAATTTGCCGCGGATCAGTTTTGCTTCGGTCAGTACGAACTTAACAAAACTGCCGATCGCTACACCCTAAAAACGTGCGATCAGTTGGAAAGTTTCTACTCGTTGCGTGAGGACGTGGTGGTTTACTATGCGGCATGCGCCGTCGCCGAGTGCCTGATGAACTGTACGGAAGAGGAACAGTCGGAGCCCGAAGTTTTTGTGGAAACGCTCAAAGCGTTTGCCGCTCTTACGGACGGAGTCGATCCGCTAACGGTAGTGTTGAGATACTTGCTCGGATTTTTGAAAATGCAGGGATCGGGCTTGCAATTAGACCGTTGCGCAGTGTGCGGCAGTCCCGTTGCAAAAGGTTTTTTGGATTTACAACACGGCGGCGTGGTGTGCGAAGGTTGTCGTTCGGCGGAGAGCGTGCCTGTCAGCGCAAGAACGCTTGCGTTGTGCAAAATGGCGGAGACGATTTCCTACGACAAACTTAAAAATCTGCATTTCACCCAAGAAGCGTTGAAAGACGCGCTCGGCTTGTTTAACAAATACATATCTCACGTATTTTTTCCTTTCAAAAGTATCGCGGAGTTACTTAAACTGTAATATCGGACTTTGCTCCGATTTTTTATGTTAGTATTCAAAATAGATTTACTATTTGACGTTATAATTTTTTAATGATATACTTAAATGCTAAGTGTATTTGAGGATAACAAATGATTTTCGGTAAATATATCAACAGATATTACTTAAAATACGCATTGCTCATTGCGGCGGGACTGCTTGCGTTGATTGCCGTGGATTACGCGCAAACGCTTATTCCGGAGATGTATCGCATGGTAATTGACGGCGTAAACGATGGCGGTGTAAAAGTAAACGGCGCAAGCGTTCCGTTCGATATGCAGTTTGTTTGGAAGCAAATTTGCGTACCGATGTTTTTTATCATCATATTTATCGTATTGGGTAGGTTTTTGTGGCGAATTTGTTTGTTCGGCTCGGGCATACGCGTAGAACGGGATTTGCGCAAACAGATGTTTGCTCATTGCGAGCAGTTGTCCTGCGAATTTTACTCAAATGAAAAAATCGGCAATTTGATGTCGCTGTTTACAAACGACCTCGAAACGGTTCAGGATTGTTTCGGCAGCGGCATAATGATGACGTTTGACGCCGCGTTTTTAGGCGGACTTGCCCTATACAAAATGTTTCGTATGGATTGGGCAATGACTTTGTTTTCACTCATTCCTATGGCGATGATGGTCGTTGTAAGCCTGATCGTTGGCAAGTATATGACGCTTAAGTGGCAAACGCGCCAACAAGCGTTCAGCGATTTGTCCGACTTTGCGCAGGAGAGCTTCAGCGGAATTGCCGTTATAAAGGCATTTGTCAAAGAGTTCAAGGAGCTGTTGGCGTTCAGATGGCTCAACAAACGTAACGAGGACGCAAATGTGACGTATACTCGTATAAGCACGTTGCTGAACGTGTTTGTCACGCTTTTTGTTGAGTCCGTCATCTGTATCATACTCGGCTATGGTTCATATTTGGTATACCAAAATCGGTTTAC
Source organism: uncultured Clostridia bacterium (assembly GCA_947630425.1). Classification (GTDB taxonomy): domain Bacteria; phylum Bacillota; class Clostridia; order Christensenellales; family CAG-314; genus Fimimonas. Next base: position 5,751 of record CANRHN010000029.1, on the reverse strand, counting down.
TGCGGGACAGTTGATGGAGTTTATAGGTTACTTTACGGCTATAACGTGGCCCATAATGGCAGTTACCGAGCTTATAGAAATGCACTCGCGCGGTAAAGCGTCGTTGAAACGTGTGTCGGATTTGCTGGAAAGAAAACAGGACGTAACAGACAAAAGCGACGCGGCGGATGTTGGCGCGGTGCGCGGAGAAATTGAATTTCGCAACTTGACGTTTCGTTACCCCGGGGCGGAATACGACGCGCTTTCGGATGTAAACTTCCATGTCAACGCAGGCGAAAGCGTCGGCATAATCGGCAAAACGGGTTCGGGCAAAACAACGATAGCCGATTTGATTTTGCGTTGCTACAATGTAGGTGACGGCTCGCTCTTTGTGGACGGAAAAGACGTCAACGATCTGACTGTCAAAAGTTTGCGTAACTTTTGCGCTTACGTGCCGCAAGATAACTTTTTGTTTTCCGACACGATAGCCAACAACATTTCCTTTGCAATCGACAATGCTGAAGCCGAACAGGTTACGCGCGCAGCAAAACTCGCCGATATAGACGAAAACGTGTCTCATTTTACCGACGGCTACAACACCTTGATGGGAGAACGAGGCGTTACCGTTTCGGGCGGGCAAAAACAACGCATATCGATTGCGCGGGCGTTGATGAAGGACGTGCCCGTATTGATACTTGACGACTCCGTTTCGGCTGTGGATACCGACACGGAAAAGACCATTTTGAACAACTTGCGCGTCGCGCGTAAGGACAAAACAACAATTTTCATAGCGCACCGCATTTCGACCGTGCATGGACTTGACAAAATTGTGCTGTTAGACAACGGCAAAGTGGTGGACGTGGGTACTCACGCTCAACTGTCGGAAAGATGCGAACAGTATCGCAATATGGTTGCGCTTCAGGCGTTGGAAGAGGAGGAGGGACTGTGATATGAAACAATACCTTCCGCTTTTGATCGTCGGCGCAATAATAGGCGTGTTCAGTGCGGCGTTGATAATTACATACGCGCTCATAAAGGACAAAAAAGAGTCGATGGGTTTTGAGCGTACCATGAAGGACAGCGAATTGATGAGGCGTATTTTGCGCTATGCAAAGCCCTATTGGTTCAATTTTGTAATAGTGGGCTTGGTGATGCTGCTTTCCGTTTCGTACAGCATACTGTCCCCCATCATCACCTCGGACATAGAAAAGGTAATTTCCGCGGAAAACGGGTTTGAGTTCGGCGAAGTGCTGTGGAGAGTTGTTGTCTATGCGGCAATTCTTTTGGGTTCGCTTGTCGGAACATACGTGCAGGCGTTGGTGCTTCAAAAAACGGGTCAAAAAATGATTTCTCATCTGCGCGAGGACGCTTTCAAGCACATCGAGGGACTTTCGCATGCGCAATTGTCGCACATTCCCGTCGGAAAATTGGTTACGCGCATCACCAATGACACAAACGCCATTTCCATGATGTTTACGGGCATGCTTGCCAATCTTGTCAAAAACATTTTTATAATTGTCGGAGTTTTGGTGGCAATGCTGTTCATAAACTACATGTTGACGTTGATGGTGTTGTGCTTTGTGCCGTTTATCGTGTTGTTCACGCTGATATTCCGCAAATTTTCACGCCGTGCCTACCGTCAGGTAAAAAACGGTACAACAGATATCAACACCTACCTTTCCGAACATCTTTCGGGAATGAAAATCATACAGATTTTCAATCGCGAACAGCGCAAAATGCAAGAGTTCGAGGAAAAAAACGACAAGCTTTATCGCGCGCAGCGGGGACAAATTTTTGTTTTCGGCATATTCCGTCCTGCGGTGTACATGCTGTACATTTCCTCTGTGCTTTGTTTGTTCTTTCTCGGCGCGAAGGGTGCTTTGGACCAAACAAAAATTCTCGGACAAATTGTAGACGGCGCAACCATAGTGGCATTTTACATGTTCGTTTCAAGATTTTTCAACCCCATTCAAAATTTGGCTGAGCAATTCCACCGTCTGCAATCGGCTTTTGCCTCGGCTGAAAAGATTTTTACGATCATGGACATAGAATCCGACGTGGTGGACGAGGCGGACGCAATCGAGCTGGAAACAATCAAGGGAGAAATAGAGTTCAGAGACGTTTGGTTTGCTTACAACGAGGGCGAATGGGTTTTGAAGGGCGTCAGCTTCCACATCAACGCAAACGACACCGTGGCATTTGTAGGAGCTACAGGCAGCGGCAAAACCACGATTTTGTCACTGCTGTGTCGCAACTACGACGTGCAACGCGGAGAGATATTGTTGGACGGCATAAACATTCGTCACATAAAAATATCGTCGCTCCGCAGGCATTTCGGGCAAATGCTTCAGGATGTTTTCCTTTTTGCGGGCACAGTGCGCAGCAACATCGTTTTGCGAGATGACTTTTCCGACGACGAAGTGCTGCAGGCGTGCAAGTATGTAAACGCCGACAAGTTCATAGACAAGCTGGCAAACGGTCTTGACGAAGAGGTTCGGGAACGCGGCAACAATTTTTCCGCAGGACAGCGACAGCTTCTTTCTTTTGCGCGCACCGTTATTCACCGTCCGGAAGTGATGATTTTAGATGAGGCGACCGCCAATATCGACACCGAGACGGAGCTTTTGATTCAGGACAGTCTCAACAAAATGATGAACATAGGCACAATGCTGATTGTTGCGCACCGACTTTCCACCATACAGCATGCGGACAACATCATTGTCCTTGCCGACGGTAAAATAGTGGAGCAGGGCAATCACCATGAGTTGTTACATCAAAAGGGTCGTTACTACGATTTGTACACGCTTCAATTTAACAAAGAACAGCTGAAAAAACTTGTTTAAGAAAACAAAAACCTCTTGCATAAAAGCGCAAGAGGTCTTTCGTTATTTGTCCGTTTTTCTTTTTCGCAAGTACATTGCGCGCATCGAGTTGACAATTGCCAACACGCAAACTCCGACGTCGGCAAGTATTGCGACTATCATGCCCAAACCAAAGGCAAGTTGGTCAAGCACGCCCACAAGCGTCAGCACAAGCACGGCGACTTTGATAAAAATCGAAACAACGATGTTTTCGTTTACGATGTTCATCGTTCTGCGTGAAATGCGCTTTGCGGTGGAAATGGCGGTGGGATTGTCCTGCATCAACACGATGTCGGCTGTTTCTATCGCCGCGTCACTGCCCATTGCTCCCATGGCAACACCGACGTCGGCAGTTGCCAAAACAGGAGCGTCGTTTATGCCGTCGCCTACAAACGCAACGGTGTTTTTGTTTACTTTCAGTTCTTTTAGACGGCTTACCTTGTCCTGCGGCAGCAAATCCGAGTGATATTCGTCAATGCCAAGCGTTGAAGCAACGCGCGCAGCCGTAGCCGCATTGTCGCCTGTCAGCATGACGGTTTTGCAATGCTCTTGTCGGAGTTGTTTTATCGCCTGAGCTGCGTCCGATTTGATTTCGTCCGCAATTACGATATAGCCGACAAAATTGCCGTTTTCCGCAACGTAAACAACCGTTCCGCCTTCAGCGACGGGGCAATCTATTCCGTTGTCCTGCATCAGTTGAGCGTTGCCGCAAAGTATTTCCCCGTCCTCTGTTTGCGCGCGCAAGCCCTTTCCGGCAATTTCGTAAGTTTGCGCCTTTTGGGTTGCTTTTGCTTCCTTCATTATCGAAACGGCAATGGGGTGATTACTGTACTGTTCGGCAATCGCCGCAAGTTGCAGCACCTGTTGTTTCTTGTTTTCGGGAAAAACGTTCGTCACGGCAAAATTGCCTTTGGTGAGCGTTCCCGTTTTGTCAAAAGCAACGGTGTTTACTTTGGCAAGCAATTCGAGGTAGTTACTTCCCTTGACAAGTATTCCGCGTTTGCTTGCTGCGGCTATTCCGCCGAAAAATCCTAGCGGCACGCTTATGACCAATGCGCATGGGCAGGACACAAACAAAAACATCATTGCACGTTTCAACCACATGCTCCAGCATGCCCATTCGGCGTAGTTGCTCGTGACAAGCGGGGGCAAAATTCCCACAAGCAGTGCCAAAGCAACCACAATGGGAGTGTAATATCTGCTGAACTTGGTAATGAAGTTTTCGGCAGGAGCTTTTTCCGAAGTGGCGTTTTCCACCAGATCCAGAATTTTTGCAACCGTACTGTCGTCATAAGTTCCCGTTGTCGTAACGTAAATTACGCCGTCAAGGTTTATACAGCCTGATGTTATGCTTTCTCCGGTGGTGACGTGACGGGGCAGACTTTCTCCCGTGATGGCAGAGGTGTCGAGATTACAGTCGCCTTCGGATACTATGCCGTCCAAGGGAACTTTGTCCCCCGCCTTTACAACGATGGTCTCTCCCACGGAAATTTCGGATGGGTGAAGTGTTACTTCGACGCCGTTACGTACAACGGTTGCTTCTTCGGGACGTATTTCCATCAACGCGGCAATGCTTTTGCGGCTTTTGCCCACTGCATAGCGTTGGAACAATTCGCCCGTTTGGTATAGTATCATCACGGCAGCAGCATCTGCGTACTCCCCAACGACAAAAGCTCCGATCGTGGCAATCGTCATCAAAAAGTTTTCATCAAAAACCTTGCCGTGACAAATGTTTGTTGCGGCTTTCCAAAGCACGTCGTAGCCTGCCACAAGGTATGCCGCGGCAAAAAGTCCCAACTCAACCCATTTATTCAGTGTTAGAGTGTACTTTAACGTCAACGAAATGGCAACGACAGCCAAAGCCACGCATATTCGTATCAAAGATTTTTTGTTTCTTGTCATAATCAAATTTTCAGTTGGCAGTCCGGTTCAACTTTTTTGACCGCAGCTTTGATTTGCTCGAGAATGGCAGAGTTATCTTCTTCCAATTCCAGCGTCATGCGTTGTAGCATAAAATTTATGTTGCAACTTTTTACTCCCGTTATTTGCGAAATGCTGCGTTCCATTTTTGCGGCGCAATTGGCGCAGTCCAAGTCCTTAAGTGCAATTACTTTCTTCATAAGTTACTCCTTTATGTGTTCAAGTGCCAAATTTATTATGCTCAGCACGTGATCATCATCCAAACTGTAAAAAATTTCTTTGCCGTTGCGCTTGTTTTTGACAAGTTTTGCCTGTCTCAAAATGCGCAATTGGTGGGAAACGGCAGATTTTGTCATGTTAAGCACCGCACCGATGTCACATACGCACATTTCCGCTTGCGCCAACGCGGACAGTATGCGAATACGCGTCGAATCGCCGAAAATTTTGAACAACTCCGCAACATCGTAGAGTTCGTTTTCGTCCGGCATGTCTACAGTGACCTGTTCGCACAGGTAGTCGTGTACGTGATTGTTTTCGCAAATCAAATCATCCATAATTATACTCCTTCGTCATTCGACAAACAATTGAACGATTGCTCAACTATTATTATAGTATGCCATTATTGCACAGAAGTCAAGCGTTTTTTTACAATATGCTCAAATTTTTTTTAACGGAAAGCGGTGCAAGTCGGGTAACAAAATTTTTGGTATGGAAATAGTATGACAGTAGGGGCAACCCCCAAATAGTACAAGGAGAGAGAAATGAGTTGTTGGAATAACAATTGTTGCTGTCACAATGAAAACGGAACAAACACGGTGATCATCGACCGTGGTTTGCGCGGACCTCGCGGATTTACAGGTCCTCAGGGAATAATGGGTCCTCCTGGCGTCACGGGTGCAACGGGTGCAACGGGTGCAACGGGCGCAACGGGACCGCAAGGCATACAGGGCATTCAAGGCTTGCCCGGCGTAACAGGACCGACAGGTGCTAC
>CANRHN010000028.1 GCA_947630425.1 uncultured Clostridia bacterium | reverse complement strand
GTGGTTTTCGGAGCAAGGCAAGTGGGCAAAACCTATTCGATACTGAAATTCGGCAAGGAGCACTACACGCAAACGCTCTATTTCAACTTTGAAAACAACCTGCCGCTATGCTCCGTTTTCGAGCAAGACCTTGATGTGGCGCGTTTGATTACAACGCTGAGTGCCCTGACAGGCAAACAGATTGTCCCCGAGCAATCGCTGATAATTTTCGACGAAATCCAAGCTGCACCCGCCGCAATAGCGTCACTAAAATACTTTTGCGAAAACGCTCCGCAATATCATATTGTAGCGGCGGGTAGCTTGTTGGGCATTTCCGTCAACAGGAATGCTGCGTCCTTCCCCGTGGGCAAAATAGATAGCATAACAATGTACCCAATGAACTTTGCAGAGTTTTTGTGGGCGACGGACAACGATGCTTTGGCGCAAATGATACAAGCGTCGTTTGAGAATAGCACACCGCTGCCACAAGCATTACACAACAAGGCAATGGCACTGTACAAAACATATTTGTTGGTGGGTGGCATGCCGGAGTGCGTGTTGGAATACGTAAACAATCAAGATTTTGACTTTGTTCGTGTCAAACAAAACCGCATATTCAACGATTACTCCTCCGATATGAGCAAGTACGCCACCAAAGCAGAGGCGGTCCGCCACGAAGCCACCTACAACAGCTTGCCCTGTCAGTTGGCAAGGGAAAACAAAAAATTTGTGTACAAGCTGATAGGCACCGGTGCGAGAAGCAGTAAATACGAGGAAAGCATACATTGGCTTACCAAAGCCGGGGTTGTGCTAAAATGTGAAAAAATCAACGAAGGCAAGGTGCCATTGGAGTTTTACAAAGATGCAACAAGCTTTAAGCTGTACGCATCGGATGTGGGACTGCTGGGCGCAAAAATGAACCTTCCCTACGCAAGCGTGCTGTCCGACGTCAACCTTGGCGCAGAGGCAAAGGGTGCGCTGACGGAAAACTACCTGGCACAGCAACTTTCGGCAAACAACGTGCAACTGTACTACTGGGCGTCGGCAAACACCGCCGAAGTAGACTTTGTGATACAGCAGGGTGAATACGCCATTCCCATCGAATGTAAATCGGGTGACAACGTGCGTTCCAAAAGCTTGGGCGTGTTTGCAGATAGATACAAACCGCCCATTTGTCTAAGAGTGTCCGGCAAAAATTTCGGCATGGAAAACGGCATAAAATCCGTACCGCTTTACGCCGCATTTTGCATAAGATAGGTTAAATTTGATAGAAAATTTACATTAAGCGTCGCGCAAAAAGGTTGTGCGGCGACTGTAAAATTGTTCGAGTCGGGGGATTACCCCTTTTGCGGAAGTAAAAAGTTGCATATTGAAATTTTAACACAATCCGACGTAAAATGCAACACGGAGCATATACAAAGGACTCCCGAGAATTCGGGAGTCCAATGAACGTTTTTTGTTGAGTGATAAATATACCGCTTAAATATTCATCCTGTCTAAATGCAATTTGTTTGAAATTACAATTCAGTGTAGGTAATGGTTATCTTAGCTATTTGTCCGTTAGCAGCAGAACAACCTGAGATATTGAAATATTGGAATTGATCTTCCAACGTTGCATTCACCGTAATCGTTGTATCTGCCGCATTATTTCCTTTTTGTGGTGATGTTACTGTTTTATACTCCAAAATAGCGGTTTTTGACAACGAAACATGGTATTCTGCGCTACCGCTGGATTTTGTCGGAACTAAAACTTCTATCTTGGTTATATAACCCGGAATTGCTTCCTTGTTTGCAAGATAGCATGTACTGCTCCTGTTGAGCATTAAGTAACCATATTCTGTTCCGGCAGTATCACTTGAAGCCTTTTTGCAATTCATTGCTTGGAAAGTAAGGGTAGCAAATTCAAACTCTACTACAGCAGTTGAATTAAAACCAATTTTATCTTTCAAACCGGTGTTTGTGGGAGTAAAGTCAATGGTTAGAGTTTTTACAGCTTTAGCGTTTTCGTCAGCAAAAGTCACTTCAAACGTATTCTTTCCGGGGGCAACATTAAACTTATAGCTTATGCCGTCAGCCTCGGGTTCAACTACGCTACCCTCAAATTTAACTTCTACTACTTTGTAGCCCGTTTGCGGTTGCACGGTTGCAGTCACTTGCTCACCATAAATAAGATGTTCACTTTTTGAAAAACTTACAGTACCCTTCTCGGCATTATCAACATAGGTTATGCTATATTCGATATTAGCCTTGACATCTTCTTTGGAAATAAAGTAAGCATTGTAATTCTTGTAGCTAGTGACATAGGCGACACCGAGTTTGATTGAGTCGCCCGCCTCAAAATTGTTCTTGGTTTGTTGGAATGTTTTGGGGTTGGTAAATGAATATACACCACCACTAAAGGTGAATGCTGTCTCGTCTCCAGCCATACCATAGATTTGAATCTTCTTGCCGGATGACGGATCTACCAAATAGCCGTTGCCGTATTGGTCGGAAGAGTTGCCGGTGGGGACCCAAATACCCTCTACTTCATAGATTACTGTCATGTCAGCAGAAGGCGGGTTGTCTACCAATGCGTCAATCGTGCTTTGTTGATGTTCCGGAGTCTCTTCGTCACCACCATCGTCGCCACTTACTTTGACATAGGTACACTTGACATCAAATTCATATTTGCCTTCATAGTTTGTCAATGTACCGGTAACTTTAATCTCATCACCAACTGCCAGATTTACTTTTGTAGTCATTTGGAAGCATTGAATGGAAACTTCTCCAACCGTGATGGTGACAGTTATTTGACTATACTGCGAATCAAAAGCGGTATCAATAGATTCAATCGTACCGGTCAAGGTGTATTGTTTTTGTCCGCCGGAAAGAGTAGAACCTTCGGGAAGTTGTTGCAAAGCGGCAAGAATTTCCGCTTCGGTGTCGCCGTAAGTCGTTGTGTCGATTTCGGGCAAATCCGCAAGTTCGGGTGCGCCCTCTCTGTAAACTTCCAAAGCGTGGAGACGAAGTTGCTTTGTGATTGAGAAAGTAAACTCTGTTGCGGGTTGGTCAAGCGTGATCACAACGGTTTTGTTTGCACGAGCAACCGTTGCGCCGTCAAGCGTTACGCCGTCAAGAGAATTTACATAGAATGTGTTGACATCCAAGCTGATCACCTTGAAGGGTTGCGGATAAGATATCGTCACAGTACCGCCGACATAAATTCTTATGGGTGCAACATTATCTACATACTTCGTACTCGCGATAGCCTCGTCGTGTATCAAAACTGTTATATCGTTTTGTTTCCAAGTAGCTTCGGTTTTGTCTGCATTGTGTGTACGATAGTTATCGTCTACAAACTCCATTTTGGCATAAAGCGAGCCAATTGCGTTTACCTTGCGGTTGAAGGAAACAGAGTAGGTTTTGCCGTCTGCGTCTTCGTAGGCTTTGCCGCCTTCGTCAACAAGGGTCGCCGTCAAGGTGTAGGACAAATCCGCGGTGAGCGTGGAACGATCGGGGATCGTCACAAGATACATGTTTTGAGCATTCACTTTGGAAGCAATGGAAATCTTGTCCGAGCTTGCTTTCCAAGAAATTTTGACCTCTACTTCTCCGTCGTCGGTCTGAGTGGAAATAGAACTCAACACTCCATAGTTACTGTTGGTGACTTCGGACTCGTTTCTGTAATACCTGTCTACGTCGTTGAGGAGCTTAGACAAAATCTCATCAGAAGGTCCCTTGTCTTTGCATCCTACCAAAGCCGTTCCGAACAAAGCCAAAGCAAGAACAAGCGCAAGCAACAATAAAAGTTTTTTCTTCATGGTTTTCTCCTTTTTTAATTTTTTTATTTCAGCGTTGAACGCTTAAATAATGATTTTTATGCAACGACCGTAATGTCGTTGTAAGTGAGTACACGAATTTGATATTCGTTGTGACCGTTGTAGTTGTACCAATCGACAATGCCGACAACGTTGATGGTCTTTTGCAAAAATTCACCTTGAACCACAAGATCGTTGAGTCCGGTTTCTAAATTCGGCTTGTACAAAACTTCCGTGCGAACGGTTATTTCGTTGTTTGCCGCATCACGACAGTACAGAGAAATTGCGCCCACGCTTGTTCCTGAAGGCGTTGTGTACGCATTGTACACATAGAGGTTCTCCATTCTTACAATCGTGCCGACCAACAATTGGTGCGTTTTGTAGGTTTTGGGGACTGGTTCTCTTTCATCTTCGGGCAACGTTGAATCCACAACATTGACTGTCTTGTCAGAGTTGAACTGCTCTACCGTCAGCAAGTACGGAGTGATAGTCTCTGCCTCATCGTCCACCTTTTTGGTGTTGTTTGGATCGTTGGAGTCCACGATGTTATACGACAAACCGGAAACCTGCCATGTACCGTTGAAGTCTTGGGCTGTACCCACAACACGGACGTGACTACCGACTGCCAATGCTTGAAGAATTTTGGATTGAGAACCGTTGTAGAACACGGCTATGCCGTAGCTGATACCGTCTTCCTCGTCATACTGCTCTACGTAGCTTGTGCCGTCGTAACGTCTGGTCACGTAGCCTTCAAACGCCACTTTGACAAGCTCGTAAGCGGAGAAATTGGTACGGAGTTCCTTAAGGGTGATTTCTTTGGCGTCTCCGTAGTAGTAGTTTTCATCGGGAAGTCCCGAATGTACGACAAGCCCTGCGTCCATCGCTTGGTTGAGCGCAGCCAAACATTGTTCGCCATAGCGGTTTTCGCTTGCACTTGAACCGTAGCCCAATCCTTTTTGAAGCAGCTCAAGGTTGAGATTGCGCCAATCTGCGCCTGCTTCGGGTCTGTACCACACCCATGCAAGGGTTCTGCCGTAGGTGTCGTTGTTCCACTTGCCGTCGTCGGTGTCGGATTCGACAAGAACCGCACCGCCGTTTGCAATTGCGTCGGACAATGTTTTCTTGGTGTAGTTGGAGGCAACCTTGCCGTAAGGCTCTACTTGTCCCGTGGACTCGGGAGTGTTGACTGCAAGGTAACGCGCTTTCAAAACGCCCTCGGGGTGATCCTCCGATGTGGGAACGTTGAAGTGCGTCGTATCGCCGTCAATGTACATACGAACGATATCGCCCGACGGTGTCTTTTTGGTGGCGGAATTTTCGTCCAGCTTGACTTGTGAGACATAATCTACCAATTTGTACTCATCTTTACATTTGGTACAAACTCCGTTGACCCAATTGTGTTTGCAATCGTCTTCATCTTTATCTTTGCAAGCCGCAAACACGCCGACGCACAAACTCAACGTCAACAGGAGAGCTAAAATGACTGCTAATTTTTTCATTGTAGGTGACTCCTCGTGTTAGTACTCACACTTTGCTTTCGCGTCTCTGAATTTTGCAATGATACCTTGTCTTATGGCATCTGCAGTGCCATTCGGAACAACAACGCAACCGTTGAGCAAAATTTCCATTTGGTCACGAGCCTCGGACGAACCGTAGAAAGCGGGAGAAACAAACAGCGCTTCTTTGTACTCCAAGCACAGCTTTGCAGCCATACCTGCCATGTTCAGACCGGTGTCCGCATTGTCAAGTATCTCCTTGTAACCGTCCAATTGCTGTACGGATTGAATGACGGGCAAATAACCTGCTGCCGCACCGTAACGCGCTTCAAACGCCGAATTGGTTATCAAAAACTTTGCCAACAGCCAACTTGCAACCACTTCTTGAGGGTTTTCGGCATTGAAAAGGCAAACGCTGGGACCTTGAGAAATGACTTTGGATTGTGCAATAGGAGTGTTTGCTTCCTTTTGAGGAATCATTGTTACACCTACTGTAAAATTGGCACCGCTGTCGGCAGTGGGAACTTGTTTTGCCGCGCCTGCGGACGAGCCGATGGAAATGTAAGATTTCTTACCATCGTTGCTGGATTTCGACGTGAAATAGCTGCTGGTATAAGTGTTTCCACCCAACAAGCTTCTAGTAGTGAACCATCTGTTTTGATACCATCTTCTGAGAGTTGTGAGAATTTCGTAGTTCTCTTCGTTGTCAAACAGATAGTGAGGTTCTGTGGACTTGGTATAGCCCGTTTCGAATTGTTCAAACAGCGTGATGAGCCAGTTTGCACCGGAGTCAACTCCGAGCGGAGTGCAATTGGGGTCCTTGTCCCTGATGAAAGCAAGAGCATACTCCATACTTGTTTTGTCCGTAGTTTGTAAACCTTGCTTGCCGTCGGTTGCAAACCAGTGATCGGGCACAGGAAGCTCCCAAGAATCGAAAGATGTCTTGTTGTAGTACATCAACTCGGTGGATTTGGCAAAGGGCAACATATACATTTTGCCGTCGCCGAAAGACTTGCCTTCATTGTAGTACGCGGGAATGAAATCATTCTTTTGCGCTTCGGTCAAACCCAAAATTTCCTTGGTGCCGTCGGCGCGCGTTTGCTCGATTTGGCTTGCAATCAAATCGTCCAACACTACCACCGCTTTGGAACTGTTGTAGAGAGCAACGTGGTCGGAGTAGCAGAAAGCAAGGTTGGGGGCTTGTCCGTTGCTGAGTTGCGTTTTGATTACGTCACGGTTGGTGTCGTAGTCGCCGCCGCGTTTGTGTTCGACGGTAATTTTGGGATACAATTTTTTGAATTCCGCAAGATACTCATCCAAAATGACGCCGTAGTCCTGTCCCATGCTGGACATAAACGTGATGGTAACCGCGCTACCGTCATAACCTCCTTCGGGAATGACAAAATCCGGCTTGGTCTTGGGTTTGCATGCCGCAAGCACAAATACTGCCGACACAACCAACAACACAGCCAAAATACATGCAATTAGTTTTTTCATACTGTTCTCCTTTTTTAGTTTTTGCAAAAATGCAAAGTTTATTAAACTGCACAAAGCAGCATTAACCTTTCAAACCGCTGCGGCTGACGCCCTTCATGATGTACTTGCGCAAGAATATGAACACAAGGAACAAGGGTATAGACACCAATGTGACTGCCGCCATCTGCACGGGGTAGTTGATTTTGTCCGCGTCGCGAGAACCGTCCGCCAAATATACGGCGAAGTCCGTGTCACGCAGACCGTTTGTGATGAGTTGGTGCAACTCGTCGTTGGCAACGAGGCGAGGCCAAATGTAGCTGTTCCAAGAGCCCATCATTTTGAGTATCGTAATGGAGATGATTGTGGGCAAAGCCAACGGGACCATCACTTTCCACAAATACTTCAGGTCGCTTGTGCCGTCCACCTTTGCCGCGTAGTACAGTTCGTTGGGGATCTGCATAAAGTTTTGACGGAGCAAGTAGATGTAGAACACGCTGACAAGGAAGGGCACAATCAACGCCGTGTAGGTGTTGCCCCAATTGAGAATGTTGGTGACAGTGCCGTAGTTGGTGATGGTGAACAACTCTCCGGGGATCATCATCGTTGCAAGCAATGCCGCAAACAAGGCGTTTTTGCCGCGGAACTCCAACCGCGCAAAGGCAAACGCCGCAAGCACGGTGATGACAAGCGACAATATGGTGGAAACAATACCGACAAACACAGTGTTAAGGAACAATGTGCCCAAATTTGCCGTTTTGAACGCCTCGGCGTAGTTGCTCCACATAACTTTGTGAGGGAAAAAGGTGGGCGTTACGCGGCTGGCAAATTCGCCCTCCAAGGCGTACTCGTTGTAGCTCTTCAAAGAGGAAATTATCATCCAATAGAAGGGGAACAACACGCTGACCGCCACGGCAACAAGGAACAGGTAAATGAGTACTTTTACCAAAAATTTGACAACTTTTTGCGTCTTTTTGACGTTTTCGATGTTGCGCTCGTGCATAACGCCGTTGCCCGAAGTTTTGGCGCGGGCTTCCTCGCGTTGGCGCAGGATCAACCACACTATCACGCCCACTTCGGCAAGAATACAAACAATCATAAGGGCGAGCAGCCAACCTGCTCCGGCAGAACTGAGTGAAAGTAAATTCGTCATTGTTCTAACCTCCTTAATAATGAACTCTCTTTTTGCTGACATACATGTTGAGCATTGTCACGGCAAAAATGATTACAAACAAAATCAGTGCGCCCGCGCTGGCTATTCCCTCTCTCGGTTTTTTGCCCATAAGATTGGTATTGATAAATCCGACCATTGTGTTCAAAGTGCCTTCAGTGCCGGCAGGACCCATGCCCTCGCCGAACACGCCGACAACGCTGCTGTATTCCTTGAAGCCGCCGATAAAGCCTGTGATAATTACGTACGCAAGCATGGGGCTGAGCATGGGAACGGTGATACGGAAGAAAGTGCGCACGCGACTTGTGCCGTCCACCTTGGCAGCTTCGTAGTACTGCTTGTTGACGCTTTGCAAGCCGCCCAACAAAATGAGAATTTTGAAAGGCAGGGCGTTCCAAACAATGTACACTATCATTACGAACATGTTTGCCCAATAGGTCGAACCCGCGTTTACCCAATTGACAGGTTCGATACCGAAAACACCCAATATGTTGTTGATTATACCCGCGGTACTGATATAAGGATCAGCTCCGCCGAAACCCGAACCTACCATGCTGAACATTGTTGCAAACACCATACCGATAGCTATCGTGTTGGTGACGTATGGCAAAAAGTAGATGGTTTGGAGCAATTTGTTGAGTACTTTGATAGAGTTCAGGCACACAGCAATCAGCAATGCCAAAAACGTAGAAATAGGCACGGTGATGACTGTGAGCAATATGGTGTTTTTGAGACAAATAAGAAAGTCTGGGTACTGTATGACTTTTTGGAAGTTTTTGACGCCCACGGAGAAGGTCATTCCGCCCGCGTCGCCCATAAGGGTGTAGTCATTCAAAAAAGCGATACGCACCGTGTTGATTATCGGCCAGACGGTAAACACCAACGTCAGAATTATGACGGGTGACAGATACAGCCACGCCTTCCATTGTTTTTTGCTATCTACCATTTTGCTACTCCTTAACTTCTGCGGGAGACGCAGTGTTTCCAAAACGAATACGTTCTTCCGTCTCCTTGTTGAAAATGAACACCTTGTGAGGTTTGAGAGAGAAGGAAACCGTTTGATTTTCCGTGTCGATCTTGTTGTCGGCGTCTACAATCGAACGAATGGTCGGGTTGAGAGACGCGTCGCTTGTGGAAACGATGGAGACGTCGCGCCCCATCACTTCTACGTTGCGCAAATTGCAGTGAAGCGGACCGTTTTTGTCGTAAATGAAACCTTCGGGACGGATGCCGACAAAGACTTCCTGATCTTCCACGTCGGGGGTGGCAAGCACGTTGTCCTCGCCGATATACAGTCTGCCGCCCTTGACCGTGCCTTGGAACACGTTGATGGGCGGAGTACCCAAGAACTTGGCGACAAACAAATTGACGGGATCGTCGTAAACGCTTTGCGGTTTGCCTATCTGTTGCACTATGCCCAACTTCATTACAACGATGATGTCGGAAATTGACATTGCTTCTTCTTGGTCGTGGGTGACGAACACCGTTGTGATACCCGTTTCGCGCTGAATACGCTTGATTTCCTCACGCGTTTGCAACCTGAGACGTGCGTCCAAGTTGGAAAGAGGTTCGTCCAAAAGCAAAACTCTGGGCATTTTTACCAACGCGCGAGCAATTGCAACGCGCTGTTGCTGTCCGCCGGACAGTTCGTTGGGCTTGCGATCCATAAGTTCGTCTATTTGCACAAGTTTTGCCACGTTGTAGGCGCGCTCCAACATCTCCGATTTGGAAAGTCTGTCCGCACCTTTGAAGTTTTGCAACGGGAACAAAATGTTTTGCTTGACCGTCATGTGCGGATACAGCGCGTAGTTTTGGAAAACCAACCCCACTCCGCGATATTCCGGCGCAAGACTTGTCACGTCGTCCTCGCCAAAAAAGATTTTGCCGCTTGACGGTTTTTGCAATCCGCAAATCATGTACAACGTTGTACTTTTGCCGCAACCGGAAGGTCCGAGCAAGCCGACAAGTTTGCCATCGGGAATTTCGAAATCGAACTTGTTGACCGCAACTACTTCCTGACCTTTTTTGGTCCTGCTGGGGAAGATTTTTGTCAGTTCCTGTAATACAACTTTCATAAAATTTTTCCGTCCTTATAATGTTTTACTTGATTATTTACTTGACTACTTTTCCTTTACCACAGCTACAAGCACAATGTTTGCCGCCTGCGCCGCAATTGCAATATAACTGAGAACCAACGTGACGATCATCGTCATGCGCGAATTTACAAGGTCGGCTTCGCCGGAAATGCCCTTCTTTTCAAATGTATCCAACACATTCAGGTAAAACTCGGAATGTTGGAACAAGTGAACATATATTACAAAACCTATGCCCATTGCCAACCCCAATCCTTTGAAAATCCACATTACAGCGGGTTTTTCGGCAAAGTTGACGGAGAGAAAGAAGAATATTGCGCTGCCAAATGCCAAAAGCACCGACACTATCAACCTGTCCGCCGTGTTGTAAAAGGACAGGTCGGACATCAGCATATAGAATACTGCCGCAACAAACATCGCCAACACGCCTATAAGGTAAGTGATTTTTTGCGGAGCGTCGTTTTGCACTTTTTCTATGACGGTAACCGTTCCCGTCAACGCGCAAAAGCCTTCGGCGTAAAACGCGCCCTCGGGCAACTCTCTCAAAGAGGAAACAACCGACGGGTCGGCAACTTGCCCGTCTTCGCTTTTTACGAACGTACAACCGTTGCCGAACTCCAACTTACTGTCACGCCTTTTCAGCTCTCCGCGAACGGTGACTTGCTGCCCCGTTTCCAACTTTTCGCCGCCTTTTAGTCTGATGCACTGAATGGAAACGTTGTCGTCGCTGCTTCCGATTGCGATAGTAACTTTTTTGTAAATGATCTGTTCCATCACTAACCCCCGAAACGTAGTGTTATTGTTCTTTTTTTTCTGCTTCTTGCCGAGCAAGTTCTTCCTTGTAGGCAACAAGCTCTTGCGTCGAATTGAATATCATCTGACTTTGCATATCCACAACCACTGTGCTTGCCAATATGTCGTGAATGAACGAATTTGTTTTGGTGGCGATAAGCAACACCAATTGCAAAACAAACAGCGCGCCCACCAAAATCAATGACATAATACCCATTTGTTGGTAAATGACCAACATTATCAGCGCAACGGGGAACATGGTTTCTATGGTGTACTTCCCCAATATAGTGCGCGCAAACAGCGCAAAATTCGTTATCTTTACGCTGTTGTTAAACACCACTCCCAAACTGAATACTTTTTTGCCCACGGTTTGACCGTTTTTCAGACAGAGCGGTATTACAAATTCAAGAATAATATAAGCCAATAAAATACTTATTGTTGTGATGAGTATAGGCAGCGTTACCGACATTCTGTATGCCTTGTATGCGTCGGAATTTTCGTCGAAAATCGCCGAATACGCGTCTTGATATCGTTGCTGCTCTTCCTCGGTAAGTTTTTCGTAATCTTCGGTGGCAATGTCGAAATCTACGTTGTATTTTTCTTCGTATTGCTTGTAGTACGTTTGCAATGTTTTGGTATAATTGTCAAGCCCCGTGACCCAAGACAACAAAAACGCAAATCCGCACGTCAAAACGCAAAGTAAAATGAAATCCAACAAAAATGCCGAAAATCTTTTTAACAAACTTGCTTTTTGAATGTCGTAAATCACTTTTCCCCCAAAAAACGATCTTTGGCTGAGTTTTGGGCAACCCTAACCGCAAAGATCATTATATCATTTTGGCTTTGTCAAGTCAATACCCAATTTTTTGATATTCTGCCAATCAGCCCATTTTGCGACAGAAATCTTCGGCATAACCAGCCTCGCTTCAGCTTGACGGCGCATTTGTGTAACAAGTGCCTATCCAAAGCTTGCATTTTTGTAAAATTTCGCAAAAAAACAAGCACCTGAAAAGATGCTTGTCAGTCGTCACAAAAAATAGGGCGCAAAGCGTATTTGCAAACGCAAAAGTACGTCGATGCCGACGTTTGCCCCAAGGCGATCGTTCTGTTGAGAAATTTGAATTGTTTTGACATAACCACCTTGACATCGGCTTTTAGCCGCAAATTGCTTTGATTGCAATCACTTTGTACTCGATGTATATATCATAGTATATTTGTCTTTTTTTGTCAATCGATTGCGGCAAAGTTGTAAATTTTTCTCTTGCACAAAATCGATAGGTCGTTTTTTGCGTCGATTACTCCACCGTTACGGATTTTGCAAGGTTGCGCGGCTTGTCTACGTCCCGTCCCAAACGCTTGGCAACGTAGTAAGCAAGCAGCTGCAACGGAACGGCGGCAACTATGCCCGCAAGCGCAGGGTGCAGCGCAGGCAAAAGAAGCGGTTCGCAGTCGGGCAGCTCGTAGGGAGCGACGGAAACGACTTTTGCGCCGCGAGACGTCACTTCCTTGACGGACGAGACCATTTTGTCCTTTAGAGCCTTGTCGGTGGAAATCGCCACCACGCAAACGGAGTCGTCTATTAGCGCGAGCGTGCCGTGTTTAAGCTCTCCCGCGGGGTAGGCTTCGCTGTGAATGTAGCTTATCTCCTTCAGCTTGAGACTGCCCTCGCATGCCGTTGGGTAGTCCGTTGTCCGCCCGATATAGAACACCGCGCTGCAATCCTTTACCCTTTCCGCAAGGCGCGCAACAAGGTAGCTTTCTTCGAGTATTTGCGAAACGGCGTCGGGCAGCGCGTCCATTTCCTCCACCAGCTTGGAATAAAAGGAAAAAGGCACTGTTCCGCGCATACGTCCAAGGTCCAACAGCAGCAGCGTCAAGGAAACAAGCTGACAGTTGTAAGCCTTGGTGCTTGCCACGGCAAACTCGCCGCCTGCGCCGATGTTGATTGTGTGACGACAGGCAAAGGTCAAAGATGACCCCGCCGTGTTGGTGACGGCGTAGGTGATACCGCCCATTTCGCGCACGCGCTCGGCAGCCCGTAACGTGTCGGCTGTTTCGCCGCTTTGACTGATAAAAATCGACAACGTGTCGCCGTCTACGGGGTAGTTATCGTAAATAAATTCCCCCGCAATGACGGGAATTGCATCCACGTCCAACCACTGCCGCGCAACGGAAATCGCTTGCATTCCGCTGTTGTAGGCAGTGCCGCACCCGACAAGATAAATTCGCCTGATTTTGCGCGCTTGCTCGACGGTTAGCTGCAAGCCGCCGCCATCGAAGTACGCTTGTTTGGCGCGGCGCAGCTTGTCGGGAATTTCCGTTATTTCCTTGAGCATCAAGTCCCCGTCTGTCTGCGGCAAGCTTTCGCCCGCTTCGGGAACAAAAAAGTCAACTTTTAAGGGCGCGCCGTCCAAAGTGAAAAAGCGCGCCGAACTGTCGCTTAGCTCCACCACCGTGTTGTCGGGAGTTACCGCAACGCTGTTTGCCCAATGCGCAACGCACCTGATG
Source organism: uncultured Clostridia bacterium (assembly GCA_947630425.1). Classification (GTDB taxonomy): domain Bacteria; phylum Bacillota; class Clostridia; order Christensenellales; family CAG-314; genus Fimimonas. The sequence goes on along the minus strand of CANRHN010000028.1, from coordinate 7,085 downwards.
TCCGAACAAAGATAGCTGCCCGTTTGCGAAAAGCCCACGACAAGCGGACTTTTGTTTTTTATGGCAAAAAGCTTGTTGTCCTCCGTTGACAGCACCACGATTGCAAAAGAACCTTTCAACATACGGGAAACCGTCAAAACCGTTTCCAGGACGTTTCCGCGGTGTTCCCTTTCCAACAAATGCGCCACCACCTCGCTGTCCGTTTGAGAGGTGAATTTTTCCTTTCCCAGCTGCGCTTTCAGCTCGGCATAGTTTTCCAAAATGCCGTTATGCACAATTGCAAATTTTCCGTTCGGAGACAAAAACGGGTGCGCGTTTGCCGTACTTACCTCGCCGTGCGTTGCCCAACGCGTGTGACCTATAGCCGTGCGCCCCTCCGACAAGGCTTGCGCAAGCTGTTGTAATTTGGCAATTCGCCCCTCCGTTTTGCAAATTTCCAAAAAGCCCTCCCGCTTTACGGCAATTCCCGCCGAGTCGTACCCGCGATATTCCAACAGCTTCAGCGCGCGCAGCGTGCTGCTTACGGCATTTTGCCCTATAACACCGAATATTCCGCACATAAACACTACTCCGGATTTTATGTGATAGTATATGACGCGGACAAATAAAAAGTGACCCTTGCTAAAGAGTCACTCGTGCTTATACTTTTTGCCGCGCGTCAAGCCACAGAGCCGAGAATTACGCCTATCAACGAGATGTAAATTACAATTCCGAGGAAGGACAAGACCATGCTTACAATGGAAATGATCATTCCGGCGGTTGCCAAGCCCATACCCTGCTCGCCGCTTTCGCGTATCTGTTTGCGAGCAATTATGCTACAAATCAGTCCCGCAATGGCAATAAAAAAGGAAAGAACAAAGCCCACAATGGACAGAACGTTATATTTTCCCTGCTTTTGGTTGCCAACTGCCACGCCGCACTTCGGGCACACCACCGCGTTGTCGTCAATGTTGCTTCCGCAATTTTTGCAATACATATTTTTTCTCCTTTGTTTTTTTTTCATTATATTCCCAATATAATGGGAAGTCAAGTATTTTTCCCAATATTGTGGGAAAATAACCGTATGAAAAGGAATTGTTCGCGACCGAGCGTTATAGAACAAACAAACGCGGCGATTGTAACGGTAAAGCCCGACGAGGTAAAAAAAGTGTTTGCCGAACGGTTCAAGCTGCTGCGGCAGGAAAAGGAATTGGGTCAAATTCAGCTTGCAAAGGAGCTGGACGTGGGCAAATCTGTAATCAGTCTGTGGGAAAGGGGCGAGTGCGAGCCTACTCTTTCCAAGTTGGTTGCCATTGCCAAGTTTTTTCACGTTACCGTCGACTATCTTGCAGGCTTGGAAAATTGATTTTGCCATTCAGGCGGCATATTTAACAAAAATCACGACAAAAACCCCGCTCCGACGGGGTTATTTGTTTGACGGGGCGAAAGGCTTGGAGTATAATTTTAGAGGTTAATACCTATTTTTTATATACGATATACACATGGTTGCGGCAAACGTCCGCAACAATCGGAGAAGCTATGCTAAGAGAGGACATCAGAAACATTGCGATAATTGCGCACGTAGACCACGGCAAAACCACGCTTGTGGATCAATTGCTCAAACAAAACGGAGTGTTCCGCGCAAATGAGGTGGTCGCCGACCGCGTTATGGATAGCAACGACATCGAGCGCGAACGGGGAATTACCATTTTGGCAAAAAACACCGCCGTACACTACAACGGGGTAAAAATCAACATCGTAGACACCCCCGGACACGCGGATTTCGGCGGCGAGGTGGAACGTATACTTTCCATGGTGGACGGCGTGCTGCTGCTTGTTGACGCCATAGAGGGCTGTATGCCGCAAACGCGTTACGTACTCAAAAAGGCGCTCGGCTTGGGCAAAAAAGCACTTGTCGTCATCAACAAGGTAGACAAGGGCGAATTTGACGAACACGAGCTGCGCGAGCAGATAATGGAGCTGTTTATGCAGCTGGGCGCAAACGACGAGCAGTTCGACTTCAAGGTGATATACGCCTCGGCAAAACAGGGCTGGGCAAGCGAAAGTCTCGACCACCACGGAACGGACATGAAGCCGCTGCTAAACGCCATTTTGTCGGAAATCCCCGCGCCCGAGGGAGAAACGGACAACGGCTTGCAGCTGCTTGTTTGCAACATAGACTACGACGAATACGTGGGACGTATCGGCATCGGAAAAGTAAACCGCGGCAAGGTTACTGTGGGGCAGCCCGTTATACTGTGCCACAGAAACAACAGCTTTAACACCGCAAAAGTAACGCGACTGTACCAATTTGAGGGCTTGAAGCGCGTGGAGTGCGAAAGCGGCACAATGGGCGACATTGTGGCGATAAACGGCATTACGGACATGAACATAGGCGAAACCATCTGTTCGATAGACAAGGTAGAGCCGCTGCCCTTTGTCAGCATAGACGAGCCGACCGTTTCCATGCTGTTCAAGGTAAACGACAGTCCCTTTGCGGGGAAGGAAGGAAAGTACGTTACAAGCAGACACCTGAGAGCGCGCCTTTTCCGCGAGGTGGAAACAAACGTCAGCATGCGCGTGGAAGAAACGGACAGCGCGGATTGCTTTAAGGTGTACGGCAGAGGAGAGCTGCATCTTTCCATTTTGATTGAAAACATGCGCCGCGAAGGGTACGAATTTGCCGTTTCGCGCCCCAAGGTGATAATGAAAGAGATAAACGGCGTTTTGTGCGAGCCGATAGAATACCTTGTTGTGGAAGTGCCCGAAGCCTACGTGGGACCGGTAATGAACAAGTTGGGCATGCGCAAGGCGGAGCTTGTCAACATGTCTCCCGACAATCAAGGCGGAACCAAGCTGGAATTCAAAATTCCCTCTCGCGCTTTGTTTGGCTACCGCAGCGAAATGCTGACGGACACCAAGGGCTTCGGCGTGATGTCGAGCGTGCTGGATAGCTACGAGCCCTACAAGGGGGACGTGCAGGAACGCACTCGCGGAAGCCTTGTATGCTGGGAGGACGGAGTCACCACCGCTTACGGACTGTTCAATGCGCAGGAGCGTTGCCGTCTGTTTGTGGGAGTGGGTCTGCCCGTGTACGCAGGCATGATTGTGGGCGAAAACAGCCGCGAGGACGACATCACCGTCAACGTGTGCAAAACAAAGCACCTTACCAACAACCGCGCCAGCGGATCGGACGAAGCGTTGAAGCTTACGCCGCCATCGATTTTGAGCTTGGAGCAGTGCTTGGAATTTATCGGCGACGACGAGCTTGTGGAAGTGACCCCCACGTCAATACGTTTGCGCAAGCAGATACTCGACCACTCGGAACGCATGCGCGTTTGGGCAAGGAACAAGAAGTAAATTACGACCAAACGCGAGGCAAGTCAGGCTGTTGAGAAAGCACAATTTGTCCAAAATGAAAAGCTCTCTGCAACAGGGAGCTTTTTTAAGCGGACAAAATTATTCTAAATCGTCCCTATCGTCTGCTTTCGCAGCCACAAAAAGGACCGCTCGCCGCGGTAAGTCAGAAGCGGCGAGCGCCGTGGCTGCTACCAACACCACACTGTGGTGATTGGCTTTACCCGCCACGCCCACTCTCTCGGGGAAGCTCTGTTTTGATAGTCGAAACAAACTTCGTCCCTATCGTCTGCTTTCGCAGCCACTTCCCCTCTCGAAGGGGAAGCTCTGTTCGCGTAACAAGTCGGTTATTACAATAAAGGCTCTCCTACGAGTGGGGAGCTGTCGCCGAGCAGGCGACTGAAGGGACGAATATAAACGACTCCACCACTCAGTTGTCCCACTCAAAAAACAGATACAAGCCCCGCAACACAAAACGTGCTACGGGGCTGTTTATTAGTGCATATATGTGACTTATATTGACATTGAAGTTATGCAAACAACGCACTGAATATACACAACATCATTAAAACTGCAAACAACAAGTCGCACATTGCCATTTCGAGAGTAAACGCTCCGCCTTCCTTTTCGCCTTTTTTGCGCTTGACGATTGCCGCAACCAACACTTCCACCATTGCGCAAAACACCAACAAAGCCACGGTTAGTAGCAAGTATGTTGTATTTATTTCGTATATATTATAAAAAAGTGTAATATTATCCCACACCTTACTCTCTGACAGAATTTCAGTTTCACCATATCTTGATATTGTAAACAGAATACTATTGACAAGCCTTAAGCAACAATCAGCTACATTGTACAACACGGCGGCAAAACTGTCAATAACAAACAATTGTGTTATTTTTGTTATCGAAAGGTTTTCTGTTGATATTTTTGTTACAACGTGCTATAATGCAATTGCTACTTCAATTTTAGAAAACTCCTTTTTTTAGCCTTCCGCAAAGGAAGGTACTTTGTGAATATTTGATTGGGAAACAGTCAACAACATAGGTAGTCATACTTGTTCCGGACTGTTTTCCACGAGAAAGGAGTTTTTTGAAGTAGCGTTCATGGAGCGGTATGCTACAGAGTGCCGTTCCCAATGGGCGGCACTTCTTTTTTATGCCCCAAAAAGTTGCAATTGTGTCAACGCTACCATTTTAACATGTCCTACAACAAATCTATTGATTGATAAAATGTAGTAAATATTAGTGTTGAAACGTAGTATGTGAGATTTTAAGGCTTGTTATAACAGGGCAATGGGCGCAAAAGGCAACATTGTCAAAAGGTTGCGGTAAAAGTGTTATGACTGTATGTTTTTTTGGGCATCGCACGGTAACAGATGCCGCACAACTGAAAACAAAACTTACCCAAACCGTTTCAGAGCTGATTGCGGACGGCGCGGACACCTTTTTGTTCGGCAGCAGAAGCGAGTTCGACTCTCTTTGTTGGGAAGTTGTTACCGAGCTGCAAGCGCAGTACCCGCACATCAAAAGGGTGAGTTACGTCACACCGCACGAAACGGCTGTCACTTCCAAAGAGCAACGCATGCGCTTGGAGCAAATTTATGCGGGGCTTGCGGGCAGCGAAGTTCGCTTGAGAGATTACGAAAGCGCGGTAAATTCGCAAAAATCGCAAAACGCCACCAAAAACGCCTACATAATGCGCAATCAGGAGATGATAGACAACAGCGACGTGTGCGTGTTTTACTACGACAAAAACTACCTGCCGCCCAAACGGAAACTGTCTGAAAGGCAAGTTGCCTTTTATCAACCGCAAAGCGGAACGTCGGTTGCGTTTGCTTACGCAACGGCAAAAAGAAAAACAATTTTGAATTTGTTTGAATAAGACGAGATTTGACAACGCAAAAACGGCTGCCGCAAAACGCGACAGCCGTTTGATGTTTACCGAAACCTTGCGGTGTTTTTCGGAGTTTCCGCGGATTACCTGCTGGGTATTACCGACATGCCCTGAACCGCTTTACTTTTGTTGTGGGTTGAAGTATAATAGGGTTGGCAAAGTTGACGGCGCGCGTCAAGTGCCGCGTTTAGGAAAAAGCGCGGACGAAAGAGCCCATTTGCTCTGCGGTGCGTCGTTTGGTCCGTTGCACCTGCCCTGTTTGCGACTTCATCTGTCGAAAAAAGCGGCGTTTCATTTCGGACCTTTTTTGCAAATTTGCAAAAAGGGGATTTTTTTGTGAACAAAACTTTGAAAATTTGCTGCATCGCCATGCTGTCCGCGCTTTCCGTGGTGGCGAACTTTTGCACCATTCCGCTGCCCGGAAACAACGCGATTTCTTTTACAATTACCGTGTGCTTTTTTACGGGTATCTACTTTGGCGCGCTGCCCGCGGCGATTGTAGGCTACGTTGGGGATCTTGTGGCGCATCTCATTCATCCGCTTGGCGATTACAATTGGTTTATGGCTCTTTCCATAACGCTTTACGGCGTGATATGCGCGCTTGTGTACAAGCTCAGGCTTCCCAAAATCGTAAAACTGCTGATTTCTGCCGCGATTTGCTTTGTGGTGTGCCTGTGCGGACTTAACACCTTCGGCTTGTGGCTGCAGTACATTGTGGGCGTAAAGGCAAGCCCCATCGGGCTGTGGGACTTTTTCGCGGGCGATCACGGGGCAATAAAAAAGAGCTTTTGGCTGTATCTTGCGGGGCGCGCGCCAATGTCTGCCGTCAATCTGGCGGTAAACGCCGCGTTAGTTGCCCTTTTGCAGGAGTCACGCTCCGTTGCAAAGCTGGTAAAAAGATTGAAAGAAAAAAACACCGCCGCTTCGGACGAAACAAAAACCACAAACGGACGTCAAACGTCCAAATGAACAAACTTCGCTTTGGCGGCAAAGCCGTCAAGGCGTTTTTGATTTGCTTTTCCCGTGGTGAAGTACGCCGTTTTGCCACGCCGCGCAAGACATTCGGGTGGCGGAACAAAGTCCGTTACGCACTCCACCATGCGCGCCTTGCCGACATAAGGGGCGATGACCTGGCGCAGCAACGGGAAGTGCGTACAGCCCAATATAACCGTGTCCGCGCGGAATGCGTCGAGGTTTTTTAACGCAGCGCGCACCGCCGCCTGACATTGAGGAGTGCTTTGCTCGCCATGCTCGGCAAAGGGCACAAGCTCGCTGCACGCAAACGCCGCAACAGTTGCGCCAAGCTCGCGCAGACGTCGCTGATACGCGCCGCTTTTTACCGTGGCGTCGGTGGCAAGCAACGCAATGCGTCCTTCCGACAGACTTGCCGCCAACTTGCAGGTGGGCTCGATAACGTCGAATATGGGCAAGGAAAACCTTTGGCGTAGCTCCGGAGCAAACACCGAAGCCGTGTTGCAGGCAAGCACCACCGCGCCCGCACCGTGCGCTGCAAACCATTCGACGAGGCGTTGAATGCGACGGAAAATTTGCTCGCCGCTTTTTGTGCCGTAGGGACAGTGCGCGCTGTCCGCAAGATACAGGTAGTTGCACCGCGGAAAATCCTTTTGCAGCCTGTTTAGCACGGTGAGTCCGCCCACGCCGCTATCTGCCACCGCAACAAAATTGTCAAAAAACTTCACCGTACAGTATATGCCGCCGCCCGCCCCGCCGTACCTAACAAAAATTTGTTAGTCAACCTTGCATAAAGCATGACAGGTTTACAGTTCCACAAAGCCTACGAAATTGTAGTAGATGTTGATGTCCCGTTCCATGTGGTCATTCACCTGATATT
>CANRHN010000027.1 GCA_947630425.1 uncultured Clostridia bacterium | reverse complement strand
TGCCGCAGGAAGAGGGAGTAGCTAACTCAATTATATGTTGGAGAAATTACCTACACCCCAACATTTGACATAGAGCCCAAAAAAAGCCCGTCCGTACGACGAGCCTTTCTCATTCAGATCAATGTTTCATTTTGCGAAGAAAAGGAGGAATTGACGGATCTTCGTCTACCGCAACGTTGCCTGTGATTGTCGGCGCTTGCGGCTCGCGCGGTTGTTGAGGCTGCTGAACGAAAGGAGCGTTGGGAATTTTCGCCTCACGCGACTGTTCGGTGCCTAAAGGATTGCCCGCAGAGGGCTGATTGACGGCATTGGACCGTTGAATGTTGGTTGCCGCCACTTGAGTTGCCGCTTCACTGCTGAAAAAGGCAGCTCTACCGTCGCCCTTGCCGGAAAAACCGGTTGCAATCAACGTAACCTGAACCTCATCCTTCATTTCCTCATCAAAGCCCACGCCGAACAAAACGTTGGCGTCGGGAGAAATTACCTGACGAACAAGATCTACGCCCGTTGTTACCTCGTCAAGAGACAAATCCTCTCCGCCGCGGAAGTTGACGATAAGGCTGGACGCCCCCTGAATGGTTGTTTCCAACAAAGGGGAATACACCGCTTTGCGTATCGCGTCGATGGTTTTGTTTTTGCCTTTGCCTTCGCCCACACCCATGTGCGCCATACCGCTGTTGCGCATTACGCATTTGATATCAGCCAAGTCAAGGTTTATTCTGCCGTCCTGAACAACTATGTCCGTTATGCCGCGAATACCCTGCAACAAAATTTCATCCGCTTTTGCAAAGGCGTCCATGATAGAAAAGTTCTTGTCGCGGTTGAGCTTTTCGTTTTGCACAATTACAAGGGAGTCAACGTTGCCCTTTAGGTTTTCAATACCCATCTCGGCGTTTTTCATACGTCTTACGCCCTCAAAATTGAAAGGTTTTGTCACCACGGCAATGGTAAGTATCTCCAATTCCTTAGCAATTTGAGCCACAATCGGGGCTGCTCCCGTGCCCGTGCCGCCTCCCATGCCTGCGGCTATAAACAGCAAATCAACGCCTTGCAAAGCGTTTTGGATTGCTTCCTTGCTCTCCAATGCGGCAGCCTTGCCCACTTCGGGATTTGCTCCCGCGCCCAAGCCCTTTGTAAGCTTTTCGCCTATAGGCATTTTTTTTGCGGACAGCTTGGAAAGCGCCTGCTGGTCGGTGTTTAGCGCAAGATATTCCACATTGCGAATACCCGCCTTCATCATGCTATTGACGGCGTTCCCGCCGCCTCCGCCGACGCCCACTATCAAAATTTTTGCTATAGAGCCGTTGTTGTTGTATTCCATTAGTTGTCTCCTTTGCGTAATTTTCTGAATGCTGATAACAAACCGCCCGTGTTTTTGCTGTCGCGGATTGCTTCATATATCAAGCCGTAGCTTGAGGTATATTCGTTGCGATTGGTTTGCGGATTGACGCTGCGGTACAACCTGACGGGTTTTTGAAGCGCCTGTGCAAAAGCGTCCGCGCCGCCTCTAAGGTACGACAGCCCGCCGCCCGTCAAAATGATAGGCGTATCTGCGGGAATTTCCTTGTCGCAAGCGGAAAAACTCCTCATCACATACTCTGCAATTTGTCCTATACGCGCCTTTACCACTTCGTTTGTTTGGGCTGCGTCCACCATGCGTCCGCCTATTGTGTAGGCGTCGCCCTGTTTGACTTCGAGGTTGAGATTGACCTTTTCCAAAATTGCCATGGCAAAGTTGAAGTCGCAGCCAAGCACCTGACACAAATCCCCAGCCAAGTAGCCCGAACCGAGCGCGAATGTGCGTTGAAACAGCAAGCCGTTACCGCCGCAAAGCACCACGTTGGTCGTTATGTGTCCCACGTCGATGATTATCGAATAGCCGCTTTTCAACAGAGAATTGGCAATGTAACTTGCCTGCGCCTCGCAGCAGTTGACGTAATGCACCTTGTTTATGCCCCTTTCGACCAATATCGGAGCTACCGTGTTGCGAAAGTATTTTTTCATGAACGAAAAGGAAACCAAACCCGTAAGTTTGTTGCCTATCGCGCCTACGGCGTCATCCGTACGAATTATACCGTCCACCAAAAAGAATACCGGCTTGCCCGTAAGCGGAATGTAGTCGTCCGAAACCTTGTATATGTCCGCCTTGCGCACAATTTCCTCCACGTCATCTCGGTCCATCTTCTTTTTTGAATGGAACGTAAGCGAAGATTCGCCCGTTACCATAGCGCAAAATGCGCCGGGCACTCCGACGTAGATTTCCTTTATGCTGCTTTTCATTTTGCTTTCTACCTGATTTATCGCCTGACTGACAGCATTGTCAAGCAAAGACGGTTCGTACCATTCGTTATCGTCAAAGCCGCTGTAAGTTGCCTGTCCCACCGCCTTGATAACAAATTCGCCGTTGTCGGAAACCTTTGTCGCCGCCATACAGGTAATTTTGCCCGAGCCGAAATCCAAAATTGTCATGAAATTGTTTTTCATATCTTCCTCTGTACCTTGCAAAACCTATTTGGAAGGTGTTGTTATCCTGCCGTTTTTGTATACCGTAACGGTAAACGAATCATCCTGAACGTCGATTTGATCGTTGTAGTAGACGCTGTATGCCTTGATAAGTCTGCTACTCAAATTTGTTTCGGGAGATTGCACGACTATCTTTCCCTTGAGGTGCGGCTTGATTACAAGACTGTTGTCCTTGTCAAAGGTAAACACGCCCTCGCCGCCCAAAGTTTGAACCATGTCCGGCACGTCCACCATACATTGCCAGGTCGCTCTGATTGCCTCCAACACATAGCCGAGCCTGTTGTTGCTTTCGTTGGAGCTGAACACAAATGGTATACCCGCTCTTTTGGCGTCAGCCGCTTCGGTGGAGTTAAAAGCCGAAGTAATGTCCATAACGTTGACATTTTCGGGAGTTTCCGTTATGTAGCCGAAGCAATCGACGTAAACCATTTCGTTTCCGCTGTAAAACTTTGCCACCGCCGTGCGCTCGACAAAATGAATTTCCACCTCGTTGGGGAAGTTTTTTACAACCGCAAAGGCATGCCATTTGGGATACTTTTCGTTCAATTCCGTCATCAGCTTGGATTTGGAAAGAAACACTATGCTCTTGCCCTTGTAGTCGGAAAGGATTTTTTTCGGTTGCAAACCATTCAAATCGTCAGGTGCCTTTATCTGCGATCCGTCAAAATCGTGAAATACTATATCGACCTTTTTTACGGTGAGTACGGCAGCGAGTACAACTATAATAACCACGACTACCGCGACAACCACCAGCGAAATCAGAAGCTTTTTGCTTTTCACTTGTAACTCCCTTGGCTGCAGATATCGCAAATCAACATACTGCGCCAATTATAGTAAATAAATTATACAACGAAAAAATGTGATAGTCAATGAATTGCAACCAAAAAACAGTAAAAACAAAACGTTAATGACGTCTACCCTCTTGAACGGATATCCGCGCCCAGCGTTTTGAACATTCCTCCCAAATCCACATAACCCCTGTTGACATGCTCGATACCGTCCACTTTGCTGACCCCCTCTGCCGTCATGGCGGCAATAACCAAGCCCGCACCGCCGCGCAAATCCTTTGCGACAACATTTGCGCCGTGCAGTTTACGTCCTCTTACAAAGGCAATGTTGTTTTTTACGATCACCTCGCCGCCCATACAATTGAGTTGAGTTGCGTTGTGCGCAAGACGGTTTTCAAACAACGTTTCCTCAATGACGGAATCACCGTCGGAACAGGCGGCAAGGGTAAGCAAAAGCGATTGCATGTCGGTAGGAAAAAACGGATAGGGCGCTGTCGTCACACGCCCGTAGCCGTGCGGCTGTGAACGGGAGACTATTCTCACCGCGTCGGAAAAACAAGACAGTTGAAAACGCGGTTCGAGCAAACGCAAAAAAGCGTCCATGTCCTGCGGACGGCATTTTGTCACCGTGACATCTCCGCAACAGGCTGCCGCCGCGGAAAGGTAGGTTGCCGCAACAATTCTGTCGGGAATTATGTCGAATTCGGTGCCATACAACGAGTCTACGCCGCAAATGTGCAAGATAGAGCCGCCGACGCCTTCGATTTTTGCCCCCATTTTAATCAACATTCGCTCCAATGCCACCACCTCGGGCTCGGTGGCACAGCCCTCAAGCGTGCTTGTGCCCTTGGCAAGAGAACAAGCGCAAATCAAATTTTCGGTAGCTCCGACGCTTGCAAGGCGCAAACGGTAGCTTGCTCCGCGAGGAACTCCGCGGCAACTAACCATGTCGCCCGCATCCAAGACCTCCACTCCGAGCGCTTCCAAGCCGCAAAGATGTATATCCATTGGGCGCGCGCCGATTGCGCAACCGCCGGGGAGAGGTAACGCAATTTGGTGATACTTTGCAATTGTACTCCCCAAAATCAACGCAGAACCTCGCAACAGCGTTGCATATTCTTTGGGCGCGCAAATGGTCGTCAACGTTCCGCTTACCGTCACAGTATCTTGCGAGCGCACTATTGTTTTGCCCATTGCTTTCAACAGACAGATAAGGTTGCGTACGTCCACTATATCGGGACAGTTGTGCAAAACAACTTCCTCGTCCGTCAAGACGGTTGCGCCCAGCAAAGCCAACGCGCAGTTTTTTGCTCCGTAAACGGCGATTTCTCCCTTAAGAGGCTTTCCTCCGCTAATTATGTACTCCACAACACCCCTCCGAAACCGTTATCGTAAACCTTGCTTGACAGATTGAGCAACAACCCCATAGCGGTCAGAAACACCACCAACGACGTTCCGCCGTAGCTGATAAAGGGCAATGGCAAACCCGTCGGCGGAATACTGCCCGTCACCACCGCAAAATTCAACAAAGACTGAACGGCAACCACCGCGGAAATACCTTCCGCCAGATAACAGCTGAATTTGTCGCGACTGCCGACGGCTATGCGTACTCCGCGCACAATTACCACGGCATAAAGTAAAAATACAAGCATACAACCAATCAAGCCCGTTTCCTCGCCTATGACGGACAAAATGAAGTCGCTTTCGGCAAAGGGCAAAAAAAGATATTTTTGTCTGCTGTTGAACAGCCCCACGCCAAACCAACCGCCGCTACCCAAAGCATAAAGAGACTGTATCAGTTGATAGCCCTCGTCCTTGGGAGACGCCCACGGATCTATAAAAGCCAACAAGCGTTGCAAGCGGTAAGGCTCAACAACAATCAGGAGAGGTACGGCAACTGCAAGCGGAACAAGCATCGACAAAAAGTACTTCCACTTCATACCGCCCAAAAACAGCATGATAATCATCAACATCGCCATGCACATTGTTATAGACATGTTCGGTTCGGCGATTATCAATGCGCAAAAAAGAACACCGACGCCTATTGGCAGCAAGCACCAATGCAGCTTTGTCATGTCAAACCGTGACATACATACCGCGCAAAAAAGCACGTATGCAAACTTTGCCAATTCCGACGGTTGCATGGAAAAACTGCCGAAGCCTATCCACCTTTTTGCGCCGTAGTTTTCTATGCTGATACCGGGGACAAACACCAATGCGAGAAGCACCGTCGCCAATACCACGCCGAAAATCCACAGTTTTTTTACAAAATCCGTGTTGACAAACATTGCCGCCGTCATTGCAACAAGTCCCACGCCCGCGCCGATTGCCTGCTTTACAAGAAAAAAATATTTGTTTCCGTAACTCAACTGCGCAGAATAACTGCTTGCGCTGTACACAAAAATCAGCCCGATTCCGACAAGCGTCAGCACCGCAGCGAGCAATATGTAATCAATTTTTTTGATTTTCACGTTTGATTTCCTTTACTACCTCGCAAAAGTAGTTTCCGCGCTGTTCAAAACCGTCAAAGCTGTCGAAACTTGCGCACGCATTTGACATCAACACCACACCGCCCGTTTTACGCACAATTTCAAAGCATTGCCTCACCGCCTGTTTGATGTCGCTTTGTATGGTTACTTTTACTCCGAATTTGCTCGCGCAATTTTTTATGGCTTGGGCTGTTTGTCCCACTGCGACAACAAATTTAACGTTGTGCGGAAGTGTTCCGAATATGTTTCCGTAGTCCTCGCCCTTGTCCGATCCTCCCAAAATCAGCGCAAGCTCCTTTTCAAAGCATTTCAACGCGCTTACCGTGGCATGTACATTTGTTGCCTTGCTGTCGTCCACAAAGGTAACTCCGTCGATATTGTCAACCGTTTGAAGTCGATGTGGCGGGGTACGAAAGCTCCTCAGCGATTCCACTGCTTTGCTCGGCGAAACCCCCACGCAGCAGCAGGCAAGCACAGCAGCCAAGGCGTTGGATTGATTGTGCGGAGCAAACTCCGCAAAATGCGGCGCTTCGATTGCCGCCTGACGTTTTTCGTCGCGCAACACGACGCGCTTCCCGTCAAAATAACAGTTGGCTTGCCGCCCCGTCGAGTAGAACAAGCTGCGACACCCGCACTTTTGCGACAGCGCCGTCACTTCGGGATCGTCCAAGTTGAACAGCGCAAAACCGTTTTGCTGAAAAAGAAAATTGTTTTGTTTTGCTTGGCGGTAAGCCTCATAGCTCCCGTGCCAAAAAAGATGATCGGGCGCAAGATTTGTGAACACGCTGACAAACGGAGAAAATCCTTTGCATTGAGCAAGCTGAAAGCTGGAGCTTTCGAGAACAACCGTTTCGTTTTCGGCTACATCCAAAACCTGCGAGGAAAAAGGAACGCCGCCGTTGCCCAAAAGTCGGGTCTTTGCACCGCTTTGGCGCAAGATGTGATATATCATTTCGCATGTGGTGGTTTTGCCGTTTGTCCCCGTGACGGAAATTGTTTTGCCTTTGCACAAGGGAAAGCAAAATTCCAATTCCGACACAACTTTTGCTACGACGCTTCGGGCTTTGGTCAGTCCCCTTGCGGAGGGAGGGACGCCCGGACTCAACAAAACGACGCTTTTTGAGGTAAAATCGCCTTTACCGTCGAATCCGTTCACGTCATCGTAAAACACCGCACTTTTATGCAGTTTTTGCAACATTTGCATGATAGATTGTCCCGTTTTGCCTCTTCCATAGACTATTATGTCTGACATATTATTCTCCAAAACACAGCAAAATGAAAGTAGCGCAAATCGTTATCGAGCTATACAACACACAAATACGCGTTTCGCTCCACTTTTTCTTTTGCAGGTGATGATGAAAGGGCGCCATGAGAAAAATGCGTTTGCCCTTGGTAATTTTGAAGTACACCACCTGCATGATTACCGATACGCTTGACGCCACAAACATAAGTCCGACAATGGGAATAAACAGGCTCATGCGCGTAAATATTGCCACGCACGCCACCATTGCGCCCAACGCAAGAGAGCCTGTGTCTCCCATAAAAAGTTTGGCGTCGTTGGCGTTGAACAACAAGAATGCAACCAACGCACCGCAACACAAATAACAGAGTGTGATTATGTCCCGAGTTTGTCTGTAGCCGTAGGTATCGCCCACGCTTTCAAGCAGACGAAGCTCCCGATTGAGCAACGCTATCATTCCCGCAAGGAAACAAATTGTGGTGCTTGTCGCAAGCCCGTCGATGCCGTCGGTCAGATTGACGCTGTTGGTACAGGCAAGGTAAATAAAAACCGTCAGCGGAACAATCCACAACCCTATGGCAATTGTCTTTTCGGTAAAGGGAATCCGCAGCTTGTCCCCCACAGATACCTCTCCTCGCACAAAAAATGCCACAAGCAGCGCAATTGCAAGCTGAACCAATATCTTTTGATAGGCGTGCAAGCCCATGTTTCGTTTGTACCTGATTTTGATAAAGTCGTCTAAAAACCCCACCACTCCGTATGCCACGAAAACAGCCACAGCCACAGCCGTTGCACGATTGGACCAACTGCAAAACACGCTGCTCAACAACGCAACCGTCAAAATGAACGCAATTCCGCCCATTGTCGGCGTACCCTGTTTGCCACTGTGTTCCGTTACGTATTCCAAAATTTCCTGCCCCGCTTTGAGTTTCTTCAACAACGGCAAAAGCATGCCCGTAAGCAACAGGCAAAATGCGAAAGCAGTCAAAAAAGCTATAGCCTGCATATTTTTCACCTTCCAGCGATATGTACAGTCAATCTACACGTAAAAGTTTACGCACGACCTCTATGTCCGAATAAGGAAGTTTGTGCCCGCGTATTTCCTGATATTCCTCTGCTCCTTTGCCGAGTATTGCCACCGTGTCGTTGCCTGTTGCAACGGACAAGGCGTATTCCGTTGCTTGCGAACGGTTAAGTATAATCTTATATTTGCAGCTAAGCGCTTCCGACACGTCGCGCGCAATCAGCTTGGGGTCTTCGTAACGGGGATTGTCATTTGTCAGCACCGCAAAATCGGCGAAAGAAGAAACGGCTTTTGCCATCAATGGTCGCTTAAATTTGTCTCTGTTTCCGCCACACCCGAAAACTACGATAAGCCTGCCCTCGGCGGTACGTTTTAGAAATCCGAGTATGTTTTGTATTCCGTCGGGAGTATGTGCAAAATCCACAACAATACGCGCGCCGTCGGAACGTATAATGGTTTCGTTGCGCCCGCTGACGCATCGCACTTCCTCTATTGCCGAAGTCACGGTATCTATGTCAACTCCCAACACCGAAGCGCACGTTGCCGCTGCCAGCGTGTTGTAAACATTGAAAATTCCCGACAAGTGCGTTGTCACCTGCGCTGTCTGCCCGAATATGTTAATTTTGTAGATGGATTGTTCCTTGTCTATGTGCAATTCGGTGGCTTTGACATCTGCTTTACCTACCACGCCGTATGTTGCGGAGGACAGCAACGCGGCAATTTCTCTGCCAAGCTCATCGTCGGCATTGGTAACGACGTTTTTTACATAGCTTGAAACAAAAAAGCTTTTTTTAGTCTGTCGATAATGCTCCATTGTATGGAAAAAGTCCAAATGGTCCTGCGAGAAGTTGGTAAAAATTGCCACTTCAGAGCAAATTCCTATCATTTTGCGCAATGCAATGGCATGCGCGGAAACTTCCATTATGACTATATCCACTTTGTTGAGATACATTTGCCTGAACCAAGCATGCAACTCAATCGGATCGGGCGTGGTAAGCCCCGAGGAATATTTTTGCCCGTTGAAAAACACTCCGTTTGTTCCTATCACCGCGGTTTTGTAGCCCGCCTTAGACAAAATCGCCTCCAACACATAGGTAGTAGACGTTTTGCCGTTTGTGCCCACAACCGAAACAATTCGCAATTTGTCTACGCAACAGCCGAAAAAATTTTTTGCGGCAATGCTCATAACTGCGCGAACGTCCTCGACAACCAACTGCAACGCCTGCGTTTCCAAAGGACGCTCGCACACAATCGCAACCGCTCCGTCCCCTATCGCTTTTTGAAAAAAGTCGTGCCCGTCATACTTTTGTCCTTTTATGCAAAAAAACAAACAGCCCGCCTTGACGCGCGAAGTGTCGCAGGCAAGCGAAGTCACATCGGGATTTCCTTCTCCCATTGCTTTGTAGCTGACGCCGTTCAGTATTTGTTGAAGGTACATTTTCTACTCCGAAAAAAAAATCTGCACATTGACTGTACAGATTATTTTATTTGATATACTATTCGATTATGCTTGTATGCCGCGCTACTCAAGCGGCGCAATGTTTTTGTAGTTGATAATTTCCCTGAAAACAAGTCCCGCGTAGGGTGCGGCGACAACAGATCCGTAACTTTGTCCTTGCGGTTCGTCTACAATCATCAAGACAAGATACTTTGGACTGCTTGCAGGGAAAAAGCCGATGAAGGAGGAAACGTATTTTCCCGTTGCCAATGCGCCGTTTACAAACTTTTGAGCAGTACCTGTTTTACCTCCTATCTGATAACCTTCCACATTGGCATTTTTTCCGCCGCCCTCCTTGACAACCCGCCTGAGCATTGTCGCGAGCTGTTTGCTTGTTTCTTCGCTGATAACTCTGTTTACAACTGTGGGTCCGAAATGTTTTACGGTTTTGCCCGAAATGGGGTCGGAAATTTCCTTTACAAGGTAAGGCTTCATCAACATTCCGCCGTTGACGGCGGCAGCCGTTGCCATACACAACTGCAGGGCAGTGACGGCAATCGTTTGTCCGAACCCGATACGCGCCAAATCTCCGTTTGTAACGGCGGATTTCGGCACAAGTATACCGGCTTGCTCGCCTGCAAAATCTATACCCGTTGTGCTGCCGTAGCCGAATTTGTGGAGGTAGTCGTACATAGTCTCCTTCCCGAGCGAAAGGGCAATGTCGGTAAAAATAGGGTTGCAACTGTTGTTCAGAGCGTCAGAAAGAGTTTGATTTGAATGTTTTCCGTTGGCGTGTTTGGTCCAACAGCTGATTTTAGAACCGTCTACAATGCGTATGCCCGATGAGTTTGAAAAAACATGCTCTGCCGAAAATGCTTTCGGATTGCCCTTGCGGTTTTCTTCCAAACACGCGGCAGCCGTCAAAACCTTGAATGTGGACCCCGGTTCATACACGTCCGTCAAAAGAGTGTTTTTGGAGCACTTCATCAGATACTCTATGTTGTCCCTCGGCAGATCGTTCAAATCTACGCTTGGTTTGGAAGCCATTGCAAGGATTTCTCCCGTGGTGACGTCCAGCACGATACAGCGCGCCGCCTGCGGATTTTGTTGATACATTGCAAGCTCGAGGGTGTTTTCCACCACAGCCTGAATAACCGCGTCCACGGTGAGCGTCACCGTTAAGCCGTTGACCGCCGGAATGTATGTGGTCGAACCGTTGTCAAGCTCCTCTCCGACAAGGTCCGTTTCGGTAAGAAGCATTCCGTTCAGACCCTGCAAATATTTGTCGTAGTACGCCTCCAGCCCCGTTTGCCCAACGCCGTCGGAAGACACAAAGCCCAACACCTGCGAGAGAAAATCACCGTAAACGTAGCTACGCAAACCCTCTGCGGCAAGATATACTCCGCCAAGATTACAGTTGCGAATTTCCTCTGCTTTTTCTGCCGAAAGTTGACGTTTCAGCGTTACCTCCGACACACCGCTTTTTGTCAGCTTTTCCAAAAGAGCGTCAAAATCGATTTCCAATATGTCCGCAAGAACCTCTGCGGCATGTTCGGCGTCGGTTACGCTTTGCGGTCGGGCATATACGCTGTAACCCGTCTGCGTGGTGGCAAGCAATTTTCCGTTGGCGTCAACGATGTCCCCGCGGTAAGCGCGTATGGGCAAATCTCGTTGCCACTGCTCTCCCGCTCGCGCCTGCAACGATTTACCCCAAACTATTTGTATATACCCCAAACGCAAAAATATGACTGCGAACATAAAAATTGCCGCCACTAAAAGTGACAGCAATCTCTTTTTTGTTATGTAGTAGTTGTCTTGCAAATCAGCCCCCGAACACGCTACTGAACCAATCGCACAATGCGTCGAACCAATTGGACTCGACAGAGAAATTTTGTGCGGGTCTTGTCTCCAACTCGGAATATTGCTTTGTGTTGGATTGAGAGGATTCGATATAACCCAACTCGGTTGCACGCCTGTCCAACTCTTCAAAGTTTTCCTGCTGTGTTTCTTTTGTGAGCGCGTCTACTGCGGACGCTACTTCGGTGTACTGAGCGTTGCTCAGCATTGCCTCTCCGAAAGTTCCCGTGACGGAAACTCCGCACAATGTGACAGCAACGATCAATGCCAACACAACGAAAACGTAGCTTGCTATGACAACCTTCGCTTTGGTGGAAAGCCTTGTTGCCGAACGAGCTTTGGTGGCTGCATATTCGCGTTGGTAGGTCATGTTCAACGTTTGCGAAGAGGGCATCACGTCGGGCGACGTGGCAGATATGTCCGCCTCGTCTGTCGAACTGATTGCTCCGAGCTTTTGTTGAATGCTGGAAAGGGAAAACTCTTGACTGTCCGTGTTGTCTTGAGTGAATGGATTTGCCGAATAGGACGTTCTCACATCTGCATAAACGTCCTGTTGCGGTTGATTGTAACCAAATTCATTGTTCCATTGCATTGTATTCACCACCTTGCGAATAAATTACTTTCTTACAAAAACTCTGAGCTTCGCGCTCTTAGAGCGGGGGTTATCTTGTTGTTCCGATGCAGAAGGTTCTATGGGCTTTTTACAAAGCGTTGCGCCCTTGCTGCGATGATTGCACACGCATTTTGGAAAATATGGCGGGCACACACAATCTGTGGCAAAATCGGCGAAGCTTTGCTTTACAATGCGGTCCTCCAAGCTGTGGAAGGTGATTACCGCAAGCCGTCCGTTGTGATTGAGCCGTTCAACAGCCTCGTTCAAAAACTCGTCAATTCCGTCAAGCTCATTGTTCACTTCGATGCGCAACGCCTGAAATGTGCGCTTTGCGGGGTGACTGCCCTTTTTACGGGAACAGTGCGGAACAGATTTTTCTATCACTTCCACCAACTGCCCGCAGGTTTCTATGGGTTGCTTTTGCCTCTCGACAATGATGTTGTGCGCTATCGACTTGGCGAATTTTTCTTCACCGTAGTCTCTTATCAATCTGCACAGCTCTCCCTCCGAGTAAGCGTTTACCACCTGTGCCGCAGTAAGCTGCTGAGTGGTATCCATTCGCATATCCAACGGAGCGTTACTTGTCATATAGGAAAATCCGCGTTCGGGGTTGTCTATCTGATAAGAACTGACTCCGAGATCTGCCAATATGCCGTCCACCTTGTCTATGCCAAGTCCGTCAAGTATTTCTCCGAGTTGCTTGAAATCGCTGTGTATCAGCTTGACATTGCCGCAAAGTCTTTTGCTACACGCTTCCAGCGCGTCTCCGTCCTTGTCGATTGCAACCAGCAGACCGTCGGAAAGTTTTTCCAAGATTTTTGACGAGTGTCCGCCGCCGCCTACAGTACAATCTACATATATTCCGTTGGGTTGAACGTTCAACGCGTCTACGGATTCCTCTAAAAGTACCGGTTTGTGTTCAAAAATCATTGTTTGTGCAATGCGTTGTGTACCTGCATATACAGTTCGTCGAAGGCGTCGGAAGAGTCATCCATTTTTTGGCGACGTTCAAGATACCGTTCTTCGCTCCAAATTTCCACTCTGTCGATTATGCCGACAATACGAACATCTTTGTCTATTTTAGCCAAGTGCAACAAATCGGTCGGTATCATAAATCTTCCTTGAGAATCCGCCTCTACCGTTGCCGCCCTTTCCGTCAGTCTGCGAAGCGTTTCGGCATTGTCCGCACTGAACTCGCCCATCTCATTTACCGCATTGATAAATTTTTCTTCCGCGCTGACGGGGTACAAAGAAATACAGCCCTTCGTGCCGGGGAACAAAATATACTCGTTACCAAGCTCTTCGCGATACTTAGCGGGAAGACGTATTCTGTTTTTGTCGTCCAACGTGTGTTGGAAATTACCCAGCAAAAGCACTTTTGGCTACACTCCTTGTATTAGTGTAACCATTATAACTCATTATTTAACCAATTTCAACCATTTTTAACCATTTTGTGGAAAAAATTTTTTGAGACGACCAAAAAATGACTTTTCAGAAGCTCAAACGGAAAATAAGAATATAAAATTTCATTATTAGACGTTTTTTGACGCCATTCCTTAACAAAATTCGGGAAAAGACGTTTTTCGCGCCCTTCAAAAGTTATGTAAAATCAAATGACCTCACTTTCTCGGCAAAATAAATTTTATCATAATGTTGACTTGTTTGCAATATTTTTACAACATTTTGTTAAAATTTTTTTCGCGGCAAATTCAATCATTCTCGTTGCTCTGCCTACAAAATTTGCGTCAATTTGTTACCCACGAGATCGCAGCTTGTAAGGAAGAAATCCATACCGAATTTTTTCATATACAAACTTGCCCGACAATCCTTGCCGTGCAAATGTCCATACACCACCGTCGGAACGTCGGCAGCCACAAACTGATGAATAAAATCGCTGTCCTCGTACCTACCGTTAAAAGGCGGATAGTGCATTATAGCAATCACCTTGTCCTCCGGCTGACGCATTTTTTGCATTGCGGCAAGAGAAAGTTTGAGTCTCTCGTTTTCGCGCCAATATATCTTTTGATCCTCGGGCGAAAGATTGTCGCCGTCCGGACAAACCCAACCGCGAGTTCCGCAAATCAGCACATTTTCAAAACGCAAACAGTTGTTTTGCAAAGCGAAAAAACCCTTTGGAAGCATTGCGCGTACCTGAGACAGAGTGTTCCACCAATAATCGTGATTACCGCGCAAAATCACCTTCTGTCCGGGAAGTTTTGCAACCAGCTCAAAATCGGGCACAGCCTCTTCCATACGCATAGCCCAAGAAAAATCCCCCGGTAAAAGAACCAAATCATCTTCCGACACCTTGGCTTGCCAATCGGCGGAAATATCTTCAAAGTAGTTTTCCCACGCCTTTCCGAAAATATCCATAGGTTTTTCCACCACTGTGGAAAGGTGCAGATCGCTGATTGCAAAAACTTTCATGATTTGATTTTATCACAAACTGTATGTTTTGTCTACACGTTGCCGCCCTTTTTGCTCCTTTTTGCGCGACATTCCGCGCACATAACATCGTCTATGTCAACGGGTCTTTTTTCGCAAAACGGACAAATCAACTCGTCAAAGCCGTCCTCATCGAAAATGCTTTTTCTGCCCTCTATTTCGTCAAGACAAACCTTGCAGAACCTTTGTTCTTCCGTAATATAATTCAGCCCGCATCGCGGACACCTTTTGTATTTCATAACAAGCTCTCCGGTCTATATTTCAAACTATGAAACTATGCCGTCAAGTGTTACACCGCAACAAAAAAAGATTGGTGTTGAGCCAATCTTCTTTCAAATCCAATGCTATGTGTTGCCACCCGTCGGTGTGCGTCCGCCCGGAAACAGCGGAAGTTCAAAATAGCCCGAGCAAACTTCCTCGGTATACTCCTGACAAGGCGGTATGATTGCGTAGCCGTAACTCGGCACAATCAGTTCCACGTCCATTGTAACCTTCAAAATTGCGGTAACGCAACAATTGATTACAAAGATATAGTAGGTAACGCCATCTATCACCTGCGTTTGACTGTATTGTCCTTCGGGACTTACCGCCGATACGCTTGCCTCGATGGTGTACGGTATGATAGAGGGTTCGGGTAAAAACATCACCACGTCCACGGGAACGGTGACAGTGCCCGTGCCGCTGCCCTCTTCGTTGTTGCTGTCTATGTAGGTCACCTCGACGGGAACAACCACGTCCGCCTGCACTCTGCCGTATTTGGGACGTTCCGTCAAACGTTCAACCACAAGATTTTCGATTACGCCCACCGTAGTCGTGCTTTTTGCGCTTACAAAACGAAGCGGAACGGCGGGAGTGGCGGGATTGACATCGGTCACGCTTACGGTAATTTGTTGCAATGTGGTTTGCTTGACGCAAGCGTCAAAAACCTTTTTGCCTTGGATACATATTTTTTCCATACAGTTGTTGCCTTCTAAATTGTTTACGGGCATTGCTTACCTCCTAAGATAATCAGTATATTGTATGACAGCTCAATTCAAAACGTGATTGCCCTGTAAACAACAAAAAAGCACGTACCCGAGTACGTGCCGAAATTGCGGTAGTTTATTCGCAATCGAAGTGACGAAATCTGTCTTTCATGTGACCGAAGTAAAAGGTCACGATTTCTCTTGTTTTGCGTTCCAACGTTTCTTTGGAATCTTCGTTGCACAGAATTTTGAAAAAGCTGGTAAGGAAACCCTCTGCGATAGCGGAATAAAAATCGGGATTTTCGATTTTGCTGTCAATCTCGGGGAAAATGCTTTGCACCATTTCCTCTATTTTGCTTGAAATTACTTCTATGATGTAGTTGACAAAGGAATCATAGTGAACGGTGTTGCCCTTGCGAATGATCAGCAATTCGTCATTGTACGTCATAATAAAAGCAATGAGCCGTTCCGCAATTTGTTTCATTGTCATGTTTGTAAAAGAAAAGTCGTTGTCAACAAATTGCTTTATGTTTTCCATAAACGGGTTGATAACAGCAAAATACAGTGATTCTTTGTTTGTGTAATATCTGTAGACGTTACCGAGTGAGATCTCCGCATTGTTGGCGATGTTGCGAATGGAAGCGTCGGCATAACCTTGCTCTTTGAATTCTTCCACAGCCGCAGCCAAAATCCTTTCTCTGATCTCCTTCTTCAAGTACTGCATAAGCGCTTTTTCTCCGTAGACATTTACTCATTGTAAAGGGCTTTGGAGTACTCCAAAGTCTTTGCACAACGATTATAACATAATCATCAGAGAAACGCAACCCTATTTCGCTAACAATTTTAATGAATTTTCATTTTTGCTAATAGGCACATTCCAGCAGCATTTTGTCCGCAAGCAAGGCAATAAACTCCCCATTTGTGGGTTTTTCCGAGGCATTGTACACTTTTACGCCGAAAATATTGTTGATATTTTCAATTTTGCCGCGATTCCACGCCACCTCGATTGCATGGCGTATGGCGCGCTCCACTTTACTTGGCGTTGTGTTGAAACGCTTGGCAATGGAAGGATACAAGCTCTTTGTTATGGCATTGATAATGGACGGATTGTCTACAGCCAATTTGATGCCCTCGCGCAAAAATTGATAGCCTTTGATGTGCGCGGGTATACCCACGCTTACAAAGATATTACTGATACGTTCGTCCAAAGTTTTTTCGGAAACACTCTTTTTTCGCACCACTTTACCGCCGAGACGATCGCCTTCGTAAACGTTGAGAATTCTTTGCTCCAACACGCTGTATTCGACGGGCTTTACCAAGTAGTACTTTGCGCCCAATTCCAACGCCTTGATAACAAACACTTCGCTCTTTAGTTCCGAAGCGACAATGAACTTGGCGTCGTGGTATTTTTCCAACAAAGCATAGCCGTCCTCCCCGCTCATCATCAGTTCGGTAATAACGACATCTGGCATTTGCTCATCTAAACATTGACGCGCGTCTTTGCCGTCCACATCGAAAACAACGTCAAACTCCTCGTTCTCTTTCAATTTTTCTTTAAGCCCTTGCTGACCAATCAAACCAATAGTAATCACAACAACTCTCTCCTTTTTCTTTGTGACTACATTATACCACCGAATAATACTGAAATTTTCGTAATAAAATTTGTAAATTTGGTCAAAAATGTCGAAAAACGTCGTTTCAATACAAAAAAGCGAGCAACTCTGCTCGCTCAAATCCGTTCGTCGGGGTTTTTGTCGGAATTTTCCTCTTCAAACTGTTCCGAAATTCGATGCGGCTGCTCGCCGTCCGATTGTTGCTCCGAAATTTCTTCGTTTGGCGGACAATCCGCGTCGTCGATTTCGTACTGCACTGCGTCACTGTGGCATTGGCGGTAAAATTTCAAATCCGTCAATATGCAAATATAAAATGTTCCGCCGAAAACGGTTATAAGGCACTTGCATATAAACATCACCACCACATTCAACACGGGAATCCAGCTGAATATCATATTGACAAAAGTCAACACCATCTCCACAACAAAGGATACGGCATAAATGGGCACTCCGAAAATCAAACAGAGTGTTTTTCCCAAACAATACCAAAAATTTTTGCTTGTGTAGCGAAAAATCCAATGCAATCGCTCAAGATAGTATTCTTTCATAAGAAACATCCTTGGTTATATTCAAATTGTACTACAATGCCTGAAAATTGTCAACACGAAGGGAGTGTCACCAACCGACATTTTGCCGTAGTATGATATTGAAAAATATTTTGAATTCTGCAGTGAAAAATTGCTCAAAATTGTTGACACCGTGACAAAACAAAACTACAATAAAGGTATAAACAAATCCGGTAGGTGAGGCTACCATGGGGATACGGATTGCTACCGACATAGTGTGGAGACACACGCCGTCAGGGCAGCAGGATTTGTCGAAAAACAAGGCTCATCCTAATGCAATTACATCGCCCCATGATGCTAAAGCTTGTAATGGTTGGACGCTTTTCTCCGTCTGAAGAGAAACAGGTAGTCTGTGCTGTTGCAAGCACAGATTTTTTTTCACCCGCCAAAGGGGGTACAAATGGAATATCAGGAACTGCAAGAAACAAATGAAAAAGTGCAGGAGCTGCTCGTCGAAAAAAACTTTCGCGAAATCAAACGTCTGATCAACGAACTGCAACCGCAAGACAGCGCGCTGTTGCTGGACGAAATGAATGAAAAAGACATACTTCCCATTTTTCGATTGTTGAGCAAAGAAAATGCGGCTGAAACTTTTGTGGAAATGTCGACCGACGGTCAGGAGTTGCTGCTCAACAGCTTTACGGACGCCGAATTGAAAGCAGTCTTGGAAGAAATGTTTCTGGACGACACAGTGGATATTATCGAAGAAATGCCCGCAAACGTCGTCAAGCGCATAATCAAGCAATCGGACAGCGAAACGCGCAAACAGATAAACGACATTTTGAAGTACCCCAAGGACAGCGCGGGAACGATCATGACCGTTGAGTACGTCAGCCTGCGCAAAAGCTGGACGGTGAAAGAATGCTTTGACCGCATACGCAAAATCGCGCTTGACAAAGAAACAATCTACAACTGCTATGTTACGGACAACAAACGCAAGTTGATTGGTACGGTAACTGTAAAAGATCTGCTTCTGCACGACTACGAGACCACTATTGACGACTTTATGGAAACGGAGGTCATATCCGCCGAAGCAACGGACGACAAGGAGTTTGTTGCGCAACAAATTTCCAAATACGACCTTTCCGCGCTACCCATTGTAGACAGTGAAAATCGCATGGTGGGCATCGTCACCGTAGACGACGTGTTGGACGTGTTGGAGCAGGAAGCCACCGAGGACATTTCGATAATGGCGGCAGTCACGCCCTCCAACGACACCTACTTGGAACAATCCGTTTGGCAAATATGGAAGAACCGTATTCCGTGGCTACTGATACTTATGATTTCGGCGACATTTACGGGGCTGATAATAAACACCTTTGAAGAACGGTTGAATGCCCTTTCTACGGCTTTGTTCGCTTGTATACCCATGCTTATGGATACAGGCGGAAACGCAGGAAGCCAAGCCTCGGTAACGGTAATACGCGGATTGGCGTTGGGAGAAATTCGCCCACGCGACGCGCTGAAAGTGCTATGGAAAGAACTGCGAGTTTCCATTTTGTTGGCGTTGTGTCTGTCCGTTGTCTGCTTTGGCAAACTTTACCTGCTGGACGGTTTGGCTTTCGGCTTTGACTACAAATGGTATATATGCCTTGCCGTTTCTCTGGCATTGTTTGCAACCGTTGTAATCGCCAAATTCGTAGGCTGTATGATGCCTTTACTTGCAAAGGTGTGCAAGCTTGATCCGGCAGTGGTCGCAAGTCCTTTCATCACCACCATTGTGGACGCTTTGTCGCTGATAATTTTCTGCTTCATTTCGTTGGCAATTGTTCCGCCATTTTTGCCGGCATAGCCTTTGTGACAAACAACTAACGCGCCTTGAACGCACAAAATCAAACGGCTCGGTACATCCGAGCCGTTTTGAACTTTCTTTGTTTTCAAATAATTTTCATCTCATCCAGCGCGGAAAAAACCTCGCCGATTTTGTCGTTAAACGTAAGCTCTGCCCTGTCATCCGCAAACGTTTGCGACTTGTTTATTATCACAAGGTGCTTGCCGCCAAAAAATTCGATAAAACTTGCCGCAGGATACACCACCAAAGACGTACCGCCTATAACAAGAGTATCGGCTTTGGAAATGGCATTTACAGAACCGCTTATCACATCGCCGTCAAGCTGTTCTCCGTAAAGCACCACGTCGGGCTTTATCACGCCTCCGCAATCGCAGCGAGGTACGCCTTTGCTCGCCACAATTTGGTCGAGTCCGAAAAATTTGCCGCAACGCATACAGTAGTTGCGGTGAACGCTGCCGTGCAATTCGTAAACGTTTTTACTTCCCGCTGCTTGGTGCAAGCCGTCGATATTTTGAGTGACCACAGCCTTCAATTTTCCTACTTTTTCCAACTTGGCAACAAACATGTGCGCGGCATTGGGCTTTGCATTCGGAAAAAGCATTCGTTCACGGTAAAATTCATAAAATTTGTCGGTGTACGTCAAAAAATACCTGTGCGAAACAATTTCTTCGGGAGCTAACTCTCCTCTATCGGCAAACACACCTTGCGGCGAACGGAAATCGGGTATTCCGCTTTCTGTGGAAACGCCCGCCCCTCCGAAAAACACGATGTTGCTGCTTTCGGAAATTATCTCGGCAAAATTTTCTAATTTGTGTTTTTCCATGTTTTCTGAAAAATTCCTCGATTTACGCATCGATATCCGCCAAATTTCGACAGCGCATTACGCAGACCTTGCGAAAAAGCACCAACTTGCTTTTCCCGAACGGGAAGCAGCTGTTTCGAACTGCCTGTAGGGTATTGCCGGCAAAAATTTCCCTGTCAAAAACATTTTTTTTCGACGCCGTTTTATTTACAACGCGTTGTCTTTAAGTTTGTTACATAAAAATAAGTATATCATAACATATAACAATTTACAAGCGAAAGAACAAAACGCAACGCTCTCTACAAAGCAAAAGCCGAGACGAATTGTCTCGGCTAAAAAGAAATCGGACTATACCGTTGCGGGATCTAATTTTTTTACGATCAAATAGGAGTTTACTCCACCGCTCGGCGTCAAATTTGTGGTAGGTGTGCCGCTGATTTGCAGCCTGACCGTGCTGCCGGCAGGCAAATTGATAATCATCATTCCGCTCAATTCGTTTTCCGTGTTGAGGACAAAATCGCGCGTGACCGTACCTGAGGGCACAACAACATTATCCACAGTGAGACTTAGCGTCACCGTGGAGGCAGCATCTGCCTCACCTGCAACGCCGTAGGAAATTTCATAGTTTCCTCCTTCCGTTACGGTAATTTCGTTTGTGCCCGTCGTTGTGTTGAGGACGGGCATCGCAGTACCCAAAGTAACGGTAGCCACCGTAGGCGTTGCGGGTACTACGATTTCGTCCGCCGCAGTACTGTACAGTCCGCCGTAAGCAGCCAACCCGCTTGTTGTCGTTCCCGCAGGTCCTTCAGGTCCGACAGGTCCTATCGCTCCGGTTACGCCCTGAATGCCTTGCGGTCCCGTTGCACCTGTAGCACCTGTCGGTCCTGTTACGCCGGGCAAGCCTTGAATGCCCTGTATGCCTTGCGGTCCCGTTGCACCTGTAGCACCTGTCGGTCCTGTTACGCCGGGCAAGCCTTGAATGCCCTGTATGCC
>CANRHN010000026.1 GCA_947630425.1 uncultured Clostridia bacterium | reverse complement strand
GCGAACCCCTTGCTTTGATATTTTATATGATAACACATATAAGAAAAATAATCAAGGAAATCTCTATATAATAGAGAGATTCGTCGAATTGTTTTTTCCCAGCCCCGATAGGTTTTAACTTCTCCCCCAAGGCGGGTTTCCCGCTTGTTGAGGGGCGAAGTTGTGACACTTGTGACCAACTTCCTTATCCTGCTTAGGCATCCGTTTTTTGCCCATTTTGTGGCACATTTAGTATGGAAATGTCCATTAAAAACTACGGAAAATTTCAATGATGTTAGGTGTTGTCAAATTTGATAATATGATTTCGTAATGATAACATAAATTATGTACAGGTCATTTTTTGTATAGGCTTCATCGTTCACTTTCTTTTGTCTCGATGTAAATCCCAAACCAATCATTGGCATAAAACAATACGAACCCAACGCTTTCTATCGGGTTCGTATTATTCTGCTTTGGCGGAGAAAGAGGGATTTGAACCCTCGCTACGCTAACCACGTACTACACCCTTAGCAGGGGCGCCCCTTCGGCCACTTGGGTATTTCTCCATGTTCCGGTCAATTTTTCAATTACGTTTGCTTGTTTATTCTACCACAAAAACACTCTTAAGTAAAGTTTTTTTGACAAATTCGTTGCAAACTTTTCTTAAATGATTGCCGCGCCACTAAATGCTGCAATTTGATTGCTTTTTTTGTACTGACGATGTATAATATAAGCAGAAAATGTGGGGATATGGCTCAGTTGGTAGAGCGTCGCGTTCGCAATGCGAAGGTCAGGGGTTCGAATCCCCTTATCTCCACCAAAAAAGGAGTATCCGAACTCAAAGTGTTCGACTTTGAGACACGATGCTCCACCATGTGGTGCGGCTCGCTTTATAGTCGCATAAGAAAGGAGCGCAAGGTTCGCGCTCTTTTTCTTTTGCTCCTTGTGACTTCGCCGCACCCTGCATTTCGATAATGGGAAGTCGAAATGATGTAGCGCTCCACTTCGTTTCGCTCACTCGGCTACGCCGAGACAAATCCCCTTATGTCCACCACAATTAATACACGAAAAAAGGCTTAGTTTGCCACTTCAATTTCGTGTGTTTTGCTTATATTTTATATAAAACATGTTTTCGTACACTACCATTTTTCAATTTATGGAATTGTCCTTTCACGGTATTAACAAAACTCAAATGTTCTTTTTGTTACATGTACTTGTATGATAAAGGTTTTAAAATTCAACTTCTTAAATGCTTAATTCATTCAGTTGATTATCTTGTTGTTGTCGGTCTCCTTTGTCTACTTGCATCTTTATTTAATTGCGATTTTTGCTTTCCCATGGCATTCGCTCACCGGCATCCCACGCAATACCTTGAAGCTTTCGCTCCGCAATCCAACAGTCGTCTTTTTTAAGAAAAAAGAATTTAACTTCAATTTTGTCTCTGTTATTCTTTGTAATCTGACTCAATCCTTCAGGTGTCAACCGATAATACTGAGACATTCTGGTAAAAATCCCTTTATTATACACTGCTTTACCAATCTTTTTAAGCTCACCGTCTAAATACAACGCATAAATACCCGGTCCCGAATTTGCGACTTGTGATTTTTTACCATAAGCGTCTTTCAATAACATAGTAGATACTGTTGCATTATAATTTTTTTTCACTTCATCATCAAAATCAAATGCCATAATGTCCTTCTCCCTACAAAACTTTTATTTGTTCAGCAATGCGTCTAATCACAGGAACAACCACACTGTTACCGCATTGCTTATAGGCACTGTTCAATGATATCACGAACAATAATTTATAGCAACTACAAACTCTGCCATCACAGAGAAAAAACATGCGAACATATAGTTTTTACTTTATCTACACAATTTTAGTTTCGACGTTCGTCGAAGACTTTCAACGAGTGCAACAGAAAAGAGTGTGCTAAAAGCGCACTCCTTTTTTAACATTTCTTTGAACTTTGCGCGGCGAATTTTGTTTGAGACAAATCAATTTCTGTCTGTTAAACATTATATTTTTCAAATTATAACAAGACTATACAAGTGGTAAACATCAGTAAAATATCGATCGCAATTAAAAAAATTATGTCAAAAAGAAATTTATAACTATTGTATTCGTTTGCGTTTCACATTCCACGGTAAAATAGCAGTTTTCGGACGAACAATTTTCTATGCAAAATTCAATGTTTTAACATAATCAAATAAAAACAAATAAAATCTTTGAAAAACACTTGACAAGTATTTTTTGTTTTGGTATAATCAAGAAAAAACAAAGCAGGAGGAACACTTATGAACGAAAACGTAACCCTAAATATTGATTCTGAATTATTGCGTCAAGCCAATGCAATCTTTGAGGCTGTCGGAATAGATTTTTCTACCGCAACCCGAATGTTTTTGAAAAAAGTGGTTAAGGAGCAGTCGATATTATTTTTGATAAATAATATCCCGACACCAATTGATCCACTAATTCCGACCGCCGACAACGACCCCAGCCTAACAAAATCAAAAGCTAAAAACTTGTTGCGCAGTAAAGGATATTCCTTGTTTTACAATGTCACATTTGCATCCAAAAATAAAGGCGCATACAATTATTGGGCAAATCCGGAATTAGCTCTATTGGATAATGATTGGAGCCTCATCTTAAACGATTGGAAAAATCGCACAATTTATTTGTTCAATATACCGGCGAAATCAATTGCAAGGTCAGAACTTGTCGTGCGGCGAGATAAGCCCCATCTGATTGATCTCCAGATAATGTATGAAGACCCGACATTTACAGACACTCGCAGCGGATATAGCTTTTCGAAGTATAAGGTCGCAGAGATAAATTATTGATGAGGCAACCGAAAAGTAAACACTTGCGCTTTAAATTTACAAAAGGAGAAAACTATGGATAAATTTCCGACTGTGGAAATTAACGGCGAAATTTACAGATTTATAAACGGTCAATGGGTGGATTCAACGTTTTTAGCCCCACCACTCGAAATTCGCAAGCGGATAGTTCGGAAATATTTTAACTTTGATCGACTTTCGGAATACCCTACCAACGAGTTGCGCGAGCAATTACTTTACTGCAAAAACGAAGATTTACCCCACGAGGCGATTGCCATTGCAGACGAATTGCAGTCAAGATACGAGATGGGCGTTCGCGGTAAAGCGGACGTATCGAGTTTGCGCTGGCTGTTGCCCGTACGAACATCGCTTTGCAGAATGATAAACAATCCCCGTAGGGCGATAAAAATATATCATGACGCAGTATCCCGTTTTGGCGACGGCATAACAAGCGGCGCATTGTATGTTTCAATTGCAGCGGCAAATTGCGACGTAGAAGATTATAAAACCGCCCTTGAATTTTGCAAAAAAGCACGGGCATATGACGAACGGTCGGAAGAGCTAAAAATAGTTTACATGCGTATCAAAAAGCTTCTTGACAAATAGATTAAAGCTTTTACAGTAAAAAATTGTCTTAAAATTCAAACATTCACTGCGCAATGTTTATTAAAAGCGAGGGAAAACTATATTTTGAATGGTTTTCCCTCTCTCTTTTGCGGTTGTTCGTCAGTGCGTGTTCGACAGAACGCAAGGTTATGCCCAATTTGTCGCCGCACGGGCGCAACTTTCATTAAAAGTCAAAAAAGCAACCAAACGGTTGCTTTTTCTATGTTGTCGATTTTAGTTGTCGATTTACGTGCCGATTTCAATCTTTGCGGTCAGCGGCTAAACAGCAAATATACAATGGTTGCGGCAAGCCCAAACCCCACCAAAATTATCAGCAGCATCGGTCCGTAGACCTGAAATGCAGCCGCTATCATGGCGCGGCGTTCCTTGTGAGTAACCTTGACGCGGTTTTTGCGTTGCTTGTCGCGTTCTTCAAGCTCCTCGGGAGTTCTGCCCTCCAAGCCCGCCATGGAGTAGATGGTTCTGCCGTCGTCCTCCTTGTACACCACTTTCGGCTTAGTCTTTTTGTTCTTGCTCATTTTCATCAACCGACGTTACGTCGTTACCTTGTTCAACAGCTTCCTCCGACGGTTGTTCGTCGAACAGGTGGCAAGCAACATAGTGACCGGGGGTAAGCTCTCGCATTTGAGGCTCTGTCTCGGTGCAACAATCCATGCAGTGCTTGCAACGAGTGTGGAATTTGCACCCCTTTGGGGGATTGGCGGGGCTGGGAAGCTCGCCTTGCAGCACCTCGGGCTTTGCCTTGCGGTGAGGATTGGGCACGGGCACTGCGCTGAACAATGCTTGTGTGTAGGGGTGGCTGGCGTTTGTGCAGATGTCTGCCGTGCTGCCCATTTCCACAATGTTTCCGAGATACATCACCGCAATGGTGTCGCTGATATACTTGACGACGGAAAGGTCGTGAGAAATGAACATATATGAAATGCCCATTTGCCTTTGAAGCTTTTTGAGCAGGTTGATGACCTGCGCCTGAATAGAAACGTCCAATGCCGAAACAGGCTCATCGCAAATAACCAACTTGGGCTTTACCGCCAACGCGCGCGCAATGCAAATACGCTGGCGCTGACCGCCGCTGAACTCATGAGGATATCTGTCGTAGTAGTGAGGCTGCAATCCGCAATGCTTCATTACGTTCAACACGTAGTTGTGAACCTTGCTTTTGGGAACGATTTTGTGTACACGTACCGCTTCGCTGATAATTGCGCCCACGGTCATGCGCGGAGGCAAAGACGAATAGGGGTCCTGAAACACCAACTGCAGCTGCGTACGCAGCGGTTGAAGCTGTTTGCGTTTAAGCTTTGCCAATTCGTACTCGTTGCCCTTTTCGTCCGTGTAGACAGCCGAGCCTTCCGTGATGTCGTACAGCCGCAAAATGGTACGTCCGAGCGTTGTTTTGCCGCAGCCCGATTCTCCGACAATGCCGATTGTTTTGCCGCGCTCAAGGTCAAAACTGACGCCGTCCACTGCGCGCAAAAAGCTCTTCGGCTTGCCGAAAAAACTCCTGTTGACGGGAAACCACTGTTTAAGATCTTTTACGTTGAGAATGTACTGCGGTGCGTTTTCGGGAATGCCTCCGGTACTCACCAAATCGTATTCTTCAACAGACTCCGCCTCTTCCAACTTGGCTTGACGCTCGCGATAGTCGGAGTAGAAAAGGTAAATTATGTAGCAGAACTCCGCCACGATAATCAGTCCCATAAAAACTCCCAACGTAACGGCGTCGCTCTGAGACAGTGAAAGCAAGCTGAACATTTTATCCTCCTAAGTTTGCCAAAACCCGATTTTTGTCAAAAAAACGACAAATGGGGTGCTATTTTTTATATTTGTGACAGAACACACTGTGTGTGGGAGTCACCTTTATTTCCTTGGGGTACTCACCCTCGCAGCAAGCGCAACGCTCGCCGCAACGATCCTTGAACAGACATTCGTCGGGAATGTTGATGGGATTGGGTACTACTCCGGGAATACTGTAAAGATCCGCGTCCACGCCCGTATCGAAAGTGGGCTTTGCTTTTTGTATGCCTTTGGTATAGGGATGAAGGGGATGGTCGAAAATTTCGTACACAGTACCCTTTTCCACAATTTTACCCGCATACATAACCACCACGTAGTCGCAGGTTTCGGCAACTACGCCAAGGTCGTGGGTGATGAGCATGACGGACGCGTGACACTGCTGTTGCACTTCCTTGATGAGGTGCAAAATCTGGCTTTGTATTGTAACGTCCAACGCCGTTGTAGGCTCGTCGGCGATGATAAGCTTGGGATTGCCCACAAGCGCGATCGCTATCATAACGCGCTGACGCATACCGCCCGAAAGCTGGTGCGGATAGTAATTGACGATGGTCTCCGGCATGGGGATACCCACTCGGGAAAGCATTTCCACCGCCTTGTCGTGCGCTTCCTTTTTGGTGGCAAGCGGGTTTATGAGGTACACCGCCTCTTCTATCTGATAGCCGACGGTAAACACGGGGTTGAGGCTGGTCATAGGCTCTTGGAATATCATAGAGATATCCTTGCCGCGAATACGATACATATCGTTGGTGGGCATTTTGGCAATATCGTAGGTTACGTCCTGCATTTCGTACTGCGGAATACCATCCTCGTTGCGTGCCTGCAAGGGTACTTTCAGGGGATTGCCGTCCCTGCCCTTTACCACTCTGCCCTTTTTGTCCAGCTTGTCGGTGTAGACAACGTTGCCCTCTTCGTCCTTGACGTAGATGGGAATACGCTTGCCTTTGTTGTCCAAAATAAAGTCGCGCGTGGCAAAACGAATCGCGCCGTCCGTCACCTGTCCTTGAGGCGCTTGCACCAACTGCATAATGGAAAGACTTGTAACGCTCTTGCCGCAGCCCGACTCGCCCACCAAGCCCACAATAGAGTTTTTGGGCACGGAAAAAGTTATGCCGTTGACCGCTTTGGAAACGCCGCTGTCCGTGTAGAAGTAGGTGTGCAGATTTTCCACCTCGAGTATGTTGTTTTCGTCTTTGAGTTCGGTGGTAAAGTAGTCGGGAGTGACCTTTTTACGTTTGAGCTTTTCGTACTTCTTCATCTCGGCGATGTTGCTTTTGAGAATAGCGCGGCTCTCTTTCAAACTCAAAATATATGGATTTTTTTCTTGTTTTGTTTTCACGGTGTTACCTTTTGTTCAGTTGCGCATTTGCGCATATTCACATATACAAATTTGTCAAAGTGAACTGTTACTTTCTTGCTTTGGGGTCCATTGCGTCTCTCAAACCGTCTCCGACAAAGTTGAAGCCCAACACGGCAATCACTATCAGCAAGCCTGCGGGAATCCACCAATTGGGGTAGTTGAGCATTGCCGTCGGGTTGGTAGCGGAGCTTATCATTGTGCCCCATGCCGCATAGGGAATGGGAATACCGAGTCCCAAGTAGCTCAAGGTTGCCTCGTAAAGAATGATGCCGCCGAGACCCAACGTCATGGAAACGATCAGCTGTGGCATTATGTTGGGAATGAGGTGCATAAATATGCGCCGCCAAGTGGGAATACCCATAACCTCGCATGCCACAATGTACTCTTGCTCGCGCAGGTACAAAATTTGTCCGCGAACCATGCGCGCCGTGCCGCTCCAACCGAAGATTGTCAGTATTACCATCAAGTAGTAGATACGCATGTCTCCGGGAACGCCCCAGCTGTCGATAACGACGGAAGCTATCAGCAACAACGGCAAGGTGGGAATACAGTTGAGTATGTCTACAATACGCATTATCACCTGATCGACCCAACCGCCGAAGTAGCCGGAAATTCCGCCCAAAAGCACGCCCAAAAGCGTTTCGAGAATGACGACAACAAAGCCCAACGTCAACGACACTCTGCCGCCGTACATCAACCTTGCAAACACGTCCATGCCTCTTTCGTCGGTGCCCAACAGGTGTTCTGCCGAGGGCGGGGCGTTTGAGTTAAGCTCGGATTCGAGGTAGAAGTACTCGTAAGCCTCCACTTCTACGCCGTTTACCTCTTGGGTGATGGTGTTGCCCGAACGTTTGATAGTTGTTTTGCGGTCCACATCCGTTTCGCCCCAATTGTAGCCGAAAATTCTGAACACAAACGGTCCCAAAAAGGAAAAGGCAAACAGGGCGATGATCATTATCAAGCCCACCACCGACAATCTTGAGCGGAAAAACCTTCTCAAAACCATGCGGGTGGGAGTGAGTTCCTTGTAGTAAACTTTTTGCTCGACGTCTTCATCGTTCAATTGAACAAGTTTGTCGTTGGAAAGTTGTTCCTCGTTCACGTCGCTGAGAGTTTCGGGGTTGTTTTGTAATTTTTCGTCCATAACTCTACCTCCTCTACTTTGTCAACTTGACGCGCGGATCGACAACCGCATACATAATGTCGGAAAGCAACGTTCCGATGACGGTCAGCACAGCCAAAAACATGTTGTAACCCATGATCAGGGGCAGGTCGCCCTGCGTCAACGATTTGTAGGCTATGCGCCCGATTCCGTCGATAGCAAACACTTCTTCCGTTATCATTGCTCCGCCGAACAAGCTCGGCAAAATTCCTGCCATCATGGTCATCAAGGGAATAAGCGTGTTGCGGAAAGCATGCACGTAGACAACTCTCTTTTCCGAAAGTCCCTTTGCGCGGGCAGTTCGTATGTAGTCGCTGCTCAACACTTCCAACATGTTGGTACGCGTGTAGCGCATCAAACTACCGATGCTCAAAACAACCATAACTACCATTGGCAACACCAAGTGCCATGCCATGTCGAAGAACAACGTTATGCCCGTTGCGCTGCTGCCGCCGCTCACCAATCCGCCCGACGGGAAAATTGTTATCGGGTCGGTTGCAAACATCTTGATGAGCAACGCCGCAAAGAAGAAGCTCGGGAAGGAAATACCGATCATCGTCACAACGGTGACAAAGTAGTCCCGCGCGGAGTATTGGTGAGTTGCGCTGGTTATGCCGAGAGGAATGGAAATGACAAACTCAAATATCAAGGCGATAAAGGAGATTATGAAGGATATCCACATGTGTTCGGAAATAACCGTTGTGACGGGTTTTTCGTGCGTAAACGAACGTCCGAAATTGCCCCTCATCATGTTGAACAGCCATTGGAAGTAACCGTTCAACACTGCGCTTGCCTTTTCGCCAAAGGTGGCGTTACGGTACTCTATCGGCTTGGTCAAAAGCCCTTCGAGCGTCAGCTCGTGCGTTGTTTCGTCAACCGTAAAATCTCCCGTCAGAACGGCTCTGGTGCTACCGCTCAATTCGAGCAATTCCCATTTGTTGTCTTTGCCCAACGTCAAACGGTACATGCCGTCACTTGTTTCCCAATCGGCACGGTAGAGACTTTCAAAGCTGATATTCCCTTCCATGGCACGATTGTGGTCGGATTGAGAAACTTCCAAACGGAAAACCTTTCCGTCGTAGTCGCCGCCCTTGACGGTAAACTGCACGTGTCCGCTGTTGCCTTCCTCTTCGGGAACATATTTCACGTCGCCCTTAAGCTGCTCTCCAAAGATAATCTTGCCGTCTACACTGACAGTGTAGCTTCCGCTCATTGTTTTGCTATCTTCTTCGGCACGCTTGTAGAGAGTATATTGGTTGTACTTTAAGTCGTTGTTTGGGTCGCTTACTTGCCTAAGCGTTATCTGCCATTCGTCAGCGTAGTAGTTGCCGCAGTAGAGTTCGTCCGCCGACATGTTGTTGTCCAACATACGCTCGTAGTTTACGGATTTGAGGTCACGTTGAAAGGACTCTCCGTTGCACTCTACGCTGTCGTCAACCACAGTGATGGTCAAAATGCCGTCCGGCATGTACAAACCGGCGTCTTTTTTGAACTGGTCGACTTGCTCTTGTGTCATTGTGCCCTGCGTCAATTGCGTGCTGAACTTTGTTTCCATGTAGTCAGCGGGCATAAGACGAACAAGTGTGTAAATGATCAGCGACACACCCAAAAGAATGACTATAGATAGCAGTATTCTTTTTATAATATACTTTACCATTGTTTTGTCCCTTTAGTTTTTTCGGGAGTGACTCGGGAGACAAGCTCCCGAGAAATCGTTACTTGGTTTTGTTGCCTACAAAGCTCAACTCCCACAGTCTGGAAAGAGGTCCGTCAAAGGAAGTTACATTGGAATTCATTGTGCTGACGTCCAAAATTTTGTTGCTGTAAACAAACATGTCGTTACGTTGATAGGTGGGCAACTCCACTGCAAGATCCATTACAAGGTCCAATGCTTGAGCGTAAAAATCTTTACGTTCATTCACATCATTTGTTTGACGAGCTTGGTCAATCAACGGCGAAAGTTGATTGGCTATGATGTTATACTCGTAATCATACTTGCCGCCGGCGTTGTTTCTGATTGCACGGTAACCCCAGTTGGCTGTTGCGCCCGCTTGCGAATCGATGTGGTACACCTGATACATGTCGGGGTCCACTGCGCTGCCCCAAGCTGCCGCCCATACCGTCAAGTCGCCCGTGTTGAGCTTTTTCAATGCGTTGATGTCCTTTTGAACGGTGATTTCAAATCCTATCTTGTTAAGAACGTCTTTTGCATTGTTCATTGCGTTGTACGCGGGGTGGTCTTCGCTGTCGCCGGCAATTGTAAATGTAAACTTGAGCTTGTCTCCGTTGCTGTTGGAGCGTTTTCCCGCCTTGTCTGTTGTAGTGTAACCTGCTTGTATTATCAAATTGAGGCTTGTTGCGCCTGTTCCGTCATACGGATATTTCGCCGTAGCTCCGTCGGGGTAAGCCCAAGAGGCGAGCGTCATCGGACGGTAGATTGCAGAAGCGTGTCCTCTGTAGTATTCGAGGCACAGGCTGGTGTCGATGGCGTACATTATCGCGCGACGAACGTTGACGTCGGGAATTTTTTCGGCATTGATACCGATATAGCCGTAACCGTTGGTTTGCACTTCCTGATGTTCAAAGCCCTTTTTCTTTCTGGATTCCACAAGGTCGATGTTCTCCTGCGTGCAGTTGGGTTCTGCAAAGTGAATTTCATTGTTGAACAAGCTTGTGAGCATCATCTTGGCGTCTACCACTTGGTAGTTGACGTACTTGATGTTGACGGGGAACATAAAGTAGTCGTTACGCTTGTAGTAGCACACGTTGTTCTCCCAGAAAGTCGATCTGTCAGGAGTGCCTTCTCCTTTACGGGTGGTTGCCTGATAAGGACCTGCGCCCACGGGGACGCCGATTTTGTCAGAATTTTTGACGACGTCGTTCATAAAGTCGATGTCACCGAACTCCACACCGAAGTTTTGTTCGTAATCGAAGTCCGCTATATAGTCTTTACCGTTGTAGTCAGTGGAAGAGTAGTAGTACATCGGAGCAACCGTGAAAGCAAAGTTGTAAATTGCTTTGGGGTCGATGCCCTTGATGACGATTTGCAACACTTCGTTACCCGATTCGACGCTGCCGTCGCTGTTGTAGGTGGGTTGATTGTAAGTTTTGCCGTTTACCGTAACGGATGAACCTGGCTTGCGGTTGGGGAATGTGATACCGCTTACGTTCCAAATGCGCTCTGTGTCACCCAAAGAATCGAAGTACGCTTTCATTGCCTGCGCAGTAAACTCGTCCAACAATGTTGTGGCTGTTTGCCAATACTGTACGATTTCGGTGATTTGGCTGGGAATTTTGTCGTCGTAAACCCTTTGAATTACCTCGTCTTTGGTTATCGTACGTACATCTTTCTCTGAAACGAGAGTATATTGCAAGCCGCCTCTGCCGTTATTAAGGTTAGCGTCCCAGTAGATATAGCCCTCGTTGTAGAGGAATGCTTCCGCCTGATAGTTGAGGTGAACGGCGTCGTCGTTGAACTTGATATCATAAGGATCTCCCGCACTTGTGTAGTCGCTTTCCAACTCCTTTCTGAACAGCTCTTTTGCATGCTCATAGTCGCCCACCAATTGCAGATAGTCTCCGTATGTTTCCTTGTCGTATGTGTCCGGATCTTCTTTCATAAGTTTTTCGTAACGATTCTGTATTTCCTGCAATTTTGCTGTCATTTGTGCATCGCTAACGAGCTTACCTTTGAATTCGGGGTCATCCTTATACAGATTTGTCACCGTGTCAACAAGATTGTTTCTACGAACATAAGCCTTGATTTCAAATTGATCGCGGAATCCCTTCTGCTCATTGATGTTTGTTGTCTGAGTGCGGTATTCTTCCAAGCCGACTATCTCTGTGGAGTAAATTGTGGAGCTGCCGGTGTAAGAAGGATCGAGATAAACGTACAAATTGAACAACACGTCTTTCATTGTGAGGGGCGAGCCGTTACTGAACTTGATGTTGTTTTTCAACACAAACTTGTAGGTCGTGCGCCAATCATCATGATTGCTGCTGCCGTTTTGGTCGGTTGTCACCTCGTAATCCGAAACGACGCAAGCCTCGTCTTCGCCGCAAATTACCTGACCATCCTTGTCGGAAGAAAGCATACCTATCTGCGTCATACCGATGATGCTGCCGTCTGTTGCCGACGAACTGAAGAAGGGATTGAACACGCCGTCCAACTCGCCTATCGACAAAACAAGACGGTCCTTTTCGTTGTCAAATGTGGTCTTTTTGCAGGCGGCAAGAGCAACAAAGCAGGTTGCTCCCATCACTATCGCCAACAAAACCGTTACAAATTTTTTAAATTTTGTCATGATCGTTCTCCTTGTAGAACCGTTGCGCTATTCTATTGCGAAATCGGTGTTAAATTTGCTTGTGAATTTGTTACAGTTACTTTGTTCGCATCGTAGTCACGTACGAGGACGGTGAACAATCGTTGCAGTTCCTCCTTGGTGGGAGGTACAAAATGGTACACATCTGTGGTTTCCTTGAGTTGGCTGTTGAAAGTTCCGCTGATGGTCACTCCGTCCACAACTGCGCCGTTTTGCGCGCTGATTGCCAATGCGGCAATGTCAATTCCGCCCGCGTCCGGTCTGTTGGTGAGTACCGCTTTGACGTTGGTAAAGTGAACGTTGTTGATTTGTGCGCTACTGCCCAACTCGTCGAATATGGAGTAAGAGGGACGGCTGGTATCTCTTTGACCGCTAATTTCAAAGTTGCTGATTGTGTAGCCATCGGGATTGGGATTGAAGTAACCGTCTCCGCGAAGCGCCCGATTGAACACGTTGCTATAGCCGCTGAAATCCACCCTTTCGCCGTTGCAATTTATGTCGTTTTCCAACCAAATGCCGTCTGAAGTTTTAAGAGCCGCTTTCAGTTCCTCGTAGGTGCTGACAAACTGCCACGCGCCCTCGATCGACTTGACGTAGACAGGTATTTCGTAGCCATCTTCCCTCTGTTCGTGTACGGTTGCCAAGTTCCACTCCGTTTCGAAGTTTCTGTCCTCGTAGTAGCCGAGGAATGTGCGCTTGGGAGTGAGATTGCGAAGGTTTTTGCCGTAAGTGTTTGCTCCCTCTGCGTTAAACATCGTGCCCGGTTCCACATAGTAGACGCCAAGTTGCTGATCTTTGCTCGCGTCGGCGGGGTCTTTTACAAGTTTTACGACAAACGTGTACGGGGAACTCCACTTGGCATAGAGCGTTGCGTCCTTTGTTACCTTTTGGGTAAAGTCCCAAGGAACAGTCATTTCGGGGTCGGCAAACCACCCTTCAAAAATCATGTGACCGTTGGCAAACTTGTAGTCTTTGTACTTGGTGATGTCTATCACATAAGAGTTGGGCTCGTAAGCGTGTATTATGCTGTCACTTACTTCTTGGGGTTTGCTCAAAACGCCCCCGTTGAACATAAAGGTGACATTTATTTTCCCTTCGAGGTTCACCTCTCCCGTGTTGCAGGCTGCCAACAAGCTCATCGCCAGCAAAAGCACCAACACAACAGTCAATGCAGTTGAAAATTTTGTT
Organism: uncultured Clostridia bacterium; assembly: GCA_947630425.1. GTDB lineage: Bacteria > Bacillota > Clostridia > Christensenellales > CAG-314 > Fimimonas. The sequence continues at coordinate 9,138 of CANRHN010000026.1, read as the reverse complement.
TTCATCGTTTTGTCCTTTTGTTAATTTGCCAATCAGTAAGTAAAGGCAAAAGAAATGGTAATGTTGCACTTGTCAGCCACAAGAGTGATGACAAGCTCCGTTACTTGTTTTTTTGCGACGGTCAAATTGACAACCATGTCGGACGGAGTGGGCACAAGCGGACTGTTCAAGCCCAAAAATGCAGCTTCCGAACCACCCTTTACTTCTGCGGTAAGAGACTTTGCCTTGGCGGTATAATCGTTGAAATACTGCGCGTCAAGGTTGAGCGTGGGCACAAACTCCGTCGTTGCCTCGGCAAGTCCCGTTGTGGTGACTGTTTCGTAACCATCAAAGCCCTCCGGCATTTCTTCCACAAGCTTGTCGTCAATGTGCTGAATTGTGCGAGTCGTTTTGCTCCAACTGTAGCCGCCGCTCAGCTTGGTGTAGACGGTTTGGCTGGTGTACTGAACAAGACTGTTACGTTTTGCTTCGATGTTTACTTCGATTTTTTTGGCTTGACTTACATTTCCGTATGCTTTCTGCAGCTGCGGAAGGGCTTTTTCGCCCTTGGCACAGCCTGCAACAAGCAACGTTGTAATGGCAAGTATCGCTACCAACACAAGAGTAATTTTCTTTTTCATTACCGTATTCCTCCTTTCAGAGCCACAAACGCGGCAGCGAGCAGCGCATTGACAGAAATGATAGTTGCAGCCAACGCTTGCGTTGCGGACGGATGAGCGACCGTTTCGGCAAGGTCGTTGACAAGACCTCCGTAAGCCGCCGTTTCCCAAGCGTTCAGTATCTTGAGATAAGGATCGAGCTTGCCGTTTTGGTTGGTTTTGTACTCGTCATCTGTAAGAGTTTTTACAAGCTTGTATGCTTCCAACAATTTGTTGAAGTCGCTTGACGTTATCGTTTCGGGGGTGAGTCCGCCCAACAAAGCCTCGAGCTGATCCACCACTCTGTCGATATACTCTTTGGAGAGGTCGATAGAACCTGTTATGCCTGCCGCTTCCTTGTAAGCCGCGCTCTTTTCGTTGAGAATACTCTGTGCCGCGCCGACTTCTCCAAGCAAGCCGTCCAATGTTCCCTTTTCCTCGGAGGAAAGCTCGTTGTACTTGCGGAGCGCGTCGCTCAACATTCTGTAGGAGTGAACGGTGTCGTCCATTTCCGTCAGCTTGTTGATGGCGTCGAGAGCCAAGTCAATGTTGTAATCGCTGAGTGCTTGGTTGTAGAAATTGAGGTACTCCTCGTCTACCCAACTGAGTTCGCTTTGATTTGCCAACAAAACATTGTATGCCATTGTGGCTTTGTCCATTGCCGTGTAAGCATAACGATCGATTTTTTCCAACCCCATCAAGGCTTTTACCGCTTCCACAAAATCAATTGCAGCTTTGCCCATGGTGTTTGTGCCTAAGGTCACTTTGCCGAAAAATGCTTTGTAAATTGGGCTGTCGTAACCCTCGGAGTTGGAAGGAATGACCATTTCCAACTTGTTCTTGTCAAAGCTTGTCACCAATCCTCTGAAATGGCGGTAAGCAAACAAGTTGCCGTAGTAGTAGGAGATCGTGCCGGCATCCTCGAATTTGACGTAGAAATCGTACTTGTACAAATCGTTAAATCCGGGGTATCTGCTTGTTTGAGTTGCCAGAATTTCGTCGTCCAAATTGATAACGGACTCCAAATCGGGGGCATAGTAGCTTTGGAAGATTACCTTACTCAAATCGGTGCATCCCGCAAAGGCATAGTCGCCGATAGACACCAACGATTGCGGCAAAGTTACTGTTTTCAGCAAGGCGTTGTTCGCCGCGGCACGCATACCGATACGCGTTGTGCCTTCCAGCACGGTGTAATTGTCGTCTTCGTCGGGGGTCATCAGTTGCGGGTAACTGATGAGCGTGTAGCCGCCGTTTGCATTCTTTGTGTAAAGCACGCCGTTGTCAAGTTTTACGTGGTCGTTTTCACCGTTTTTGTCCCCGTTGAGCGTAAAGCCCGCAAAGCTCGTCGCACCGAAGGTTACGCTCTCTTTTACCGTTGTGATCGTTGAGGGCAGGTCAATGGTCGTGATCGCCGTTCCGCCAAATGCTTGCGAGCCTATGGACTTGAGCTTGGGAGCATTGACGGAAGCAAGCGACTCGCAGTCTAAAAACGCCATGTCACCTATTTCTTCCAGATCGGGAGCGTCCAATTCCGTCAGCAAGCGATTTCTGTAAAATGCATTGTTGCCGATTTTCTTGACGCTGGGCATTTCGATATTGGTTGCGTACACTGCGTAAGCAAATGCGTCCGCTCCTATCACTTCCGCTTTGGGAATACTGACAGTTTCCAAACTTGTGTCGATGTAAGATCCGCCGTTTTCCGTGTAGGTATACGGATAAAATGCCGCATCGCCAACCTCTGTTGCGTTTTCCGCACTGACGGTTTGCAGTGACCGACAGCCTTCAAAGCTACCGACGCCGATACGCTCGGCACCGTCAGCCGACACCGAAGTCAGCTGTTCGCAGTAGTAGAAAGCGTTGTCTCCGATTGTCGTTACGCCGTCGATGTTGACGGCATTCAACGCATTGCACCTTGCAAACGCGCTTACGCCCACATAGCTGCCTTCGCCGCTGATGTTGAGAGAAGTCAGACCGCTCTCGGCAAACGCTTCGTCGCCTACGTAAACCTTGCCGCCGAACGTAACGTTGGCAAGTCTCGTGTTGCCGGCAAATGCTTCTTCGCCGATTGTGACGTCGCTTCCGAATTGCACGGAGCTTATGCCCGCAAGACAGAAAGCTCTGTTGCCGACAGTCGTTACGTTTTCAAGTCCGTAAACGCTCTCCAGCTGCGTGCATGCCTCGAATGCGCTTTCGCCGATTTCCTTGCAAGCATCGGGCAGTGTGACCGTTTGAACGGAGCTGCCGCTGAACAACTCGTCGGCAAGTTTGGTGATTTGCGTTTCGTGCAGATCGATTGAGCCGAGCGCAGTTTGCGCAAACGCACCGCTGCCGATTTCCTTTACAGAGGACGGAAGCGTGACGCTTGTAAGAGCCGCGCACCCTGCAAACGCATTGTTGCCGATTGTTTCCAGCACGGAACTGTCTGCAACGTCGAAGGACTTGATGCCTACTCCGCTGAATGCGCCCGCCGCAATTTCCTTGACGCTTGCGGGAAGGGTAAATGTGGTTTGATTGAACTTTGTGGGCACAACCAACAGCAACTTGGTTTTGCTTGTACTGTCGTAAACAACTCCGCCTTCCATGTGGTAGTTGGCAATTGTAAAATTGTCGATGCTGCTGCATCCCGTAAAGGCGTTTGTGCCGAATTCTTCGCAATCTTGCTCGAATTTGACCAACTCCAATGCCGTGCAGCCTCTGAACGCTTCTTCGCCCAAGTATGTCACGGTGTTTTTGAACACCACGCCCTTCAGTTTGATGCAACCATAGAACGCTCTTGAGGGTACTACGTCACTGTAAACAAAGAGTGTGTTTGGACTGTTGTCTCTGTTCACATGCGTCAATCCGACGCAACCTTCAAACATGCTTTCACCGATACGCGTGAACTCGCCGAATGTAACTTTTTCCAATCCTACGCAACCTTTGAAGGAAGCCTTGCCACCACGACGCAAATTGGTAAGATTGAGTTCAACCAAGCTTGTGCAATTTTCAAACGCGGATTCGCCTACTACGTAGGGATGTGCAAGCTTTTCTTCGCCGACATCGGACAACTCTTTGCAATCTTTGAATGCGTTGTCGTTGATGACGTTGACGCTTCCCAAATTGATGGATTTCAGGTTAGAGCATTTCGCAAATGCGTCATGACCGATTGTTGTCAGCTTGTCGCCCTTTATTTCTACCGTTTCCAAAGCAAAGCATTGGTAGAACGCATACTGCTCGATGGTGGTAACGGTTTCGGGAATGACGACTTTTGTCACCGTGGTGTTGCTGTAGGGAGTTCTCTTGTAGTCGAGATTGTACTTGTCGTCCTCGGGAGTCTCGGCGCTGTTGTCCATTTCGTAGTGGCAGAACGCGTAAGAACTGATGTACATCAAGCCTTCGTCGTCGGGCAAAACAACTTCACCGCCCGCGCCCTTGTATGCAACAAGTTGACGGTTTTCTATGATGAACTCGCTCTTTACGTTGGCAAAGCAGCTTGCCTGCATAACGCTTGTTCTGCCATCGATCTTTATGGAAAGATTGATGTAGCAAGTACCTTCCTTTACTGCGGTGACAACGCCGTTTGCGTCCACCGTTGCCACGCGCGGGTCGGTACTCGTCCAGGTTACCTCGTAACGGTCTTTGTTCTGTTCAAGGTTCCAAGGCTTGATCTTGTACTGAAGTTTGACAACCTCCGACGGGTAGAAGGAAATTACCCTGGATTTGTCAAAGTAGTTTGTACTGCCGCTGGAGCCGATTTCCGAACGATCGATGTCGGACGTGAAGGCTTTGACCGTGTAGTAACCCAACAGCTTGAGTTCTTCCAACGCGGGTTGCCTTTGATCGGAAACCTCGCTACTGACCTTCACTTGAATTTTGTGCTTTGTGCCGCCGCTTGTGAAGTACACGTTTGTCGTTCCTTCGCCGCGTCCTTCCACAACGCCGTTACTGATTGCGGCAACTGCGTCGTTTTCCGAATTCCAATCAAGCATAAACAGGAACTTTTGAGCGTCTGCGCTGATTGTGTAGTTCTCGACAGTACTCTTGATGTACTGAGTAAGATCGAAGGTTTGACCTATGTCAAGCTCGATTGCTTGTGCGTCGCCGTCGTATACCGTCGTGTCGCCCAGCTTTTCCTTGTCAAAGTCGAGATTTTTGTTGTCCGTTTCGGGCAGCGGAATGGAGATGAGGTTGGTGTTCAACGCATAGTCGTCCACTTGGAACAAAATGCAGTTCGGCTCTAACGAATTGTGAATACGATCCATGTAGTCGGTAATTTCGATAGTAACCTTTGTTGTGCTGCCACGCGTTTCCTGATAGACAGGAGTAGCCGTGTCGCTCAAAGCGTCCACTGTTATGAGCTGTTCGCCGTTTTGGTTTACTTGGTGGTTGCCTTCTCCGTCATACGCCCAATCTACAATTATGGGACGCACGCTCATTGCATAGTGGTTGTCGTAAACCTCCAAATCAACATAGTACTTGTCCTTGCGAGCGGTGTTGTCGTACTTTGTGTAGAAACGAGAACCGACCACTGTGGGAGATTCGTTGTCGATGTAGAAGCTGAACGTGTAGGTGTCGTTGATGTTGCGGTCGACGTCCCAATCCAGCTTGGCTTGCATTGTCACTTCGAAATGCTCGTTGTTGTTGCCAAACGCTCCCATGATAGAGCCTGTTCCGTCGAGCGTAAGATTGTCGCCGAACATGGGCAGATCGAACTCGCAAACGTAAGGCATCGGCGTGCCGTTGTAGTGAGCTTTGTAGCAGTTGTAGTCCTTCATGGTCCACACCACTTCGCCCGTTGAGGTGTTGCGAATGGTTACAGTCATTTCCTTTGCGCCGCGCAACAGACCTGTGTACACAGCGTATATGCCGCTGAGTGACGTTGCCGAGTATGCCAATGCCGCATGCTCTTCCGTTGCGGGTATGGGGGTGAAGTCGGAGGACAGATCGTAGAGGAACGTGCCCATGGGAATGATGTAGTCGTAATAGTACAGAGCATAGGGCGTTGTTGCCGCGTAGTCTGCCTTGACCTTTTCGTCCTCTTCCAAGGCGTTGTTGTGCGCCGTGGTCTCCACATCGTAGTAATCTTTGTCGAAGATGGGAGCTTGCGACCAATCGCCGTAGAAGGCGAGGAAGGGTACGTTGAGGTCTACGCTGTCACTTTCGGTGCTTTGATTGTCGAGAGTGATGTAGCCTTCCACGTACATGCCGTTGGCAAAGCTTTCGTTGAGATACTTTTTGTCGCTGCCGTTCAATGTGATGCGAACGGTGATTTTTGCTGTCGCTTCGGGCTGAACGGTAACAATGCCGTCAGAGTAAGTTCCACCTTCTTCAACACTGTACTGCGCGTTGGGAGAAAGCATATATGCCATTTCCGCAACGTACTTTTTGTCTGCGGAAAGAGATTCCGTCATTGTGTAGTTGCCCAATTTGTAGCTGACTGCCTTGTCGGAAATGTTTACAAGGTAGAACGTCATGTCGTACACGCCCTTACGCGCGGGGTCGTCAAACAGCTCCAACTTTGTGGTGTTCATCTTTACCAAGTCGCCCGTGTCGGCATCCTTTTCCATCGTGTAGATGTACGCAGGCGTGGTCGTCAGCTTGAGTATGTCCGCAATACCTGCGCCCTGCTTGCGCGGAGAATAGGGATTGCCCTCGCGGTTGAGCGCAATTGTCGCCGTAGACATCATGATTTGATTGACGAGGTCGCGTTTTTCAGCGAGGTCTGTGATTTTGGGGAATTTTTCGTTGACGTACTGACGAGCAAGCACCGCAATACCGCACAGGTTGGGGGTTGCCATCGAAGTACCGCTCAACTTTTCGTAGCCGCCACCGGGGATGGACGACCAGATGTTGCCGCCGTGCGCCGTGATGTCGGGCTTAAGGGTCAAGTCGGGGTTGGGTCCCCAGCTGGAGAAGTCGCTCATGAAAGGACCTGCAGTGTTCTTTGCATTCATAACAAGCGTGCCGCTCGGCTCGGAAGCAAGGTACTCGCCGTCGTCTTTACCTATGGAACAAACGGCAATGTTTTCGCCCGCTTCGGCAACCGTCATCAAAATGTCGCCGTACACATTGTTGTAAATGATGATACCTGCTGCGCCCGCATTGGCTGCGTAAATAACCTTGTCCTCAAAGTTGATGTCGCCACGCTTGACCAGAGCAATTTTACCTTGGACGTTTACCGAAGCGTAGTTGCCCGCCGCGCCCAAGCCGGGGATTGTTACGTATTCAAATGTGTGATCTTCCGAGTCCGTGACGCCCAATTTTTCAAAGAAATCGTAGTAGTCACTGTTCATGTCCGCGGCTTCTTGGAAGAAAATGGTTCTTTTGCCGTTTGCGAGCATGTACTTGTCCTTGTTGCCGTTGATGGAGGCAACGGACAAAGCCGATCTGTAAGTGGAAGGCGCGCCGACTGTGCCGCTGTCGGGGTTTTCCACCTTGTTGGTGTTGCCGTACTCGCTGCCGTATGCACTGCTGTAATCGTTGCTGGCTGCAACTATCAAGGAAATGCCTGCGTCGTTGATTGCATCGTAAATGTCGTTTTTGTACTCTTCGTCCACTTCACGCGTGAAGCCGCAACTTGAACCCAAGCTCATGTTTATGGCGTCAACCTGCAAGTGTACGCAGTCCTCCAAAGCGGCGAGTATGTCCTCGTCCTCGGCACCGGTTCTGCTGTCGGAAAAGACCTTCATGATGGCAAGCTGTGCGTCGATTGCAACGCCTTGAAGCGTGGTTGTGGGATCGCCGTCAAAGTCGTCGTTTTTCTCGACGATCATGTCGTTGGCAAAGCCTGCGATGATGCCCGCAACGTGAGTGCCGTGACTTTCGAGGAAGGGCATGACGTCGGGGTCTTTGTCGGCATAGTCGTAACCGAAAGCGATTTTGTTTTTCGTCAGGTTGCCGTAGTAAACTTCGCGCGCTTCCAAGTCGCCGCCGCTCAGTTGATACGCTTTTGTTCCGGGCAACAGCTTGGCAATGTCGTCACGGTCGTAATGGGCGGTTTCCGCGTCCACGAGGTGAGTGGTAAATGCAGGGTGTGCGTAGTCGCAACCTGTGTCGAGAACGGCAACTATCGTGCCCTTGCCGGTGTACTTGTCGCTTACGTTGTTTTTGAATATACCCGTATCGTACACGTTGACGTCGTTGACCACAGCTTCCTGCGGACGATTGTAGGTGTTGCTGATTATCACACGGTACACGCCGCTATAGTTGATGATCTTGGAAAGGTTTTCGTAAGTTGTGCGTGCGGAGAAACCGTCCAACAAAGTGCTGTAGTTATACTTTGTGGAGGAAATCAGTCCCGAATTGAGCAACTTGCGCGCCAAAGTGTTTTGACGACTGCGCACCTTCGCTTCCGTCGCCGCTACTTCGCCGCTGGAAAGGTAAGTTTCCAAGTCCATTCCTTTGTTGTCGGTATTGTACTGTCCCAACAAAGAGCCGTCCGAAAGCGTGATGATAACATCTACCGCACCGGTAAGCTTGTTGTCGCTGACTTTCTTCAACAAATTCTTGTTGATAGAGTTGAGCGTTTTTTGCTTGAGTTGCCTAAGCACCTCTTCCTCGTCGAGATGAAAAGAGGCATTGTCAGTTGCTACGTCACCAACCTGTTCGGGCGTGAAAAGCCCCGGCAGTGCGTAGATACATGTCAATGCCAATACTAACACCATTATCAGTGAATTAAGTATTTTTTTCTTCATAGCTAACCTCTTTGCCGCGGTCAGTGTTGTCAAGATGATATACCGCGACAGTATAGTAGTTTAATTATACCACCCTCACCCTGTTTGTCAAACAAATACACCCCTAAATTGAGAATTTTTTTATATTTTAGTATTCTAAATTATATATATACTATAAAATATAGTAATTTTGCTTATAAAACGTTACAAAAAAGACTTACAATATAAAAAAGCTCTGCAAGATAAAAAGGCTCTGCGAGAAATTTTGGGTGGGGAAGTAAACAGAATACAGAAGCCGACTTCTATGTCAACTCGGTATTTTCGCGCGCGGAGACGGACGTTTCGTCCGTAGTAGCGGAGAAAGCGAAAATTCCGCCTGCACACAGGGCCCCCGCACAAGTTGAAGAATGAAACTTGGGTGGGAGAGGAACAACCGAGCGACGTTGGTACTGTTCGTGCTTGCACGAATGGTAACGTCAAGCGAGTGTTGTGACGATGACCTGCGCGGCACTTGCAATCCGCCCCGGGGAGATGTGGGCGCGGCGCGTTAAGCAAATGTGCCCTATGGGCACTTTGTAGCAGTCGCGTGAGCGTGCGCAAGTGTGATTGTGGGCGCACGCGAGTTCCTTGTGACAGGGGAGACCCCAGCGAAACTTCGGCGCAACACGGCTTCGGTTAGCGCCAACTACACTGTCGTGTAGTCGGTTCCGCTAACAGTCGGTTGCGCCTCTTCCCACGCAATGACACTCGCATTGCGTGGGAACCCAAAAAGAAGCCGCGTGCAGCGGCTTCCTTAGTAGTCCGACCGAGGCGGCGCAACGCGCCCGTAGGGTCACGATGGCGCAGAC